>CALHXW010000439.1 GCA_938040325.1 uncultured bacterium | reverse complement strand
ACCGAGGTGAAGCTCGTTGTCCTGCGCGAGAAGAAGAACAAGAAAAAGAAGACTCAGCGCACCATCGTCATCAAGCGCGAGAAGATCGACCTCAAGCAGCAGGCCGCTAAGCTGCGAGTTGAGGAGGTCGATCGCGGCGGCAAGAAGCTCAAGCTCGGCGTTCTCCACCTGCCATCATTTTACGGCGGACGCGGCGGACGCACCAGCGGTGGCGACATGGCGAAGCTGCTTCGGGAAGCCCGCGACAAGAAGCTCGACGGGATCATGCTGGACCTCGCGACCAACAGTGGCGGCTTGCTCCAGCAGGCTGTCGACATTGTCGGCCTGTTCATCAAGCAAGGCCCGGTGGTGCGGGTTGAGGGTGTCGGCGGCAACAAGAACCTGCGCGACGTCGACCCGCGCATCGAGTGGAGTGGCCCGCTGGTCGTGCTCACGTCGCGTCTGTCAGCCAGCGCATCGGAGATCGTCGCTGGGGCCGTCAAAGACTACTCACGCGGCGTCCTCGTTGGCGACGACCACACGTTTGGCAAAGGCACGGTCCAGAACGTCCGCGACATGCCGGCAGGCTTTGGTGCGGTGAAGGTCACGACCGCGCGCTTCTTCCGCCCCGCGGGTCAGAGCACGCAGCTTGTCGGCGTCGAGACCGACGTCGTCGTCCCCTCGGTCTTCGGCACCGACAAGGTCGGCGAGAAGGGACGTGACCACGCACTCGCCACCGCGACGACCAAGCCGTTCCACGGCAAGAACGTCAACAGCAAGGACGGGTTCACACCGCTCTTGCCGACCACGATCGAGCACCTCAAGCAACAGAGCGCCGCACGCATCGCCAAAGACAAGGACATGCAGGAGATCATCGAGGAGCAAAAGAAGAACAACGACGACAGCGATATCGTGGTTCTGAGCGAGCTGCTCGATGAGAAGACCGACGACAAGGACGACGACGAGGAAGACCCGGACGCCGAGGAGGAGCTCACCCCCCGTGCGAAGGAAGCGCTTCAAGTCCTCGCAGACCTCGTCGCCACCCAGCGCAAGTAGCCGGTCGCACGCTCGGGGCCAAACGGACGTGCTCGCGCCGCAGTGAGCAGGCGCGAGTGCTTGTTCTACGACTAGTCTTAGAACCAGCGCTGTTTAAGCCTTAGACACCTGAAAGCCCTGTTATCATTGGGAAGCCTAGCAAGCATCTCAACGACAAAAGAGACTTTCAGGTGAACAAAACGATACGCCGACAGCTCAAGAAACGGAAGCTCAGGATGGAGCGACGGCTTGCGCGGGCCCGTCTTCGTGAGGACTCTGGCCGGCCGGTCTTTGGAGCGCAGCGAGCTCAACTTGAGGTCGCGGGTCGCACGGTGGCGACTGCTTTTGGGGGCATCCCAGTTGTTCATCGTCTTGCAGTCGCCAGCGGGTTGGTCAGCGAGATCAACAGCCGGCTGAAGTTGCTCAAGCTGCACCGGCCCTACCATGAGTCTGACCATGTCCTAAACATCGCCTACAACGCACTATGCGGTGGGCGCGTGCTTGATGACATCGAACTCCTTCGCAACGACGAGGGCTTTCTCAACGCGTTGGGCGTGGAAGCGATCCCCGACCCAACAACCTCCGGTGATTTCTGCCGGCGCTTCGCGGCCGACGACGTTGATGAACTCCAAGACGCCATCAATGCGGCGAGACTTCGAGTGTGGGCCAGGAGCGGTTTAGACGTCGTAGACACCACGGCCCGTATTGACGCTGACGGGACGCTGGTCAGCACGGCAGGCAAATGCAAAGGCGGGATGGCGCTGTCGTTCAAGGGGACCTGGGGCTACCACCCGCTCGTGGTCTCGCTGGCAAACACGGCAGAGCCACTATTCATCGTCAATCGTGGCGGCAGCCGGCCATCGTCGGAGGGCGCTGCCGACTACCTCGACAAGGCAATCGCGCTCTGCAGAGAAGCGGGCTTCACTGACGTCTTGTTGAGAGGAGACACCGACTTTTCGCAGACGACTCAGTTGGACCGGTGGGACGGCGATGGCGTCCGGTTCGTCTTCGGCTACCCAGCCCGCAAGATCCTCAAGAGTCGCGCCAACGGACTCGCCGAGCAGTCGTATATCGAGCTGCAACGTCACGCTAGGAGGGTCTTCGTCGAGCAGGAACGCGCCCGGCCACTTAACGTCAAAGAGACGGTCGTCCGCGAGCGCGGCTACAAGAACATCATCCTCCGCTCCGAGGATGTCGCCGAGTTCGACTATCAACCGTCGGCGTGCAAGCAGCCCTATCGCATGGTCGTACTGCGCAAGAACCTGACCGTCGCAAACGGCGAGTTGGCCTTGCTCGATGACATTCGCTACTTCTTCTACATCACCAATGATCGGACGCTGACACCTACTCAAGTTGTGTGGGAGTCCAACCAGCGCTGCGATCAAGAGAACCTAATCGGCCAACTCAAAGGCGGAGTCCGCGCGCTCCATGCACCCGTCAACAACCTCGTCGCTAACTGGGCCTACATGGTCATGAGCGGCTTGGCGTGGAGTCTCAAGGCCTGGGTCGCGCTAAGCCCTAAGGTGCATCCACGCTGGCGGCGGAAGCATCAGTCGGAGCGAAACGCACTGCTACGAATGGACTTCCGCACCTTCATCAACCAGTTCATTGCGACGCCCGCCCAGGTGCTCAGATCTGGGAGACGCCTCATCGTAAGAATCCTCGCATGGCGACCACAGCTCCGCATCATGTTCCGACTACTCGACGACCTCTGAGTCACCGCTTCACCGTCGGCAAATCGCCCTCAGTGAAGCATGACCGACCACCGTCTAGCTCAAACCGAGGCCCCTTCGACACGTGCAACAACTCGAAACCCAAACGCGGCTAAGCCGCCAGTGCCGAAGAACGCCAGGCCAACGTCGGGTCTCTCATAAGGAGATGACGATTCTGGGAGCGCTTGTTTAAGGACTAGTGGTTCGCGTCAGGGGATTTGATTAGTTGACTGGGCCTTTATCACGCGGCCCTCTTTGCCCGTTGTGCGGTGGTGCAAGGGTAGGCTTCGGCTAGCTTCGTTCGGGCATGGTCAA
>CALHXW010000438.1 GCA_938040325.1 uncultured bacterium | reverse complement strand
AACAACCTCGAGATCACTCAGGAGCTGCGCCCCTGCAACCCGCGTTGTGGTTTCCTCTTGTTCATCACACCAGCGGCACACCTCACTTCGTCCCAGAAACCGCATTTCCCGGCAACGCTGCTAGGGGACTGTCGGGCAGGCCGTTCGCAGCTCGATGCTGTCGATGTACGGGCCTTCGAAGTCGTTGTTGCTGGCGTCGAGGCTGTCGAAGCGCCACGCCAGTCGAAAGGGCGTCATTGGCAGGTCGTCGACTCCGACCACGACGTCACGCCAGAGGCCGTCGGTAGACCCCGCCAGCGCGTCGCTGTTCCAGAGCTCTCGAGTCTCGCCATCCTCAAGCACAAGATCGACGTAGAGACGGTCGAGACCAGCTGGGTTGATGTAGTCGGCCCCGGTCCACTCGGTCTCAAGCCACACGCTAAACGCAAGCTCCACTTTGTCGGTGCTCGCAGCGAGTACCGGCGGCATCAGCAGTGGGCTAGCGGCCGAACCGCGGGACCGGCCGGACTCGGCGTAGGTACCGGTCGCCGGGTCGCCAAACCAGAGGCTCGACAGCCCGCCGTGCGCCCGGGTCTCCGTGCGTTGCCAGGTGGTCGCTGCGCCGTCGAGCACCCAGCCCGTGAGGGCCGACTCCATGTCGTAGTCAGCGAGCACGCGTCGGAAGCAGCAAAACACCTCGTTGCGGCAGATGCCCTCGGTGCATGAGTCGCTGCTGCACGGGTTGGCATCCTCACAGTCGGCGTCGTCGCTGCAGGTTTGGCAGCGAGTGCCGGGCACGGTCGGCTCGTCGATGCAAACCCGGGTGGTGCTGTCGCGCAGGACACGGCAGCGCCGAGCGCGGCAGGGGTCGTCGCTCGGTCCGCAATCGCTGTCGTTGTCGCAGCAGCCCCCGCCCTCACACGCGTGGGTGACGCGGAACTCGTCGATGTTGACGCCGGCTCCAAGGTTGTCGTTGCCGTCGAGGGTGTCGAAGGAGAGCCTCAGGCGGCCTAGGACGTCCCGCCAGGGCGCGAGGTCCACGACGACCTGTCGCCAGCCGCCCGGAAAGTGCACGTCGGTGTCCCGAACGACTGCCAAGTCCGCCACGAGCTGCCACTCCGGGCCGCTGCCGTCGAGTGGCTCGAACCACAGACTGAGCCGGTCGGCGAGGCCGTCACCCGTGAGCGAGTCTTCAACATCGGTCCTGACGAAGAGCGAGGCGACAAGCTGCGGTGCGTCAGCTGGCAGGTCGAGCGTCGGCGTCCGCAGGTCGATGCTGACGCGACTCGCGTCTTGTTGGAAGGGATCGACGGGCTCGCAGCTCCCTGTGAGGGCGCCGGAGTAGTACGTGTCGCATCGGTCCCCACCGAGATAGAGCGATGCTGGGGGAGTGACCCATCGGGCGCCCGAGAGACGCCACGTCACGCTGTCCTGCGGCTGTAGATCGCTGACAGAGAACCCGGCCGTTTGGGGCTCAAGTCCATCGTCGAACCCATAGTGCGCTGTGGCTGTGGCAGGCCCGCATGCGCATGTCCACGGACAGTGCTGGCACCTGTTGACGGTTGGGTCACAGACGTCATCGCTGCAGCCAAGTCCATCGTCACAGGCATCGTCGTCCTCGCAGCAATAGGGGTGGCGTTCGACCCGGCAGGTTGACGCCACACAACGAAGCAGCTCACAGGCGCTACTGACCGGGATGCCTTGGCAGTCACTGTCTGACACACAACAGCCCGGGATGGCTTGGGGCAAGCACTCGCCGTGAACGCTGCAGAGGCCTTCCGTGCATGCGCTGGGTGACGCGAGCACGCAGGGAAGGTCCGGTGCGCAAGTCGGTGGGGCAAAGGTGTCGCCGACCGGAAGACCTTGCGCGTCGTCGCTGTCGGCAGAGACAGCGCCGTCGGCGTCCACATCGACGCTGAAGGTGTCTGGGCTGGCATCACCTGCCACACTGTCGGGTGGCTCGTTGACCGAGTCCGTTGCGTCGAGGATGGGTGGCGTTACAACATCGCTACCACATCCCACCAGGACGGCGTAGACTGCGAGCAACACGCCGAGTCTCCGGCCGCAGCGTGCGATCGCCATGCCCACATGACCCACATGAAAGGATGCGTTCACGATTGAAGAAGCCTGCCTTGGAAGACCGCATCACCCTCTCCGATGACCTCATCAAGCGGCGCGTGGGCGGTGAGATGTTCGTACTTGCCGGTGACAGTAAAGTCCATTGGCTGGAGAATTCCACCGCCTCCACCATCTGGGACGAGCTTGAGCGTGCTGGTGACTCGGGCTCGACACCGAACGAGATCGCCCGCGCGATCACCACGAAATTCGCCGTTTCACTTGAGCAGGCTCAAGCCGACGTAGTTGGTTTCATTCACCAACTCGTGTCTGCAGGGTTGGCCCGCACAGATTAGGTAGCAGCCGCGCGATGGGGCCGATTGACTTGCTAAACGTACGCGCCTAGGCTCCAAAGCGGTTCGGGGGCGGTCGGTACAAAAAACCAGCTGCCATGCCACAGTAGCCCTCACAGGCGCTGAAATGCTCACTTATCCCGTCGTTAGGAATGGATACAGACCGATGCTAGACCTGAAGCACCACTTCCTCACCGGCGCAGTCATGCGCTGGGTTGTTATCGGATTCGCCGTCTCGAGCTTTGCTGCCTGCGCAGGCAGCGAGTTAGAGCAGGCCATCGCCGATGACACCTCGGTCGACCCTGACACGGAGATCGACACGAGCGTCGACCCGGACACGGACACGAACGAACCTCCTCTCGAGTCCACGATCGAGTACTGGTTTGTCACCGACGCCGGCGACAAGTGCAAAGGCGTTGCCACGTGCAGCCTCGTGCCTAGCGACGAGCCTGCCGCCTATGAGGGCACGCCTGGCTTCCAGATCGACATCGACACCGAGATGACCGGCGTCAACGCCGGCGCCAACGTCGAGCTGCGCGTCGACGGCAGCGTTGTTGCTCAAGGCGTCGCGACGGACGGTGGTGGGGGCTTGACCACGGTCCGGTTCACGAGCGTGACCATGCCGGTGTCGTCGGCGCCGCTGGTCGTGACCACGACGGTCACAGACGCTAACGGCGACCCGATCAGCCACACGAAGGACATCGACACCAACTTCGAAGCCTGTGGGGTGGTCATCAACGCGCCGACCGCCAACGGATGCGGTTCGCTGTCGGTTCAAAACGGCGAGATCGGCATCGAGGTGACGGTTGCGGTCACGGGAGACTGCGACGAGGTCTCGATCGAGTCGGTCTTCAACGGCACCAACGTCGACGATGTCTCCGTCGACGACGACGGCGACGCGGTCGCGTTCATTGTGCTTGGCGACGAGAACGACGCGGTCGATGGTGAGGTCGAGCTGACCGTCACGGCGATCCATCCGAGCGTGAGCAGCCTCAACGGCGCGGGCACCGCGACCATCACCGTCGACAACGTCGCACCGACCGTCGGCATCAGCGACCCGACCGACGGCCAGACGCTCGGCGCCGCCGACGACACGAACAACGACCCGACCGACGGCATCCAGTTCGACGTCCTCGGCACGAGCGACCTCTCGAGCGACGACGCGAACTCCATCTCGCTCTTCCGCGACGGCGACTCGCTCGGCACGTCGACGCCGGCTGCCAACGGTGAGTTCGCCTTCGGCGGCGTGACCTTCACCGACGACGGTGAGGCGACGCTCCTCGCCCGCGCCACAGACAGCTGCGGCAACATTGCCGAAGAGACCATCACAGTCACGATCGCCGCGACACCAGCGACCTTCCTGCTCGTCGCACCGACCGGCGGCGTTCTGCTCGCCAAGGACGACGCAGACGACACGACGTCGACCACGTACGAGACCGACTTCACCGTCGGCGCACCGGACGCAGCCGATGGCGCCGTCATCACGGTCCAGTGCTCGCCCGACCAAGACCCGCCTGCTTGGGTTGCCGTTGGCAGCACCACGGTCGACGCGACGAACCCGCCCGCCAATGGCGAGTACGTCATCGGCACGGCGATCGACACCACCACCCTTGGGTCGGACGTCATCTGCCGCGCCATCATCGACCTCCCGACGATGAGCTCGACCGGTAGCGTCAACCTGACGCTGGCGATTCCCGCACCGACGCTGACGCTCTCGGCTCCCGCAACGGGCGTCTGCCTGACAACGAAGAACATCACGGTCACAGGGATCGCGACTGGGCTCGACGGCCAACCGATCGAAGTCACCTTCACCGATGACAACGACGTCGTGGTCAGCCAGGCGACAACTGGCTCGGTCGTCAGCGGTGTGTTCTCGATTCCATCGGACCTCGCCGCTGCAGGCGTCGCCGACGGCGCCTACACCGTCACCGTCGATGCAACCGACGCGAACGGCAACATCGTCAGCGACACCCAGGCGACACCCGAGAGCGCGATCACGATCGACACGGTCTTGCCCGTTTTGACGCTGCTCGCTCCGGCGGCGACCATCGATCCCGACACCGACCCTGCCCAGGCTGATAGCAACGGCGCGATGGCCGGCTACCAGACGGCGGTCCAAGTCGACCTTGCGGACGCGAATGCCATTGGCGGCGAGCTTTGCCTCGAGGTCAACGGAGCTGCTGTCTCCTGCAACGCCATCGCTGGCACCCCCGGCATCATTGCCTGGGCCGACGTGACGCTACAGCCGGGCGCCAACACGCTGACGGCCATCGGCGAAGACAGCTGCGGTAACTCCAGCTCCATGTCGTGGACCATCACGTTGGTCGCGAGCGACCTTGCGGTCGCGATCACCGACCCGGCCACGGACATCACGACCGCGTCGCCGACCCGCGACATCACCGTGACCGTCAACGGCTCAGACGGCACCACGCCTGTTGTTGGCGCAACGGTGACGTTGACCGTCAACGGCGCGCCGTCGAGCGCGGTCCCCACCGACAACAACGACGGGACCTACACGTTCGCGGCTGTTCCGCTGACCGCCGGCGGGACGACAACCGTGACCGCAAACGCGACCAACGGGACGCAGAGCGGCGCATCGGGACCGCGCGTCATCACCAACAAGAACGTGACGCCGACGATCACGATCGACGCGCCGGCCGACAACAGCGTGTTCAATGCAGCCGCCGTTGAGTGCTTGGGCACCGCAGCCGACTGCGTGACCGATGTTGAGGTCTCCGTCACGAACGTAGAAAACGGGAGCACGGTTGAGCTGACCGTCACCTGTGGCGCCAACGCTCCGGTCGTGACCAGCCAAGTCTTCTCGGGTGCCGCCCTGACGTTCGCGGGCGTGACGCTCGTCGACGGTGAGACCTGCACCGCGACCGCCGACGTGACCGACGCGGTCGGCCAGATGGCTTCCGACACCGCGACCTACACGGTCGACCGCACGGCGCCGACCATCGAGATCACGTCGCCCGCCACGACGACGCTCTTGGCGGCGGACGATGCTGACCCAGCAGCTGGCATCCAGCACGCGCTGACGGCAGCGGTTGGTGGCGTCGAGGCTGGGCAGACGGTGACCGCACAGCTCAGCTGGACGGACGCCCTTGGCATGATGCAGTCGGCAACCTTCACCTACGACACGGCGACCGCCGGCTCCGACACAGCGGTCTTTGAAGACGCGGCCGGCACCGGTTGGGTCACCTTTGCTGACGGCGTCATCACCATCACCACGACGGTGAGCGACGTTGCCGGCAACAGCGCTTCCGACACGGCGGTGATCACGGTGTCGTCGTCGGTGACCGAGATTTGCCTCGCGTTCCCGGCCTTCGCCGGCGGGGCCTGCACGATCGACAGCGACTGCGCCAACGGCATCTGCGTGACGGGCAGCTGCTGGAACAACTGGAACGTCGCCAACGCGCGCAGCTTGACGACGAACACCACTGGGCTGACGGGCACTGCAGACCTTCGCGTCTGCACCAACGACCCAGGCGCCGCTGCCAACCCAGCGTGCGACACGGCCGGCTTTACTCAGGTGCTCGCCACCACCACCACCGGTGGTGTGGATCTCCACGCCCTCGGGACCCTGCTCAACGACGGTCTCCAGACGCTGATCGCTGAGGTTCAGCCGGTTGCTGGCGGCCCGTGGCTGACCACGGCAGCCTGCAGCCTTCCGACCGGCACGCAGCGCAACATCGCTGTCGATGTGAACGCCCCGCAGGTCACGCTGCTTGGCAGCCCCAACGACGCGGACGGTGACGACAAGCTCAACATCAGCGAGCAGGCCGCTCTGCCACGCGTCTTCGACATCGAGTTCACGTCCGACCAAGCCGGAACGGCGGTCATCAACGTCAACGGCGCGGTCGCGACCACGACCGCTGCTGTGGTTGGCGTCAACACCGTTCAGCTCACCCTCGCAGAGGGACTCAACACAATCTTTGTGGTCATCAGCGATGGCAGCGGCAACGCGTCGCCGGCCACGCCCAGCGCCGGCGCGCTGAGCTATGCCGTCACAGTCGACACGATCGCGCCGACCCTTGGGTTCTCGGCACCGACGAGCACACCGCTCAATGCCATGAGCTCGCTCGACATCATCGTGCTGTCGGACGCTGAGGGCGAGATGGTCAACCTGCTCGACGGTGGCGTCTCCGTGGCGATGGCCCCTGTGGTCAGCGGCCAAGCGGTCTTCGACGACGCCACCTTCGGCGTCCTGACGGAGGGAACCCACACGCTGACGGCGTCGGTGGACGACGGCTGCGGCAACACGACAAGCGCGGCGACAACGCCGGCCAGTATCTTCGTGGACACGGTCGCCCCTTCTTGCATCATCAACTCACCGATGGCTGGAGCGGTCTTCGGCGATGCCGATGACGCATCGACCGCGGCTGGCTTCCAGATCCCCGTCAGCTTCGACACCACCATGGGCGCCGTGATGTGGACACTGTCCATCGCGAAGGGCTGCGACGCGGCCCACGCCAACTGCGCGGCCCCCGTCGTCAAGGCCTCTGGCTCGGCGACCAACCCTGACGGCACAGAGCCGGTCGAGAACATCACCGTCGACATCGACGCGCCGATCACGTTCCAGCAGCTTGTGCTTGAGACGGTCGACGCGGTCGGTAACGTTCACACGACGACCATCGACTTGACCTTCAACATCTCGGCGTGCTCGCTCACCTTCACCGACCTCCCTGCGAGCGGCTGGTACAACGTCGCGGACTGCGCTGGCGGCACGCCCTGTGCAAGCACGATGGTCACGGTCACTGTCCAGCAAGTCGGCGTTTGTAACGTCGACAGCTTGGAGCTGTCGGTCGACGGCATGGTCGTCGGGACCGATGCCGCACCGGGCGGAACCTCCACCTTCACGGTCACGCTCAACGACGGCGACACGCCCTCGTTCGAAGCGGTAGCGTCCAACATGGGCACGTCCGTAGCGTCGACCGGCGTCCAGGGGCGTCAGGTGGACCTGATGCCGCCGACGGTGGAGTTCGTCACTCAGACCGTCTCGGGCTTTGCAACTCCGGCCGAAGGCAGCACGCAGTCCTACTGCGCTGTCGACGACATCTCGATCGCGATGGCGGGGCTCCAGATCCACACGTCGGTCACTGTGACCGACACGAATGCCGCGGGCGGGGCGATCACGACCCTGACCTCGTCGCAGTCCGGCGCGCTTACGACCTCGAGCGCAACGCTGCCGACCACGCTGGCTGGCGCTTCGCCGATCAACACGTCGCTACTCGACGTGACGCTTGTTGACGGTGCTTCACAGACCATCACGGTGATGGCGACGGATGCCGCAGGAAACGTCGGTACGTCGACGTTTGTTGCGACGGTCGACAACACGCCGCCTGCTCCGGTTGAGATCACCAACGTGACCGTTCAGCAACGTCGACCACGCCTCATCGTGAGCGTTGTGGCTCCCGGTGACGACGGCATGACCAACGGTCCGGCGACAAGCTACATCTTCAAGTACTCGCGCAACCCCATCACAGAGGCGAACTTCGCTGCCGCGTGCGACATGGTCGTCGCCCAGCCGACCCCGAGCGCCCCCGGCAGCACGGACGCCTTCCTGCCTGGCGGTCCTGACCCCCGACCGGTCTCGGACGCCTGCAAGTGGCTCCGAGAGGTGGACGATGGCCGTGCCAACGCACCGCACTGGTACCTCGCGGTCAAGGCCGTTGACGCCAAGGGTAACGAGTCAGCTCTCACGACTGACAGCACCCACACCGTGATGTACGACGACTACCGAATGGACCAGTTCCGGGTGAAGTTCGACAATACCAACAACGTGTTCGGCGCTTCGGGAATCGGCTTTATGACCCTCGGCGGTGCCAACATCGGCGACGTCAACGACGATGGGATCGACGACATCGGCGTGGGCTTCTACTTCGCAGCCGGCGGCCCCCTCTGCGTGGTCTACGGCCACACGCTGGTCGAGGACCTGACGATCGACACGCTCAACGACCCCGGTCGCCACACCTGTGTGCCTAACGGCACCGCCGCGCTTGCGAGCACGCTGGGCATCACGCCTACCGACTTCGGTAACATCATCCAGCCTCTCGGCGACGTGAACGGCGACGGCATCGACGACTTCGGTACCGTGGGCACTCAGCCCGACGGCGCGGGGCGCGAAGGCTTCGCGGTCATCTACCTTGGTAGCGCGACTGGCGTCGACCTTGAGAACCCAGAAGTCGTGGTGCGCGGCCTCAACGCTGACACGCCTGCCGCGGGCCCCTACCTCGGCCTCTGCGGTGGCGGTGACTTCGACGGCCTCGCGGTTGGCGGCGTGTTCGCCGACGACATTGTGGTCGGCGACAACGGCAACAACAGCGCCATCGTGATTCCCGGCGACCCCAGCTGGGTCAGCGGCAGCAGCCAGATCTTCGACGCCAGCCAGCCGGGCGGAGGACCCAGTGCCCTGGCGACGGAGCTGACGATCACGCTGGCCGGCTCAACCGTGGCCAACCGCGCGTTCGGTCGCCAGTGCGCCATGGCTGGCGACATCTTGGACTCGCCTGTTGGCGCACCTGGCAAGGCAGACCTGCTGCTGTCGGACACGCTCAACGGCACCGGCGTGGTGGTTATCCCCGGGCGTGAGTTCACGCCTGGCAGTACCGTCACCATCGGCGATAACTTCGGCGCGATGCCGGCGGGTAGCGAAGACAGCGTGTCTGTCCGGCTCGTTCGCGAAGCCCACTTGGGAACGTCGACCAACACCTTCGGCAAGGGCTACTTCGGTCACCGTGACCTGACGAACGACGGCATCCCGGACGTCGTCGTGACAGACTCCGGCAACAGCCTCATCCACATCTTTGACGGTGCAGCGATCCGCGCTGCTGTCGGTGTGGGCCCGTTCATGACCATCAATGGCAGCCCGACCGGTCTGACGCTCAACAACCTCAGCTACACGGGTGCCCGCGGGTTCATCCTGGATGCCGAGCACCCAGCCGAGGCGAAGGCAGTTGCCGCGATCGGCGACCTCGACTTCTGGACACTCGGCGCGCCGCCGCTGCCGACCGTCGACTTGGCCTACGGCGTGCCCGCTGGGTTCACGACCGGTATCGAGATCCGCAACAACCACCGTCGCGGTGGTGGCGTCGCGGCCCTTGGTGAGTACCCTGTGCTGGATGGCTTCATCGACAACCGCTTCGCGAGCCCGACCTCGCCGATCGGTTTCTGGGTCGATGGCGGTGACTTTGATGGTGACGGCCTTGTTGACATCATCAGTGGTTCCAGTGATGGAGAAATTCTGATCATCCATTGATGTACCGGCAACGGACCTTTGGACACGTCATGGAGACGACAATGCAAGAACCGAAGAACGAGACGACCACGACTGCTGAAGAGCGCGAAGCCGTATCGACAGACGAGCGGCTCCCCTACGAGTCGCCTCGAATGACGAGTGGCAAGGCCTTCGAGCAGGTCCTGCTGATGAGCGGCTGCAACTCCGCTGTGTTCTGCTCGATCCCTTGCTAGGACCTTGCACGCCCTAGCGCGACGCTCTCTGGCGGAGCGGGTCGACGTCGGCCCGCTCCGTTTCCACTTGAGCGGTGAGGATCGTGCTGCCATTGCGGCAGCCGGCAGTGCCTTTGCTAGCCACGACCACGATCGGGCTGGTGCGACGCGTCCGGTCCACGTCACGTTCGAGGAGCCACGCGCACACGTGACGGGACGTCCCACGATGCCAAGCTGGGACCGCACAGGTCCGAGCGAGCTACGTGACCTCTCGGATGCCTGGGATGCGACCTTGCGGCTCGCCGAACCATCGGCGTCTGCGGCACACGCGGTGGATGTCGAGCTCGTCAACGTTCGAGAGCGGGACGACAAGCTCGATCTCTTGGTGCGCGGCCTTGTCCGCGTCGTCGCCGCTACGCTCGCGCCGCTTGAGGACGCGATGCTTCTTCACGGTCTCGGGATGGTCTCGCCGCGCGGCGAAGCGGTCGTCTTCCTCGGTGAGAGCGGGGCCGGCAAGACGACGACCGCTGGTCGTCTGCCGGGTTGGCGGCGGCTGTCCGATGACACCGTGATGGTTGGCCGCGCCGACGGCACTTGGTACTGCGCAGGTACGCCGTTTCTCGGCAAAGAGCGGTTGCCGACCTCAGGGGCCCGCGCTCCGCTTGGCGGTCTGTGTTTTCTCAAGCCACACGCGCAAGAGCTTGCCCTCACCGAGCTACGAACCGCCGCAGCGTTCGCCCAGCTCTCTCGTCATGCCCTCTGGTTTACGCGCGACAAGACCCTGTCCGAGATGCTGACCGATCAGCTGGTGTCGCTTGCTTCTGATATCTCAGGGTTCAAGTTGAGCTCTAACCTCGATCACGATCTCTCTGAGCTAGACTGGGGCCGGTGTCGCCGACATGTTTGAAGGTCTTCATCACCAGGTGCGGCGCGCGTACTATCAAGCCGGGATGCTCTACGAGCTCCACCTCGACCTCCTGTATCAGTGCGATCTCGACTGCGAGCATTGCTACCTCGACGACAAGTCCAAGCAGGTGCTCTCGACAGAGTTCTGGCGTGACGTCATCGACCAGGCCGCTGACATGCGCGTCTTCACGATGACCATCTCGGGCGGCGAGTTCTTCCTGCGTAAGGACGCGCTCGAGCTGCTGACCTACGCGCGAGAGCGCGGAATCTTCCTCCACCTTAAGAGCCACGGCGGCCACATCGACGCGGCGATGGCGCTCGCGATCGCAAAGATCGGCGTGACGTCCGTGTGGATCAGCTACTACTCGCACGACCCGGCGACCCACGATGCCATCACGCGGCGCGAGGGCAGCCACGCGGCAACGCTTGCCGCCATGACCGTGCTCCGCGAGCACAACGTCAACGTGGTTGCGGCCTGCTCGGTGATGAAGCGCAACCGAGACCATATTGGTGCGCTCACGGCCCAGTGCGACGCGCTCGGGATTGGCGTGCGGCTCGACGGAGAGATCCGCGCCGCCCACTCGGGAGACGCCTTCCCTACCGATACTGCCCTCGGGCTTGATGACATGGTCGCACTCGAGACCCTCAAGCTCGACCGCGAGGGCGGTTGTGAGGTGCCGTCGGCGTCCAATGACTGGGGCGAAAAGAAGAACTGTGTCGCCGGCGTGATGGCCCTCTACATCTCGCCCGAGGGCGACGTGACACCATGCGTGACGTGGCCGATGCCGCTGGGCAACCTCAACCGCGGCGATCGGCTGGACGCCATCTGGGCGGGCTCCAGCCGCCTGCGGGGCATCAAGGACCATCGACAGGCGGACCGCGAGGTCTGCACGCGCTGTGCCGTCCGCGACGAGTGTGACTTTTGCATGGGGCAGTCGTGGGTCGATCACCGTGACGAGACCGTGCCGGTGTCGCTGGTGTGCACAACAACGCGTGCGAAGTCGCTGGCACGTGCGCGGGCGCTTGGACTCCCGGATCCACCGATGCCGGCTGGCCTTGTCGAGACGCCTCCGGCTCGCCCGACGTTTCGCATCCTGAGCGACGCTGAACGCGCGAGCGGATGAGCACGCGTCCGCGCTTTCGGATCAACAGTCACTGGCGCCGCCCGTGAGCGGCCCCAGCGAGCCCGGCAACGACTGGCCAACCGAAGCGTTCGCACACGTGGCAGTCGCGTTGGCCCGCGAGCACTTGGCCAGTGGTCGCTCCTTCGTGTTTCGGGCCTTCGGCGAGAGCATGTGGCCGACGTACCGAAGCGGTGCGTCGGTGCGCGTTGAGCCCTGCGAGCAGGCCTCGATACGGTGCGGTGATGTCGTGCTGGTAGAGCTCAACCAGCAGCTCGTGCTGCACAGGGTCGTGCATCGGACCGGCGACACGCTCACGACGAAAGGCGATGGGGTGCCACACCCAGACCCACCGTTGCCCCTCGGTGCCGTGCTGGGACGCGTCGAGCGCCGGCGACGAGACCTCGGGCTTGCGTGGGTCTCGCGAACGGGGGGACGCCATCTGTGGCGTGTCACGACCTGGCTGCGGCGCCAGCTCTCGCGTTAGCCCATCGAGCAGTCGCGCGACTCTGCGCGATGGTGCAGACTCGTCACCATGACACTGCACTCCATCCTCCGCGGTCATCCTCGGGTCGTTGACGCACTGCTCAGCGGCGAGCTGCAGGGCACCGGCCACCACGCCTATTTGTTCACCGGGCCCGTCGGTGTCGGAAAGCGGACGACCGCGTTTGCGCTCTTCGCGTTCGTTAACTGCCGGTCTGAAGAACGACTCACTGCGCGGCGTGCGTGCGGGGTGTGTCGTTCGTGTGTCCGCATCGAGCGACTTCTTGCCGATGACACGGTCGATGCCCCCCCAGACCTCTTGTGGCTGCGGCCCGAGGGTCGCCAGATCAAGATTGCTCAAGTTCGAAAGCTGCTGACGGTTGTGCCGTACCCGCCGATTGAGTCGCGTGTCCGTGTGGTTGTTGTCGATCCAGCCGACCGTCTGGGCGACGAGGCGGCGAACGCACTCCTCAAGACACTCGAGGAGCCGCCACGCAGCACGCGCTTTGTGCTGATCACCTCGCGTCCTGCCAATGTCCTGACGACCATTCGGTCGCGCTGCCAACGCATGCGATTCGGTCATCTGCCCGACGACGCGGTCCGTGAGGTTCTCCTCGCCCAAAACGTCCCAGCCGATGTCGCCAGCCAGGTCGCTCCGCTTGCAGAGGGTAGCGTGAGCAGCGCGCTCGCGTTGATCGATGATCCTGTCGTCGCGGCTCGTGGCGAGCTGATCGACCGCCTCCTAAGCATCGTCAGCCGTGACACCGTGGCGACCTTTGCGTTTGCCCAGACGCTTGCTGAGCTCGGCGGGAACCTTCCAACGGCCCTCACGTTTCTCTCCCAAGTGCACCGGCAGGCACTGCTAGCCCGCGTAGGCGTGGCAGGAAGCTACGAGGCGCCAGCACGTCGTCTGGCGAGTGGCTTGAGCCCAGAGTCGCTGATGCGACGCATCGACGTCATTGAAGAGACCCGTACGGCGCTCACAGAGTTCAACGTCAATCCTCGCGTTGCCGTCGAGCGGCTCGCGCTGGTCCTGACTGCTGGGCCGGGCGAGGAACAGGCCGTGATCGTCGCCCGACCTCGAGCACGCTGACCAACCGGCGGTCGCATTGCCATCGAATCGCGGCGACCAGCGTGTTGACCTGACAGTGACTTTTTCGTGGTCGCGAGGCTTGACGCGAAATCGAGACCGACGGTAAGACGCGACCCCCTTTTAGCTGTCGCCGCGTTTTCCACACGCGAAAAAGCGCCAGTCAACCACTAACTCTCAGCTTTCTTCAAACCACCGTTATTTCGGTTGGTTGAGTTGCCTGGGCTCTTAGCCACAGCCTGTGGATAACTTGTGTGGAACTATGCAAGGTCCCAGAAGCTGGAGCGATCAGCAGTGGGAAATTTGACAACGGGAAGACTGCCTGAATGTGACGTCAGCCGTCGTCGTCGATGGGTTGTTTCGTGGCAAGGCGCGAGCGCGCTCGGCGATGTTGAGCGACAGCCGGTGTCAGCCTAACGGCGTTGCCGCCTGGAGCAACGAGAGGGCTGGGTCGGAGGCTGTGCCAGCTGGAAGACAGCTAGGCCTTTAGTGCGTCAACGCGCTGTGCATCGACGACGTCAGCGGCGTCGCGTCGCACATTGGCGCATCGCTCCGACGACATCGGAGGTTCGAGATCTTGCTCAGGTTCTCGCTGGCGCCGCCGCTGATGGGTCGCGCGTCGCGCCACCGACTCGAACTCCGCCATCTAGTCGGCACCTCCATGGAGCTGGACGCAGCGATCGGCAACCCTACAGGCCGCTCCGGACCGATGAGCTTCTGAACGCCGGTCAGAGGCTTACCGAGAGCATTGCTGTCCTTGCAGGATGGCACCGTGTGGTCCAGCAGCGCCGCGGGGACTGAACCATCGATGATCTCCCGGGCATCGCCGAGAGCACGTCCGCGTCGTCGCTGACGTCCACTCTGGATGAGGCCGCAATCATGCCGGCGCCCTGCAGTCGCGGCAGTAGCGCACGTCCGCTCAGCGGCAGCCCTTCGAGCGAACCGGGGTGCGCAGCCGGCTAAACAGTCGACAGGTCGGCGCATAGGAAATACAACCGACGGCGGCTGAGTTGCGTTTGTCGCGACCCTGTTTCACGACCTGTTCAACCTGCCTGCGACACACTGGAGACGATCCCGCTCATGACTCGACGCACGCCTTTCCGTTCCGGCGCTCTACTCCTTGTCATCGCTTCCATGGCGATCGGCTGCAGTACGACAACGATCGGCAACACCGAGATCGACGACACGCCCGAGAACCGAGGCCTGTGGGAGCGCGTGATGGAATACCGCCGTGCGATGGAAGAGCGCGACACGGAGGCGCTGACCGCGATGGTCAGCCGAAAGTACTTCGACAACGCCGGCACCACCGACCGTGCCGATGACGACTATGGCTATGACCGGGTCGTCAACGAGCTCATCCCGGAGCTCCGTGACAACATCCGCGACATTCAGCTCCGCGTCTTGATGCGCCGCATCGACGTGGACGGCGACCGAGCCTTTGCCGACTACGAGTACTTCTACCAGTTCAAGTACGTCGAGGGCGGCATCGAGGCCTGGCAGCCTGGCAACGACTTCAATCGCTTGGAGTTCGTGCGTGAGAACGACACGTGGATGATCGCCAGCGGCATGTAGCTCGCCGGTGCGCCGACCGCGCTCCGGTGCGGACAGCCGCGCGCATGGCGGTAGGGATCGGCCGCTTAGGCGCGTTCGTTGCGATCGCGTGCCTAGCCTTCATCGCACCCGCAGAGGCAGCCTCAGCGCCGCCATCGAACGACGCTAGCGCTGCCCTCGCGGCCGTCGACCAGCACCTTGCCCGTTGGGAGCTCTCAGACGCAGAGGTCGCACTGGGCGCTCTCAAGGTGGGCCGAAGCCTTCGCACCGACGTCGCGCTCCGTCGCGGCCAGCTCGCGCTCCTGCGCTCCGACTTCAAGCGAGCGGAGCGCCTCCTGAAGGCCGCTCTGAAGAGGGCCCCGCGTCGCGCCGATGTCCGCGTCGCCCTCGGCCGAGCGCTCTATCTGCGCGGCAAACACAAGGCCGCCTATCGAACCCTCGACCGCCTCGCCGTCGACTACAACCGCGACCGGCTGACGTCGGCCGCGGACCTCTACGCGCTGGGGCAAGCGATGGCGCTCAACGACTTTCCCAAGAGCGCGCACCGCGCGTTTCGCGAAGCGCTCGCCAAGGACCCAGCTCTCCATGCCGCGCGTCTCGCATGGGCCGAGCTCCTCATGGCCAAGCACAGCTACCGAGACGCCGACGGGCTCTACCGTGAGGTGCTGCGGGCTCGGCCCAAGTCGCCCGCCGCGCTCGTCGGTCTCGCGCGTCTCGGGTTGGTCGAGCGCCGCGCCCTCGACAAGGTGCGTCGTTCGCTTCTCTCTGTTCTGGCAAGCGCCCCAAGCTACCTTCCCGCGCAGCGTCTCCTTGCCGAGCTTGACCTCCACGCCGAGCGACCCGTGGCGGCGATCGAGCGGCTCAAGACGAGCGTCCTGCCGACGGCGAAGGCCGATCCGGAAGCGCTCGCTCTGCTGGGTGCAGCCCACTACCTGCTCGACGACCACCGTCGCTTCAACGAGGTGACGCGGCGTGCGCTCAAGGCGAACCCGCGTGATGCTGGCTACTTCACCCAGGTGGCAGAGTTTGCCCAGCGCGCCCATCGCTACACCGAGGCCGTCAGCCTCCTCGAGCGTGCGCTAGCGTTGGACCCCAAGCACTGGCCAGCCCGCGCGGCGCTGGGGGTGACCTACAGTCGAGTCGGCGATGACAAGCTAGCGCGCAAGCACCTGGACGCCGCCCACGCTGGGGATCCGTACGACGTCCGCACGTATCGGATGCTGACGCGCTTTTACGACGACCTAGACACCAGTCACATGTGGTTTGACGCCGGCCCGATGAAGGTCAGAGCGCACCGGGACGAGGTCGCAGTGCTCAAGCGTCACGTTCCGCCCCTGCTGACGCGCGCCTATCGCCACTTCAAAGACAAGTACGGCGTGACGCCTAAGGCGCCGTTGCACATCGAGATCTTCAAGAGCCCTGAGGTCTTCGGCGTTCGCAGCGTGGGCGTGCCGCAGCTGGCAGCTCACGGCATCTGCTTTGGGCATGTCGTCACCGCCCGTAGCCCGTCGGCCGGCAACTTCAACTGGGCGGAGGTCCTGTGGCACGAGCTGGCCCACGTCTATCATATCCAACTCTCCAAGAGCCGCGTGCCGCGCTGGTTCACGGAGGGCCTTGCGGTCTGGGAGTCGCGCGAAGGCGATCCGAGGTGGGTCCGCGAAGGCGACGCAGAGCTTCGGGCAGCGCGGCGTCGAGGTGCCTTGCGCGGGATTGGCGACTTCAACCTCGCGTTCACCCAGGCGACGTCCCTCGATGAGATGAGCCTGGCCTACTACCACGCATCACGCGTCGCGGAGTTTGTGCACACCCGGTGGGGCAGCGATGACGTTCGCGCGATGCTGGTCGCCTGGGGCGAGGGACTGCAGACCCCGGCGGTCGTCGAGCGTGTGCTGAAGCTCGACGTCGCCGCTTTTGACCTCGCCTTCGACACATGGCTTGGCCAGCGTTTGGCTGTCGCGACCGACCACCAGCAACTTAAGATCCGCAAGCTTGCCAGCGAGCGCGACGCCTGGCTCCTCGCTGCAGACAAGCCGGGCGCCTCGGCTGAAGAGCTCGGCTTGGCGGCTCTCGCGGCGGCTTTAGAGCGTCGGTTTGACGACGCCAAGGCACTGTCCAACCGGGCCCTCCGCCTAGCTCCGACCGAGCCGCATGGGCTCTTCGCGCGTGCGGTCGCTCGCACGCGCGACGGCGACAGGGCCGGGGCCGGGGCCGACGTGGACGCTATCTTGGCGGGCGGCGTCGACGGTCGCTACGTCCGGGAGCTCGGCGTCGATGTTGCCCGCGCAGCGGGAGATACCGCAGGACAGATACGTCACCTCAAGGGACTCAAGGCGCTCGAGCCAGACGACGCACGGACGTCAGTGCGATTGATCGCTGCGTACGTGAAGGCCAAAGACGCCGCGGGGGCGTATCGCGAACGCGCGCACCTTGCGGAGCTCGACCAGAACAACGCCGCGGTGGTGACAGCTCTTTTGCGGGATGCGAAGACGCAGTCTGCTAGCGCCGACGAGGTACGGCGGTGGAGTGAGCTTGCCGCTCAGATCGCGCCGTTCTCACGGACTGTGATGCTGACCGCGAGCCGAGCGCTCAAGGCGGCGGGAGCCCCAGCCGCGGCCAAGCGGTTTTCAGAGCACGCGGCGGTCGCGCGCTGAATCGTGCTTCTGGGGCTCTGCATCGAGTGCTGCGTCGTGGTATGACGACTTCATGATGTTGACGCCCCCACTCACCTCCTGCAGGCCCCAGCGCTCCACTCACAGGGCGCGGCTGCGCGCGCTCGCGGTGTCGTCGCTGGCCGTCTTTGGCATGGCGTCGATCGCCTCGTGCATCGACACCACCATTCCCGACCTCTCGAGAGAGCTGGGCGATGGCAAGACCGACGGACCGTTCTGCTCGCCAGACGTGCTCGAGTTCTTTCCACCGCAGCAGCTCCGCGTCACCGTGCTCGACGTTGGTCAAGGCGATGCGATTTGGGTTCAGACCCCCTACTTTGATGACCAAGAGGCCGAGAGCCTCAACATCCTCATCGACGCCGGCCCCTCCGGGAACGTGTCGGGCACAGGTGCGGGTGGCGCGGTCGTCGTCGACTACCTCGTCACCAACGGCCTGCAGTTCGGCGAGGCGCTCGACGCGCTGGTGATCAGCCACGCTCACGAAGACCACTATGGTGGCGTGCCTGCGGTTGTCAGCGCCTTCGACATCGAGCGCTACGTCGATCCGGGGTTCACAGGCGGTTCGTCAGGCTTTGCAGCGGCGCGCTCCGCAGCGGTCAACGACACCAACGCCATCGGCGGCCGGTCGCAGTTTCCTGCGGTGCCGGAGCTAACGCCACAGGTGTATGCGCCCACGGATCTCTTCGGCCCGAATGTAGAGGCGACGTTGCTCTGGGGACGCGACACGCCCCCCAATGGAGCGTCGAGCTCGCCCTCCGGGACCGACATCAACAACACCTCCGTGGCGTTCGCGATTCGCTGGCGCGGCGAGCAGATCCTGCTGCTCGCCGATGTGGAAAACGCCGTCGAGCAGGACTTCATTGTCGCCAATGACGCCGGCAGCATCGACCTGAGCTCTGCGGTCCTCAAAGTGGCTCACCACGGCTCGTCGTCGTCATCGTCGCGTGAGTTCCTGGCACGGGTCTTCCCTGACCGGGACTCCTCCCACTGGGCCGTCATCTCAAGCGGCACGAAGTCGTTTAGCGGAACCACGCTGCCGACCGAGGAGACCCTGCTCAACCTCGCGGAGTTCCTTGAGCCAAACCACACGCTCTCGACCCAAAACCGCGATGAGATCAAGCCTGCTGGCACCGAGCTGGGCGACGACCACATCATCATCACGATCGACACGGACGGCGTCGTTCAGGCCTGCTACGCCTCGTCGAGCGGCTGATGTCACACACCTACCGAGAGCACTTTCAGCACGCACTCGTCACCGGCGGCGCGGGGTTTATCGGCTCGCATGTGGTCCGGCGGCTCTTGGCCGAGGGCATCAGGGTGCGCTGCCTCGTGCTGCCGAGTGACCCGGCGCCTGCACTGCGTGGCTTGGACGTCGAGATCGTCACCGGTGACATCACCGATCCCGTCAGCGTCCGGTCCGCCCTCGACGGCGTCGACATGCTCTTTCACCTCGCCGCCATCTATGCGCTGTGGCTGCCACGGCCCGAGAAGATGTTTGACGTCAACGTCTTGGGCACGCGCGTGGTCCTCGATGAGGCCCGTGCTGCAGGTCTCAAGCGGGTCGTCTACACGAGCTCCATTGCGGCGGTTGGCTACCTACCGGGGCGCGAGATCAGCGACGAGCGGGTTGGCTACAACGACTGGCACATCGACAACGACTACGTCCTGTCGAAGTACATCGGTGAGCTGGAAGCGCTTGCCCGCAACACGCCGGAGTTCGAGGTGGTTGTCGTCAACCCTTCGCTGCCCTTCGGCGAAAACGATCTGGCGCCAACACCCACGGGACGCCTCATCCGCGACGCCATGAGCGGCAAGGTCCCCTTCGTCGCCGAAGGCGGGTTCAACGCCGCCGACGTTCGCGATGTCGCGGAGGGGCACTTGCTCGCGTCCGTGAAGGGAGTGGGCGGCGAGCGCTACATCCTGGGGGGGCACAATGTGACCTACGCAGAGTTCGCTCAGGCCATCGCCCGCGCGGCCCACACCAAGGCGCCAAAGCTTGTCGCACCGACGCGCTTCGTGAGGATGTTCGCCCACCTGAGCGAGCTCGCCGCCGAGCATGTCACCCACAAGCCACCAACGATGACGCCGAGCTCGGTCGACTACATGAGCGGGCGATTCCTCTGGTTTTCGACCGACAAGGCCGAGCGCGAGCTGGGCTACACGAAACGCGCACTCGACGACGCGGTCTCGAGCTCCGTGGCGTGGTTCGCCGGCCAGTAAGCGAACCGTCTGACGCAGCGCGTTGCGATCGCAAGCCGCTTCGGAGAAGCTTTCAGCTGCGGCGAGTTACGGTCCGTTGGTTGCGATGCTGACGGGAATTCTTGATATTGTTGACCAAATAACTCTACTTTCTCCCCGACTCGCCGCGGGCGTCGCGGAGCGAGTCGACGACTCCCTGACCCAGGTCGCCGTATGTATCGCTACAACGCCATGGATTCCCGCTTCGTTCGTGAGCGCGTCGAAGAGTTCCGGTCCCAGACAAAGCGCCGGATCAACGGAGAGCTGAGCGAAGACCACTTCCGGCCGCTCCGGCTGATGAACGGTCTCTACCTTCAGCGGCACGCGTACATGCTGCGCGTTGCGATTCCGTATGGTCTGCTCAACTCGGCCCAGGTGCGCACGATGGGGCTCATTGCCGAGCGCTATGACCGCGGCTTTGGCCACGTCACGACGCGTCAGAACATCCAGTTCAACTGGCTGAAGCTCGAAGACGTCCCCGACATCCTCGGGCACCTCTGCGACGTAGAGATGCACGCGATCCAGACTAGCGGCAACTGCGTTCGAAACATCAGCTGCGACCCACGCGCGGGCGTGGCCCACGACGAGCTTCTCGACGTGCGGCCCTACGTCGAGCTGATGCGTCAGTACAGCTCCTTGCACCCGGAGTTCATGTACCTGCCGCGCAAGTTCAAGCTGGCGTTCTCAGGCTCTGTCGAGGACCGGGCTGCGACCCAGATCCATGACATCGGCGTCCTGGCGGTCGAACGCGAGGGCAAGATCGGCTGGCGTGTCTACGTCGGCGGCGGCCTCGGCCGCACACCGCGTATCGGCAAGGTCATCGCCGAGTTCCTGCCCCTCGACCAGATCATCAGCTACAGCGAAGCGATCCTGCGGGTCTACAACCTCCACGGTCGGCGCGACAACAAGTACAAAGCGCGCATCAAGATCCTCGTCGGTGACTTGGGGATCGACGAGTTCCGCCGCCAAGTCGATGCGGAGTGGGCGCTGATGCCGGAGGGGGAGCGATCCCTCGACATGGGCCGCATCGCCGAGATCGCCGAGCAGTTCGACGACATCGTCTACGACGCCGATGCTGCCGCCGACACGTCAGCTGCCGATCGCGCGAAGACCGACCCCGCCTTCGCCCACTGGCTTGAGCACAACGTTGCCCCCCACAAGCAGGCCGGCTACCACGTGGTCTACCTGTCGCTCAAGCATCAGGGACGGCCGCCGGGCGACGTTGCGACCCATCAGTTCTACGCCATCGCAGACCTCTGCGATCGCTACAACCAGGGCTACTGCGCGACGACCTACCAGCAGAACATGCTCTTTCAGTACATCAAGGGCGCCGATCTTGGTGCCGTCTACGATGCGCTGAGCGCGCAGGGGCTGGCCGAAGCCAACATCAACACTGTCCAGGACATCATCTGCTGCCCTGGACTCGACTACTGCAACCTAGCGAACGCGACGTCGATCCCGGTGGCCAAGACCATTCACGACCGGTTCGCCGACCTAGCCGAGTGCTACGACCTCGGCCCCGTCGAGATCAAGATGAGCGGCTGCATCAACGCGTGCGGCCATCACCATACGGGCCACATCGGCATCCTCGGCATCGATAAGCGGGGCGAGGAGTACTACCAGATCGCTCTGGGCGGAACGGCCGGGACCACCGACGATCGGCCAGCGGCGGTCGCCCGGGTGCTCGGCGCAGCGGTACCGAAGGCACAGGTGGTTGGGGTTATGGAGACCATCTTCGAGACCTTTAAGACTCAACGAGAAGGCTCGGAGACCTTCCTCGACACTGTCGAGCGCGTGGGCATCACGCCCTTCCAGGAGGCCATCTATGGCGAGTGATCTGATGATCTGCGACCGCAAGGTGACGCCGCGGCGCTGGACGATCCTGATGGCCGACGAGCTTGAGGGCAAAGCCCTTGCCGACGGGCACATCATCCCTTGGCACGCCTGGCTGGAGCACGACGCCGCGGGCTCGCTGCCGGCAGGCGT
Organism: uncultured bacterium; assembly: GCA_938040325.1. Taxonomy (GTDB): domain Bacteria; phylum Myxococcota_A; class UBA9042; order PHBI01; family PHBI01; genus CALHXW01. Next base: position 582 of record CALHXW010000438.1, on the reverse strand, counting down.
CGGTGCATGGTTCGCCGGCGACGACGATCTCACCGACGTGCAGGAGCGACTGAACCGCATCCCGGTCTGCGCCCTGTACTACCCCAAGTTCACAGATGGCCGCTGCTACAGCCATGCTCGACGTCTCCGCGCTCTGTGGGGGTTCAAAGGCGACCTCGTCGCTTTCGGCGACGTGCTGCGCGACCAGCTGGTCCACATGTGGCGCTGCGGCGTCAACGCCTTCTACATGGCCGAGGGTCAGGACCTGCACAAGTCGCTGCGCGCGTTCAACTTGTTCAGCGAGTTCTACCAGTACAACGGCTCGTATCAACGGGGAACCGCGGAAACGACGCTGTCGAAGCGCGCTTGAGGCCGATGCATGGCGCTGACGCGCATTTCGTCAGCGTCAACGTGACTCGGGGAACCGCGGAAACGACGCTGTCGAAGCGCGCTTGAGGCCGAGGGCTGCTGGCTTGAGTCTTGGTCGGCGCCAGAGCGAAGGTTCCATGAAAGTCTCTGCGTGAGTCTTTGTCGGAGGCAGAGCGTGGGTTGAGAGGGTTGGGGCTGGTTGCTTGAGTCTTTGGCGGGTGGCAGCGCGAAGGT
>CALHXW010000437.1 GCA_938040325.1 uncultured bacterium | reverse complement strand
TCGCCCTTGGCGACGTAGCCGATCGCCTCGTAGAACGGAATCGCAGAGACCTGGGCGGCGAGCTTAACCCGGGCCGCACCGAGGCCGCTGGCGCGCTCCTCTAGGGCGCTCATCACCAAGCGCCCAAGTCCCGTCCGGCGGAGGCTGGCGTCCACCGCAACGCGCTCGACCTTGGCGAGCCCGGCGTCGACGAGCCGCACGCGGCCCGTAGCGATCGCTACAGAGCCCTGTAGCAGCACCACGTGGGCAGCGGTCTTGTCATGCTCATCGTGCTCAAGCTCGGGCGGCACGCGCTGCTCATCCACAAAGACGCGCTCGCGCAAGCGCATGGCGGAAGCCAGCTCTGCCGGCGACGGGTTCAGTGCAGTCGTTATCGGGTTCGCCAACGCCACTCTCCTGATCGTAAAACACCAAGGACCTTCAGGTGGTTGCGCGGGGCTCTTGGCAGGGTCGCCTCGTCGTCAGCCTTCGAGCCCGAGCTGCCCCACACCGGCGCGTGCAGACCGCACAGTGCGTCGGCGCGCTGCGGACTCGGTGGTGCGCAACCTGCCTTCTTGCTACCGTACCTAGAAGTGAACATCCAACCGCGACATCCTACCCGCTCATCTCGAGGCCACGTTGACTGAGCACGACCAAGGCAACCGCCGCCCGCGGGTTCGTCGTGTCGGGGACATCGTGCTTGGGGGCTTCCGCCTCGATGAGAAGATCGGTGCGGGCGCTTTCGCGACCACCTACCTCGCCGAGCAGCTCAGCACGGGCCGGGTCGCCGTCGTCAAGCTCGCGCATGCTCACCTGCTCGACGGCGACAACGGCGTGCTCGTTCGTGGCCGCTTCGAAAACGAGATGCTCGCTGCGACCGCCGTCCGTCACCCCAGCTTGGTCACTGTCTACTCGGCCGGGCAAACCGACGACGGCATCCCGGCCATCGCGATGGAGTTTGTAGCCGGCGACCTCCTCGAGACGCTGCTCGGCCGGGACGGTCGCCCAGCGATCGAGACCACCAGCCAGATCGTTCAGCAGCTCGCCAACGGCTTGGCGCGACTGCACGCCGTCAACATCATCCACCGCGATGTGTCGCCCGGTAACATCATCGTCCACAGCGGGCTGCCAGCACACGCGACCCTCCTCGACTTCGGCCTTGCCAAGCTTGAGTCGTCGCCGCAGCTCACCCTCGGCCCGATCGGGACCCCGCGCTATATGGCCCCCGAGCAGATCCGCGGGGAACCAACCATCGCATCCGACGTGTTCAGCCTGGGGGCGATCGCGTGGTGGGCGGTCACCGGTCATGAGCACCTTGGCCAGATCCACCATGTCGGCAAGATCATGGAGGAGCAGCTCAACCTTGAGCACGCACCCGATCCCCGACGGCACAACACCGACGTGCCGGACGACGTGGCCGCGCTCGTGCAGGCCATGATGAGTCCGAACGCGGCGCAGCGGCCGTCCGCCCAACAGGTCGCCGAGCACTTTCCACTCGCGATGCAGCGCTGGCGCACCCACGTCCAGCGACAGACGGACAGTCAGATCCGGATCGCTGTGCCCGCAGACGCCGGCATCAAACGCGCCGTGCTGGTGACGGGCAACACGCTCTACCGCAGCGTGTTCAACGCCCTCCTCAAGGACCTCAAGTACCAGGTCGACCACGCCAAGACGGCCTATGAAGCGCTTGAGCTCTGCGAACAGCAGCCCCCGAACGTTCTGATGGTTGTTCGCGGGACCTCCGAAGCACACAACAACCCAGTCACCAGCAGCTTCGCCACCGGCCAAACGTCGACCGATGGGATCGTTGTCCGCGCCGTACGTGAGCTACTCGGCGAGGCCGTTCGCATTGTCGTGGTCTCCGATCGCTTGGAGTCCCAGGGCAAGTGGCGAGCGATTGGTGCCGACCAGCACATCCGGTTTCCCCACGAGGTTGACACGCTCAAAGCGGTCCTGACGCGGGGCCAGCACCGGACGCGGCAGTTCACGCGTCCGCGGCGGCTTCACACCGAGACCGTCGAGGCCCTGATGGCCGCCGAGGACGGCAGCGCCGTGAAGCTGATCGATGCGTTCCTCCGCGAGATTCCGGCGACGCTCACTGAGCTCAGCGAGTCGGTCCGAGCCCGTGACCGACAGCGCGTCCAGGCACTCTGCAAGGTCGTGCTCAACCGATCGGTGGACGTCGGCGCCCTCCACCTCGCATCGCTTGCTGACAACATGAACGACGTGACCTTGAGCTCTGGCGAGCAGCTGGAGAGCTTTGTCGACGCCCTAGCAGACGAGTTCTCCCAGGTCTTCCGCGAGCTCTTTCGGGTTCGGTCGGCCGTTTGACCGTGGCTCCCACGCGCGGTGGTCGGCCGGTCATGGCCTTCGTCGTGGCTCTCTTGGCGCTCGGCTGCGGCGGTGCGCCTGCCATCGCCGAGGGTCCTCCAGCGACCACGGCAGCCATGACGCCCCGCGAGGCAACCCCAGCGAGCCCGCCAGCAGCTCGACCGGCGCCGAGCCTACCTGACGCGGCAGCTAGCTGGCCGAGCTGTACCGAGGAACGGAGCTGCAGCGAGCGCTGGGTCGAGACACGCGCCGGGTTCATCAACCGCTGGTGGGTGAGCGGGCCGCTCAAGGACCGGACCGCCCGCAAGACATCCGACCCGACGAAGCTCGCAGCCCACGTCACCGGCAAGGGCGGCGTCCTAACCTTCAACAACCCCGTCGGCCAGCTGGCGCCTTCCAAGCGTCTGCGCAAGCGTGCGGCACGGCCCGTCTACCTGCTCCAAGCCATGGTCCACGCGGAGCAGCCTGCTGAGGCTGTCTTTCACGTCGGAGCCACCGGCAAGGCCGCGGTCATCCTCAACGGTGACAACATCTGGACGACAGAGAGCGACCAAAGGACGCTCCCCGACCATCGTTACGTCCCTGTCACGCTTCGCCGGGGCAACAACAGCATCGTGGTCAGACTCGAGACCATCTCGCCCTACCAGGTGTCGTGGTCCCTTCGGGTCCGAGGCCCGGATGGGCGACCAGTCGGCGGGCTATCGTTTGGACTGCCGGCCGGCACACCAGCAGCCGGCGGTGACTCCGACGCAGTCTGCGACGCCGTCACGACCAAGCTGACGCCTGGGTTTGACGGGCCACCAAGGCGGGGCCCCGTGACGTGGACCGTCAAGGCCGAGGTCACCGCTGTGGGCCTCTTACCGAGGCAGCTGGGCGCGCTGACGCTGCGAAGCGGGCAGCGGGTGCTTGGCGACATCCCGAGCCCGCTCTCGGCGCTGGCCAACGACACCCTCACGCTGACGGGCACCAGCCAGGGTCGCGAGCCGGTGACGCTCTGGATGGGCGACGTCCAGTGCGCCTCGTGGGCACCTCCCAAGCGGCACGCTGACGTGCAGCGCTACGCCATCGCGGCGGGCAAGCTCACCGAGCTCGGCGCGCTCAACGAGGGCGACGCTGCGAGCGTCGAGTACCTCCTGCAGACGACGCGTCGCGCCATCGTTGACGGCAACGCCGACGCATCCCGAGTCAAGGACCTCCTCACCCAGCTCGAGCAGGTCGCAGCTGCCGTCTCCGACGAGCGGTCGCCCTACGCCAACCTCACCGGTGTCGTCCAGCGGGCCTATCGCTCGCGTATGGACGGCTCGCTGCAGCCCTACGTCATGTCCATCCCCAAGACCTACACGCGTCGCGGCAAGAGCATGCCGCTGGTGCTGCTATCACACGGACTCTGGTACACGCCTGAGGACATGCTCAGGATCGCGACCGGCCACCCCACGCGCGCCGGCGCGAGCCGCAACGAGGGCCTCCAGTTCCGACATCGCAACTCCCGCGCCCTGCTCGTCGCCCATGATGGCTATGGCAACGCCGGGCACCGACCGCCGGGCCAGGTCGACGCGCTGCGGGTCATCGAAGAGGTGAAAGCCAGCTACCACGTCGACCACCGGCGCGTGTCGATGACCGGCTTCTCCCTGGGTGGCTCTGCGGCGTTTTGGGTGCCGCTTCACAACCCTCACACCTTCTCAGCGACCGCGCCGCTGTGCGGCTACCCCAACATCGAGCAGTACAGCTCGGTTCGCTACGCCCAGAAGGAGCCGTGGGAGAAGACCCTGCTGCTCCAAGAGGGAATCGCCAACTATGCCGAAGCCGGTCGCTACCTGCCGATGAAGGTTGTCCATGGCTCACGCGATAGCCCCAAGCGGTCAGAGCTGATGGTCAACCGCTACAACGAGCTCGGCTACAAGGTCGACTTCGACCTTCGTGAAGGCATGGGCCACAACATCTGGGACGTCGCCTACGAAGACGGCACGCTGCTCAAGTGGATGACGCGAAGGAAGCGTCCCAGCAGAGCCTCGCGCCCCCACTTGCGCACCCTGAGCTACCGCCACAACCAGGCGTTCTGGCTCCGGCTCGACCGGTTCGACACGCCCGGGACCTTTGCGGAGCTCAAGGGAACCATCCGAGGGGACAAGCTCATCGTCAGCACCGACAACGCCGACGGCTTCACGCTGGTGGCCAGCGAGCTCGGTGACGCGCCGGAGGCTGGCTGGAAGCTCACCATCGACCGCACGCCCGTAGGCACGTTCCGCGCCGACCGCGACACCCGCTTTGTCCGACGTGACCGCCGGTGGGTGGTCGCCGCCGGAGAGCCAGACGACGGCCACAAGCGTCACGGCGTGTCCGGTCCACTCCGTGACCTCTGGTATGCCCCGTTCATCGTGGTCTACGGCACCTCCGACCCGCTGCAGCTGGAAGCAAACCGGACCACCGCGGAGGCGGTCGCCCGCTACAGCGACTGGGTCAACCTGGCGATGCCCGTGTTTGCTGACCACGAGGTGACCGAGCACCAGCTTCGCAACACAAGCGTGGTGCTCATCGGCAATCCGCGCTCCAATCGCGTGCTCTCGAAGGTCGCCGACCAGCTGCCCTTCCGCTTCGACGACGACGCACTCCACTTTGGCGGCCGTAGCTACCGCGGAGAGGAAGTCGGCATCTCGACGGTCCGTCCTAGCCCCTTCAATCCCGACCGCTATCTCGTCGTGCACGCAGGCGTGGGGGCTCGCGGCACTCTCTCAGCGCGATACCTACCCGAGTACCTTCCCGACTTCCTTATCTACGACGGGCGTCTACGGGATATGTGGTGGGACCGAATCCTGTCGAAGCGGAACGTCCTTCGCGGTGGCTTTTACCAGTCTGACTGGTCGGTTCCTGGCGGCTGACGCGCTCGCGATGGCGACTGAAACGCTCGACTACACCCGAGCCTTTCCGAGAACTGGCGCTCGCAATTGCCAGGTTGCTGCGGCGACCAGAGTCCTGACTGCATTTGCCACCGACGTGTACCGCGGACTCGCAGACGCAACCTGCGACGTCGCGCACGAACGTTCAGCGGCCACCAGGTCTCGATAAATGTAAGAAAAGCAACCGGCTCCAATCACGAGGAGCCAAACGCCAGCCTGAAGGGTGGGGGATGGAGCAGGGGGGCGCTGCCATCTTGGCATCAGGATGTAGGTGCGAGAGGGCCCGCTGGTAGGGGTACCAGACATCGGAATTGGGCCGGTTGTAGGGATGCAATGACTATACACTCCTGCGACCGATCCGCAAGCAGTTAGCGCACTTCGGCCAAACCTGCTCACGCAAAGGGGGCCACAGCGGCCGCCTCCAACGACCAAGGAACGACGACTCAAGAGCCTGCACATTGGGGCTGCCCCAGAAGCGCTTCAGCCGACGCGCGTCGTGACTCCACACGGACGCCGCTCCGGAGTGGCCGGCGCTACTCGACGATGTAGAGCTTGACCATGCTGCCTGCGGCCGCGCGCGTACGGGCTGCGGGTCGTGTCCGAAAGACGTACCCGCTGGGAAGACTCGGGTGAAACTGCTCGACGAACCGTGACTTTAGACCCGCTTTCCGCAGAATCCGCCGCGCACGCTCCATGTCCATCTCAAGGACGTACGGCACGTCGATGCCGTCTTTGCCTTTGGAGACGGTCACCTGGACGGCAGAGCCAGCCGCGACCAGCCCACCTGCGGCCGGGCGCTGCCCAACGATCTGCCCGTTCGGTGCGTCGGCGTGTTCCTCGACAGCGGCGCCCAACGTCAGTCCAGCCTCGCTGAGACGCTTGGTGGCATCGAGGATCGACAGACCGCTGAGTTCAGGCGCTGCAATTTGCTGAACTGCCGGCGTTGGCGCCGCAACCTCTCGGACAATCACCGTCGGCGCCGGGGTTGGCGCAACAACGCGCACGGGTTCAGGGGTTGGCGCTGGTGTCGGGTTCGCTTGCGGGGCGGCAGCACCCAAGGCGGGCGAGCTCGGCGGGGACACAGCCCTCGGCGGGGATGACAGCGGCCGGGACGCCAGCTCAGCGTCACGGGCGTCGCGCGTCCGCTCTGCAGCCACGACACGCGCCTCCAAGCGCTCGATGGAAGGCTTGGCGATCAACGTCCAACACACGAAAAACGAGGCCGCGCCAGCCAGCACAGCGACAAAGAGAGCGATCGCAACGGTCGCTCCGGTCGAGAGGCCCGGGCGAGGATATCGCGGGTCGTCATACATCGGCTCTCCCCCTTGCTGTTGGTAGCCAAGCGCTGGCGCGCTAGCGCGGGCACTCGACGGCGCGTCTTCTGCCGCCTGTCGTTGGCGAGCTCGTCCTATCGAGTCGCCGCCACACCGTAGAGCGATGCGGCCGTCTCGCCAAGTACCTGCGCCAACGCGGGCTCGGTGAGGCCGTAGTGGTCACGGAGCGCGATGATCTCGCGGTCCCAGGCGTAGGGAATGTTGGGAAAGTCCGTGCCGTACATCACCCGCTCGGGCCGCATCGTGACCAGCCGGGTGGGACGCACAATCGGAAAGTAGTCCGCGACGACCATGGTCGTGTCGAGCCAGAGGTTGTCGTAGCGACCGAGGAGCCGCTCGTAGCCGGTGTACTCGTCGAGTCCAAGGTGAGGCACCACCAGCTTGAGCGACGGGTAGCTGCGCAGCACGGCCTCGACACGGTCGACGTGGCAGAGCGCGTGAGGGTCGCAGGCATATGCTGGGCTCTTCGGCTCACGCCCGGCGTGAATCACAACCGGTGCTCCTCGCTCAGCACACACCTGATAGACCGGCTCAAGACGTGGGTCGTCGGCCGACATGCACTGGACGTGGCAGTGGAGCTTGATCCCGGCAAGACCTGCGTCGAGCGCGTCTGAGACGATCGCTTTTGCGCCAGGCTCGCCAGGAAAGACGGTCCCCAGACCGATGATGCGCGGCTCGTCGCGACACACGTCTGCCATGAACGTGTTGAGCGCCGCTGCCATGCCTGGCTTGTGAGCGTAGGTGAGCGCCACCACACGCTCGACGCCGCGCGAGAGGAGAAACTCGACCACGTCGGGCGTGTGCAAGCGATACCGAATCGGCCAGCCGTGAGCTTCGAACCAGCGCCAGATGGCCTCAAAGACCCGCGGTGGAAAGAGGTGCACGTGAGCGTCGATCACAGGCGCGAGGGCGCTGGGCAGACGCGGTCCTTCGGGGTCGCCGAGCGCTGGGAGCGGGCCCTTGAGTAGCCCATGCCCGCAGACTGGGATCTGCTCCGTGTCATCGGTCATCGATCGCTCCCGCTCAGTGGCCCTCTTCGGCCGCAACCTCGACGACGCTAACCCCGCCGCCCTCGCCCTCGGCAAGCGTGAGGGAGCCCTCGGTGACCTCAGAGAACGACAGGCCGCCGGGGCGGTCGTTGCCCAGCCGCGCCTGAATCGCGCGGACCGCCTCGGCGGCTTCGGCCTTGATGCTGCTCTTGGCGTCGGCAGTACCGGTGCGCAGCGGCTCGACGTCCAGCAGGGTCCCGTGGGCGCCGAGGAACCGGAACGCGATTCGGCGCGATGCGAAAGGCGCCCGCTCGCGGAACGCAATCTGCCGCATCGCCGGCAACGACTGACGCCCCATCCGTGTCAGCAGCTCGGCAAGGCGCGGCTCGCTGACGCCGTCGTCGACCATCGTCATGGCTGCCCGAAGCGGGACCGAGCCCGTCAGCTCGCCGAGTGTCAGAAGGCCCTCCACCCGCATCGATGGCGTGGGGTCTTGGAGCAAGCTCTTGGCAGCGCGGGTCGCGATGTCGCGGCCCCCTCGCTGCCGTAGCACCGCGAGCGCCTGCGTGCGGTAGCCTGAGGGTCCATCGCCTAGCACACGCTCGTACACGCGCTCGATGTAGTGCGGGCTCACGCTCATGCCGCGGGCAGCGCCGGACAACGCGCGAACGGTCCGCTCGAGCGTCCCGCCAAACGTTGTGTGCGCGTTAAAGAGCACCGAGAGACGCCCGCCGGACAGGCGCAGCGACGCGCTGCGCTTGACGGTCTTGAGGTGGCGCATGACCGGCGCGCTGATGCGAGCGAACACCTCAACGGCGTCACCCCAGACGGAAAAGCTCGCGTCGAACGCGTGATCGCCGACGCGCACAGGCCGGGCCAGCGCAAGACCCTGCAGGATGTTGTTGCCGAGGGTCGACGAAATGACGAGACGGTTCGAGCGGTCGGTGTGCGCCAAGACCTGGACGCGCCGCGTGGTCCACAGGCTCAAGCGAAAGGTCTCGCGGACGGTGATGAACACCCCGTCGACGCGTCCGGCCATCGAAAGGTGCAGGAGGTAGCGCAGCAACCCACCCGTCGCCATCTGAAGCCCCGTCTTGCGCGCGACGCTGCGCCACATGAGGTAGCGGAACCAGCGCACCACCAGCCATGGACCGATGAACGTCAGCAGCGGAGCGAAGCCGTCGCTAGGGCTCCAAAAGAACACCATCCCGAGCGCAACGAGCACGTACCAAAGAAAGAGCCCGAATCCGATCATGTGTCGCCTCCTAGAGGTGCTTCACAGCTCCAACACACCTCAAAACCGGGCTCCCACGTCTCACCGCAGCTCGGGCAGGTCTCGGGGTCGCTCAGCTCGCCGCCCTGGGGCGCGCCGACCAGCGAGAGCCGTCCTTGGGTGTCGCGCGTGACCGCAAACCCCAAGATCTCGTTGGCGCGCTTGGTGTCACCGGGCCCGACCCAGACTTGCGCCATCGCGTCGCCGACTGGAATCGCCCCGACAAGCCCCACAAGGTGTTCGCCGCGGACGTAGGCCTTGAGACCATTGTTGGCGAGCACAGACACGACGAGGTGCGCTTCAAAGAGGTTGTGCGACTTGAAGACACAGGATGCAGGTTCCATGCGTCGACGTTACCAGTCTCAACCGATTTGGAAACGGCGACTGACCTGCGGCTGTCACGCGCGTGGCGTCGCTTGCGAATCGGCACAACGCGGCGAGGCAGTTGCCATGTCCTTTGACGGGCCTCGTCCGTCGATGCACCATCCGCTCATGATCGATGACATGCTTGACGGGTTTGAGGTGGTAGTGACCATGCCGGTCGCCTGGGGCGACATGGACGCGTTCCAGCATGTGAACAACATCGTCTACTTCCGCTATTTCGAGGACGCGCGAATCGCCTACTTCGAGCGCACTGGGATCGCCGGTCTGTCCGGCAGACCGTGCGGGATCGGACCGATTCTGGCGTCGACGTCGTGTCAGTACAAAGCGCCGCTGCTGTACCCCGACGAAGTACGCATCGGTGCCCGCGTCACCAGCGTCGGCGAGCACAGCTTTGAGATGGAGTACCGGATTGTCAGCGTCGCGGCGCACGCCATTGCGGCTGAAGGCGTCGGCGTCGTCGTTGCCTACGACTACGACGCCGAGCGCAAGGCAACGATTCCACCGGCCTGGCGGACCGCGCTAAGCAGCGTCGAAGGCTGTTCGTTCTGAGCAGAGCGCGACAGGCAAAGCGGTCGCGCTGGTGGTGGGTCGCAGCCGTCGTTGCGTCGGTGTCGCTCGCTGTTCTGCTCTACCTCGCGCTGCGGACGCCGACCACGGACACTACGCCCAGAGTCGAGGGTCACCTGGACCCCATCACGTCGGCGGATGAGCCTGTCGACCCGCGGCCAGCGCTCGACAAACGCGTGACACCAGTTCCTGCCAAGCCGCCCACCAAGGCGGCGTCTCGCGCCGAGCCGGCTTCGCCACGTCCACGCAGCGCGAAAGCACCACCGAAGACGAAAGCTCCCGTTGCTGGACGGCGCGTTGTCACTGTCCAGCGTGCCGTGCATGCCAATGCCGCAGGTGGTGACGAAACCGAAGCCGAAGACACGGCGCCGGACGAGCAGCAATTCGTCTACTCGCCAGACCGCGAGGGGATTCGGGCCGCCGTGCAGGACGCACGCGTCCAGATCGCCGAGTGCTACAGCGGGTGGGCGAAGGCCGACACCGCGGGCGAGCTCGTTGGGCGCGCGTCCATCCGGTTTGCCATCACGCCGCCCGACGACCCCGATGCCACTGAGCTCGCGCGTCTACGTGACGTCACCATCGACGAGTCCACGCGCGGGTTACCGAAACATGGGTTCCTCGACGGGTGCATCATCAACGCGTTCGAGTCCCTCAGGTTCGACCCACCGACGGGCACCATGAATGTCACGTACCCGATCGATTTTGCTCAGGAATAAAAAATCGGCCGGAAAGATCCGGTGCGGACCCCGTTCGTTGCTGGCTGATCGTAATGGTCCCGGCGCGCCCGCCTTACCCAGCGATCAAAAAAAACTAAAGACCATCCCAACGAGTACCGATGTTGAGTACTGTCCACGAAGACGACCGCGATCACCCGCACCGAAAGAGGAGAACGACATGAGGTTGAAGCCAAGCAAGAGCAAGTGGCTGAGCTACAACACGTGGGTTTGCCAAAATCACTACCCGGCCGTTCGCCTCACGGAGGCCGCGTGCAACTGCTACATGCTTGGCTGTGGGTCGGTTCGCCCAACAGAGGCGGCACCCGAGAAGCCTGCTGAGCCGGACCCGGTCCTCGTGTTCATCCAACCCGTCGCGACCGGCCCCCAGTGCACTTGGGACAGCTGCACCGAGACGGCCCGCCCGAACTCGAAGTACTGCTCGCGCAAGTGCTCCAACAAGAACGCCCGTCGCCGCCACCGAGCGCGAAAGGCCACTCAGCCGCACCACGCGGCCTGAGACGAGGCTGGCAGCCGGCACGTAGCCGGCGCTCTGTCTCAACATGATCGCGGCGCCTTGTGCGCCACCCCCCGAGTGGTCTCGACCGCACGGAATCTGCCCGAAGCGAGCGACCCGTCACGCGCCCGCTCCGGGCTTTTGCGTTGTTTCAACCTCCGGTCAGGGTTCGTCGGTCGTTGGGCCGGAATTCTGGACAGCTGCCCAGCCTCAGTTAGGACAGAAGACTCACGGGGGGCAGCATGACGCAGGCTCCCTAGAGGAGTCGTCATGTCGACAACCAAGCTTATCGCGCTCACAGCGCTCTCGCTCGCCGCGCTTGCGCCAGCCGCCAACGCAGCCCCAACCTTCACGGGCGATGTCTCTGTAGACTTCGCAGGACCGAGCGCCGTGATCGTCAAAGACGCCGTCATTCCCGACGTCCCCGTCCCGGCCAACGCGCCAGGCGGGACCGTCATTGGTGTCGACGTCGACCAGCTTGCGTTTGAGCTGGACCCGGCCACGGACACGCTCTACGTCGGCTTCGACATGTGGGGCATCGCCGGCGACATCGACGACAATGGCGATGAAGGTGGCACCGCGTCTTGGTTCTCGGACCTCGGCAACACCGACCACGCCAACCTCGCCAATGGCGAAGTCGCCGCGATCGCTATCGACATCGACGAGGACGGCATCTTCGACCTCGTGGCGGGGGTCAACGACACCTCTGACATCAGCAACTTCTCGGCGTCGAGCTTCAACCCCGTCGCATCGCCCAGCCAGCTAGGCTCAAGCTTTGCGTGGCTGACGCCCTTGATGGACCACACGGGTACCGTCTTCTTCTCGCCGACTGCGGACACGCCGGACCTCGAGTTCACGATCCCCAACTTCTCGGCGATCCCGCCAAGCAGTGGCAGCGATGGCGCCACCAGCTTCGGGTTCGTCGCGCTGATGGACGCAAGCTCCATTGCCGAAGACTTCGTGCCGTCCGACGCTGGGATCCTCTCGGTCGACCCGTGCGTCGACATCGACAACGACGGAGTCACCATCTGTGCCGGCGACTGCGCCGACGACAACCCCAACAACTTCCCTGGAAACGTTGAGGTGTGCGACGGCGTCGACAACACCTGCGACGGCAACGACGCCGTCGGCGACTCCGATGGTGACGGCCTCGACTGCGCAGGTGAGATCGCGAGCGGTGCTGATCCCGACGTGCCCGACAGCGACAACGACGGTGTCCTCGACGGCATCGAAGTGAACGTCGCTGGCACGAGCCCGATCGACGGCGACCATGACAACGACGGGATCCCCGACGGCGACGAAGACGCCAACGGCAACGGCACCCTTGAGCCGGGCGAGACCTCGCCAGCGAGCTTCGACACGGACGGCGACGGCGTTGGAGACGCGGTCGAGCTCGGTCTCACCGCCCCCATGAGCCCCGACACGGACCCAGCACTCTTCGTGCCTGACCAGGACGGCGGCGCCACCACCACCAGCCCGTCGGATGCCGACAGCGATGATGACGGCATCCCCGACGGCGACGAGGACCTCGACGGCGACGGCGTGGTCGACCCAGGCGAGACCGATCCCCAAGCGTCGGACAGCGATGGCGATGGCGTCCAGGACGGCACCGAGCTGGGCATCGTGACCCCAGCGCTGCCCGGGACGGACCCCAACGTCTTTCAGCCCGACCTGGACCCGTCAACGACCACCGACCCCCTCGATGACGACAGCGACGACGACGGCATCGCCGACGGCGATGAGGACGCTGACAGCGACGGCCTCGCCGACCAAGGTGAGACCGACGCGTCCGCCTTCGACACTGACAACGACGGCCTCTCCGACGGTGTAGAGCTCGGCCTGAGCACCCCACAGGCTGCAGACACCGCGCCCGGCGTGTTCGTCCCGGACGGCGACAACGGCATCTCGACCACGAGTCCCTTCGACGACGACAGCGACGATGACGGGCTGCTCGACGGCACGGAAGACGCCAACAAAAACGGCGTCGTGGACGCCGATGAGACCGACCCACGGAGCAACGACACGGACCAAGACGGTCTCCAAGACGGCACCGAGCAAGGCCTGTCGACGCCCCAGGGCACCGGCACGAACCTGACGGTCTTCGTTCCTGACGGCGACGCCGGCCAGACCACGTCCAACCCGCTGCTCCAAGACACGGACGGCGGTGGCGCAGACGATGGCGTGGAAGACTGGAACTTCGACGGTGTCCGTGATGAGAGCGAGGGCAACCTGCGCGACCCGAGTGACGACCCCCAGTTTGAGGACAATGACCAAGACGGCCTGAGCAACATCCAGGAGATGGCGCTCGGCACCGAAGCCGACGATCCCGACACCGATGACGACGGCTTGCTCGACGGCATCGAAGTGGACGTCACCGGTACCAACCCGCTCGATGACGACGAGGACGACGACGGCTTGCTCGACGGCAGCGAGGACATCAACGGTGACGGCATCGTCGACGAGGGCGAGACCGATCCGAACGAGAGCGACACCGACGGCGACGGCATCCCCGACGGCGTCGAGCTGGGGCTGACCGATCCCCAGGGGGACGACACCGCGCCGAGCTTCGAAGCGGACGCCGATGGCGGCATCACGACCACCGACCCACTCGACGACGACACCGACGACGACGGACTCCCCGACGGCGCTGAGGACGCGGACCGCGACGGATCGGTCGATGAGAGCGAGACCGATCCGAGCAAAGCCGACACGGACGGTGACGGCCTCCAAGACGGCCAAGAGCGTGGCCTGGACATGCCGCAGGCCGAGGGTACCGACCTGTCGGTCTTCGTGCCGGACGCGGACGCTGGCGGAACCACGACCAACCCGCTGGCCCGCGACACGGACGCCGGTGGTGCTTCCGACGGCGACGAGGATGCCAACCGCAATGGACGTCTGGACTTCGGCGAGCGCGATCCCAACGACCCCAGCGACGACGACCCGCCGGGACTGCCCTCCGTCGACGTCGACGAAGACGGGCTGAACCTGGACGAAGAGCTCGCCCTCGGCACCGACCCCGAGAACCCCGACACCGACGGCGACGGCATCATCGACGGGCAGGAAGCGCTGCTAGGAACCGATCCGCTCCAGGCGGAGGGACTCCAAGGCTCGATGGGCTGCCAGGCCAGCGCGCCGACGACCAGCCACCTCGGCTGGCTCGTGGTCTTGCTGCTCCTGCTGTGGCGTGCCCGTGGTCGAGCCGCACGCGCAGCGCTCGTGGCAGTGCTCGCCACCTCGGGCGTGGTCGCAAGCGGCAGCGCAGGCCACGCCCAGGCCGCGACACCCCTCTTCGACGCGCAGCGCTTTGACCCGATCGGCCAAAAGAGCACGTTCGTCCGCGTCCGCGACCCTGAGCAGCTCAAAAACGGCCAGTGGGCTGCCGGCCTCTTCCTCAACTACGCGAAGCATCCGCTCGAGTACGGCACGACCGACGGCGCGCGCAGCAATGGCGTGATCGACCACCTGATCGGCTTCGACCTCACCGGCGCCATGGGCCTCGGCGAGATGTTTCAGATCGGCGTGAGCCTCCCGATCCTGCAGCTCCAAGCCAACAGCAACGCCAGCGAGACGTTCGCACGCGCCATCGGCGGCTCCGGCGGATCCGTCGGGATCGGCGACGCCAAGGTCAACCTCGGCGTCCAGCTGCTCCAACAGAGCGACGATGACTTCTTTAGCCTCTCGGTGGCCCCAACGTTGGTGCTTCCGACCGGCACCCGCAGCCAGTTCATCGGCAGCGGCGCTTTGGGCTTCGGCGTCGACGGCGCGTTGAGCCACGACTTCGGCATCTTCCGCGTCGCCGCCAACCTCGGTTTTCTCGTCAACACCGCCGCTCGCGCGCAGCTAAACGCTCAGCCCGACCACGAGCTGCGCTGGGGTGCGGCCTTCTCGATGCCCTTTCTCGAGGAGTGGGAGGGCGTCCTCGAGTACGTCGGCGCGACCTCGGTCAGCCCGGACGTCATCGACAACAATGGCTTTCTCGACGGTGGCCACACGCCCATGGAGGTGACCTTGGGCGTGCGACACAACCCTGCCGGCCCACTCAGCTGGGGGGTTCAAGCCGGCCCTGGCCTTGGCCGCGGCTATGGGACGCCTGACGTCCGCGCCTTCGCCTGGGTGATGTACACCCCAGTCCTCGACGCCGACCTGGACCCCACCGGTGACGAGGACGCCGACGGTCTAACCAACGAAGACGACCAGTGCCCCCAAGAGCCCGAAGACTTCGACGACTACGAAGACCGCGACGGCTGCCCTGACATCGACAACGACAACGACGGCATCAACGACGACCGCGACGTCTGCCGCGATGAGCCCGAAGACAAGGACGGCTTTGAGGATCGCGATGGGTGTCCTGACCCGGACAACGACCGCGACGGTATCCCGGACATCAGCGACGCCTGCATGAACAAGCCGGAGACGCCCAACGGCATCGACGACACCGACGGGTGTCCTGACGGCGAGCCTCAGGCTGTTGTGCCGGCACCGGCGCCGGCGCCAGCGCCCGCAGCCGACCCGAACGCGTGGCCGACCGATGGCAGCCTGGCGCGCGTTAGACGCAACGACGCAGGCGAGGCCTGGATTGAGATCATCGACCGCGTGTACTTCGACCACGACAAGGACGTGATTCAGACCCGCTCGTTCCAGATGCTCGACCAGGTCGCCAAGATCCTCAAGCGTCGCCCGGAGATCACCCTCGTCCGAGTGGAGGGCCACACGGACTCCCGCGGACGCGACGGCTACAACCTCGACCTGAGCCAGCGGCGAGCGAACGCGGTCATGAAGTACATCATCGCGGAGGGCGTGCCGAAGTCGCGGCTTCAGGCCAAGGGCTTCGGCGAGACGCAGCCGATTCGCGACAACGCCAGCGAGGAAGGCCGGGCCAAGAACCGACGCGTCGAGTTCCGCATTGTCCAAGCCGACTGGGGCAACGGACCCGCCGTCCAGAGCACGACGACACCTGCGCAATAGCGGACACGGCCGGCCCACGGTATAGGGTCGGCCGTCCACCTCAGACCGGATCATGTCTTGAGCACGAAGTTCGCTGCGTTCGTTGGTGTCGCGCCAGGCCTGGAGGTCCCGCTCCTTGAGGAGCTCCGAGAGCTAGGCGCCAAGCCCAAACAGACCGGTGGGGGTGCAACCTGCTGGCTCGATGCCGAAGGCCTCTGGAGAGTCGCTCACTACGCACGGGTGGCCGAGCTGCTGCGCGTGCGCTTGGGACAGTTCGAGGCACGCAACTGGTCGGGCCTCGAGAAAGGCCTCAGCAAGCTCCCGTGGCGGGCGTACCTCAAGCATGGAAGCGCACCGCGCATTCGCGTCAGCTGCAAGAAGTCGAAGCTCTACCACACGTCGGCGATCGCTGAGCGCGCGGCCAAGATCATCGGAGGTGCGGTCAGCGGACCGACCGGCCGCGATGAGGCCGGCAACGGGCCACCCTGCCCTGACGTCCACCTTCGCCTCGGCCACGACCTCTGCACGGTGCGTGTCGATGCCGGCGGCGACATGCACAAGCGCGGTTGGCGCGAGAACCAGGTGGCTGCCCCGCTGCGTGAGACGCTGGCGGCAGCGGTTGTCAGGCTCTCGGGCTGGACCCCAGATGCGCCGCTCGTCGATCCGTTCTGCGGGTCAGGCACCATCCCACTCGAGGCGCTCGCCCGCGCGCTCAAGCCACCGAGCCTCGCCGCTCCGCCGCTGACCACATGGGCCTCCCACAGCCTGCGCGCCTATCGCGACTGGTCGGTGGACGCTGGCCCGCTCGGCAAACAGGCCACCGGCACCATCTGGGCCGGCGACAACTCCCCGCGTGCGGTGCAGCTCGCAACCGACAACGCCGAGCTTGCCGGCTACGGTCTCGTGACGACCGTCCTCAGCGACGCCGCCCAGATGATCAAGCGCGCTCCCGAAGGCGCCTACGTGGTGAGCAACCCGCCCTATGGCAAGCGGATTGGCGCTGGCGAGCTCGCCAAGACGACCTCAGCCCTCGGCGCAGCCTTGCGCGGTCGACCCGACATCTGCGCCACGTTCATCACCGGCTGGCACGGCTTTCAGAACGCAAGCGGCATCCGCTGGAAGACCCTCGCCAAGACCAGCAACCGAGGACTGCCTGTCGTCGTGCTCCAGCGGCCTGCGAGCTGAGTCCATGGTGGCAACGTCGCAGACGTGCAGACGCAGCTTGTCGATGCACGGGTCGGGGTAGCCGCAGCCAGGAGACCCTCGAACCCTTCGCGGGCGGCACAGCGGGCTGACCGAGCTCCAAAATCGAATCGAACCTTTCGTATTTCGAGCGCGGCCGGCTCCAAATCGTCAAACGATGACGCCTATCTCCCGAGGCCAACCGCTTTGGCCGTCGCAATGACGAGCTCTCGGAACCAGCGGTGGGCAGGGTCGTCGCTAAAGCGTGGGTGCCAGACGACACTCACGGCGTGGCCTCGAACCGGCAGCGGGGGCGTTAGAGACGCGAGGCGGTCGCTCTTTGCGACGCCCTCGACCGCCTCTGGCGCGGTGAGCACAAGGTCGCTCGACGCGGTCACAGCAATGGCCGTGGCAAAGCTCGGCACGCGCAGTCCGATGCGACGTGAGCGATCGATGGCTGAGAGCGCGGCATCCACTGGACCCGCCCCGCGTCCAGTCGGTGAGACGAGCACGTGGGGATAGGCGATGAACGCGTCCACGGTCCACGCGACGTTGAGCACGGGATGGCCCGTGCGGACGAAGCAGCGCATGATGTCGCCTCGAAAGTTGCGGCCAACGAGCGCACCCTCGGCGGCATCGAGGTGCGCGCTGCCCGGTGTCTGAGCACGTGGCTGAACCGCGACATCAACGTCGCCTGACGCAAGCTCCGTTGCGATGGCGCGGCGCGCAAAGTCCACCACCTCAAGCCGAGCGCCGGGCGCTTCCGCGTTCAGCCGACGCATCAGGTGGGGCATCGCCAGCAGGTCGAAGAGGTCCGGCGACGCGAGACGAAAGGCACGCTCGGTGGTCGCAGGCTCGAACGCCTCGGGATTGGCGACCGCGCGGCCGAGAGCCATCAGTCCGCCCCGCACTCGTGGCGCCAGAGCTTCAGCGCGCGGCGTCAGCACCATGCCCCCGCCGACACGTACCAACAGCGCGTCGTCAAACACGTCGCGCAGACGCCGGAGCGTGTGGCTCATCGCTGACTGGCTCACGCCCGCCCGACGGGCGGCGCGCGTCACGCTGACCTCCTCAGCGAGCAGGTCGAAGGCAACGAGCAAGTTCAGATCGGTCCGCGTGAGCATATCATGAACATCACTCATGCAGTCATGAGAACCATTCGTTAGAATCATGTCCAGTCTCGCGTCACAGTCACCTCATCAACCGGCCCGCAAACACTGGCCCACTGCCTTGAGGAACTTGACCATGACAAGCTCGACCACCACCCACAGCAACATCATCATCTTCGGCGCGACGGGGCCGTCCGGCCGCCAGCTCGTCGAGCAGGCGCTGACGGCCGGCCACCGCGTCACGGCCTATGTCCGCGACGCTAGCCGGCTCGACGTTGAGCATCCGAACCTCCGCGTCGCCGTCGGTGACGTGCTTGACCCTGCGACCGTGACGGCTGCCATCACGGGGCACGATGCGGTGTTGGTCGCATTGGGCACCGCGCCCAGGTCAAAAGCCGAGCTGCGCACCCGAGGCACCCAGATCATTGTCGACGCCATGCGCGCGACCGGCGTGGACCGGATCGTGTGTCTGTCGGTCTTGGGCATTGGCGACAGCGAGCCCCTCATGGACTGGACGCTCCGCTACCTCCTGGTCCCGCTGCTGCTCAAGCGGGCGTTCGTCGATCACGAGGGCCAAGAGGCTGTCCTCCGCACCAGCGGGCTCAACTGGACCGCCGTTCGTCCGCCACACCTCACCAACGGACCGGCGCTCGGCGACTTCGCCCACGGGTTTTCGGCGGACGCTCCCAACCTGACCCTCAAGATCAGCCGCGCCGATCTCGCTGCCTACATGCTCGCCGTGGTCGACGACCCGACAAGCTTTGGAACAACGCCGGGCATCTCGTACCTCAAGAAGCGCCGCCGCTCGACGCGCTCTGCGCGCTGCCAGGCGCAAGCGGGCGCCCGCTGAGTGCAGCGCTTGCTCCACAGGGTCGGTCGCGTGCTGCTGCGGCCAGCCCTATTTCCGGCTGCGGCGTCCGACCAAGAACTTAGGCCCGGGGCCCCTCGCGACGGCGCCGCCAGAGCCCCACGAGACCGACGAGCAGCCACCAGCTGGCAGCGGGTCCACCGCTGCACCCACCACCGGTGTCCACGCTTGTTGTCGTCGCATCCGCCATGACGTCAACCTCACCGACGTCCCCCGCAGGTGCGCCAGTGTCGGTGGTCAACGAGTCCTGGCCAGCGGAGCTATCCGCGCCTCCGTCGACGTCGGTCCCGCCTGCGTCGCCCGGCCCGCTCGCGTCGCCCGGCCCGCTCGCGTCGCCCGGCCCGCCTGCGTCGTCCGAACCGCCTGCATCGCCGGAACCGCCCGCGTCGCCTGCAGACGCATCGCTGCTCGTGACGTCGTCAACGACATCCGCGCCAGGGAGGCAGCTCTGCGGCACCTCGCACGGGCCCCAGAATCCGTTGTCTTCGCAGGTCGACAGCCCCGACGGGCAGCCTTCGGGCAGCGGATCGAGGTCGCAGGGCTGGGTGAACCCAGGAAAGCACGGCTCGCTGCCGCAAACGTCTTCGTCGGTCTCGCCGTCACAGTCGTTGTCGAGGGTGTCGCAGACCTCCGGTGACGGGACGCAGACGCACGCACCGCTGTCGTCGCACTCAAGGCTGTCGGCGCAGCTGCCGCAGCTTCCCCCGCAGCCATCGCCGCCGCACTCGCGCCCGAAGCAGATGGGGATGCACGAGCACTCGCCGGCGTTGCAGGTGTGCTGTGTCGGGCAGATCCCGCAGCTGCCGCCGCAGCCGTCTGGCCCGCAGTCTTTGCCCTCACAGTCGGGGCTGCACACGCACGCGCCACCGGCACAGCTCTCGCCTGCCTCGCACGTGCCGCAGCTCCCCCCGCAGCCATCGCCTCCGCACTGATTGCCGGCGCAGTCGGGCGCGCACACGCACTGACTGCCCTGACACGTCGTTCCCCCGCCACAGGTGCCGCAGCTCCCGCCGCAGCCATCGCCACCGCACTGCTTGCCAGCGCAGTCGGGCGCGCAGCTGTTGACGACAACGCGATACGCGACGCTGCCGTCGGGTGGTCCGCCACCAAGCGGTGCCTGCGCAAACCACGTGAAGAGCTCTTGGAGCAGCCCGATCCCCTGGACATAGGTCCCTGGCGTGTTGCCGCGAAAGCTGATGTTGAACGTGCCGACCTGGCCGGGGTTGACCGTCCCCTGCACGCTCGAGATGCGCGATGCGGCCTGCCACTGAGCCGCTGCGACCGGCGACGCCTGGTCCCGTGGGATGGGCGCAATCTTGGTCAGGTTGGTCCATGGCTCGGTGCCGGTGTTCAAGAACCTCACCGTGCCTGTGACCACCTCGCCGGGCTCAAGCGTGATGGTTCCCTGTCCCTGCACGGGCAGTGTCGAGCTCATAAACGATGCGCCGTAGAAGGGCTTGCAGCTCGAGTGCCGCGTGGAGTCGGTGTAGATGCCGATGTGGTTGGCGACCTGCCGGGTGCTTGAGATCGCCCACGAGCCGTTAACCCACATCTGACTCGAGCCGCCGCCGTCCATGTTTGAGGCGTGAAAGATCGGCGGCGCACCGGCCGCAGCCGCATCCGCAATCATGGCGTTGGCGAGCTGAATATGCCCAAGCCCCGCATCCGACACCGTCAGGTAGAGCCAGCGTCGGTCCTCGCTGAGGCCCATGCCCGTGCGGCGCTTCGGGCAGGTGTAGAAGCAGTGGTCGTCCCAGACGGTCTGCACGTTGCCGAAGCGAATGATCCAGTCGTGGCCTCCCACCACGTCGGTGGCGGCTGCGGCGATGGCGATGGCGTCGTCGACGGCGCCCTCAGCGAGCTTCGGCCCAAACTGCCAGTAGTGGCGGTGTTCGTTGTAGAGCCCGGTAGCTCCTGCCGGCCACGCCTGACCATCTCCGCGCGCCTTGCCGACCACCTGAGACGTGCTCGGAAAGTTGAAGAAGTCGGCGTTGATGGCCGCGGTCAGGCCGAGAAGCTGGGCGAAGCTCGACGCGGTGCGGCCACGCTCGTTGTATTTTGTCGCCCGGACCGAGATGCCTGGGTAGCAGAGGTTGATGGCGAGGGTCGCGCGACCGGTGTTCGTGACGAGCGTCACGCCCGGCTTCGGATTGGTCACAGCGGCCTGCGACGGATCGGTCGCGCCCACGACCATGCACACGAGTGCCGCGAGTGCTGGCGAGAGACGGCCCAGAGCCGGCAGTGACTGAACGAAAATCCCCATGTGCTTCCCCCGTCTTCGCACCATTGAACCACCGCAGCACGCTAATGGGAAGTCCGGGCGGAGCGAGCGCCCGTTGTCAGTGACCGGCGGACCTGCGATGCTCCGGCCACGGTTGCCGGTCACGCCCCAAGCAAGATCGCCGCCGCAAGCTGGCCGGAGACGCTGATGAGCGATTCGCAGACGACGGAGACAGCCGAGAGTTCTCATCCGCTGACGCGTTGGCTGTCGCGCGCCAATGACGCGCAGTTCGCCGGCTACGCCATCGTTGCCGCGTTCATGACCTACTTCTGCATGTACGCGTTCCGAAAGCCGTT
>CALHXW010000436.1 GCA_938040325.1 uncultured bacterium | reverse complement strand
CAACGGCCTCGCGCGGCCGGCCGAGCTGAGCTTCGGCCCGCGCCACGAGCACGTGGGAGCCAACGTCATCAGGCGAGTAACCGATCGCGCGATGCGCCGCGGCACGCGCGGAGACGAGGTAACCCATCGACAGGCGCGCCGCCGCGAGTTGCTTCAGCCCCGGGGCGCCACCCCCTTGAGCGATGGCGTCACTGGCTGCATCCAGCGCAGCGCCGGGCTCACCCGCAACCTCGGGCACTCCTAAGCGCTCTGCGCCGCTGTGGCCACAGCCCAACATCGCCCAGCAGATGACCACCAGCGGCCACATCCAGCGGAGGTCCCCCCGTCCGCCGACATCTGCTCTCGAGCACCGAACGGGTGGGTAGCGTGCGGATCGGCGCGGTTTTGGGCCGTCGCTGAAGGAGCGACGAGGGAGTTTATCGGGATAAGTCCGCACCCATTCGGATGCAATTCGTCTGAGCGGTGCTGTAGCGGCTTAGTGGTCGTGGTCGTGGTCACGACCATCGCAGTCAGCCTCGCCGTGGTCGTGCGAGTGGTCGTGGTCGTCGTGATGGTGGTGGTGGTGGCCATGGTCATGGCCGTGATGGTCGTCGGCGGCGTGCGGCCGCATGCCCCAGATGAGGCCGCGCGGGCCGGTACGGAGCACCGAGGCGACGACCAGCACTGAGAGCGCAACGACCGACGCCCACGCGAGCCAGCCACGGTGTTCGATGTCTTGGTGCTCAAAGGCGATGAGCGCATCGGGCGAGATGACCGCGTTCGTGACCAGGCCACTGACGACCGCGAGTCCGGTGACTCCAGCGCCGAAGACCCAGGCCGCGCGGACGCCGTGTAGCTTGCTCAACACGCCAAAGGTCGTGAGGTTGGTGGCGGGGCCGGTCAGCAGGAGAGCGATGGCCGCGCCAGGTGAGAGACCATTAGCCACCATCACGGCTACGAGCGGCGTCGAGCCCGATGCGCAGATGTAGAGCGGCAGCCCAGCGACGGCGAAGATGACCACGTCGAGGCCCGCTGGCAGCGCACTGAGCGCTGTGAGGTCAAGGCTTGGGGCAAGGAGCGCACCGACGACCAGCCCGACGAGGATCCAGGGGAAGGTGTGGTCGACCAGCTCGCCCAGTCCGTACTGCAGGCCGGCTTTGAGCCGATCGCGCCGTGAGCCGAGCACGACGGACTTCTGCGCATCGCTCGTGGCTGGGTGGTGGCGCTGGATCCAGGCGCCGACCAGGGCGCCGACCGCTAGCGCGACGACGACAGCCGCAACGACCCGGGCGATCGTCAGCTCGGCGCCCAGCAGCGGGATCGACAGGAGCACCGCGTCGAGACCGAGCTCTGGCGTCGCGATGAGAAACGCGACGCCAGCGGTCGCGGGGACGCCGGCGCGAGCGAGCGATTCGTAGAGGGGGACGACGCCGCAGGAGCAGATCGGCAAGGGCAAACCGAACACGGTACCGCGCGTCGCGCCAGAGAGCGGTCCACCACGACCCAGCCAGCCCAACGACCCGGGTCTGACAAAGGCGCGCACGAGGCCGGCGAGGACGAACGCGAGGAGTAGCACCGGCGCGCTCTCAAAGACGAGCGTCACAAAGACGTCGGCGCTGGACTCGCCGGTGTGTTCGCCGTGCCCGGCGTCCATGCCGTAGAGGACAGCCAGCGCCAGCAGCCCGCCGATCCCACCGAAGAACGCGACCTGCTTGTCGACTCGCGGGAGCGTCGGCGGGTGGTGGAACGCCACGTGAAAGAGGGACCCCGCAATGAGCGCTTGGAAGATGGCGAGGGCTTCGAGCGGGGCACCGTCGAGGGCCTCGGTGCCGCCGGCGTAGCCGAGCCAGGTCGCGGCTGCGATGGTCGCGAGGGCGACGAGGCACGCCTTAATGCCCACACGGGGCCGGACGACCCACCACAAGAGCAGGCCGAGCGGGATACGGTGGAGCACGACAGCGAGACTCAGCACGCTCTTGCTGGCGTCATGGCGCACATCATGGACATGGCCAACGGTGTTGTGGGCCGCCGCGTGGCTGAGGTCATAGCCCGACAGCGCCGCGCCATCGAGCAGTGCGTGGGCAAAGAGCCCAGCGAGGATCGCGAGCAAGATCCACAGCGACGGCCTGGCGGTGTTGGCCTTGTGCAACACGCCGTCAAGGACAACGGGCAGGGCGAAGCCCACGCCAGCGGCGACAGCAGCCATCCAGCCACCGATCTCGATGCTGTGTGGGACGAGGTGGAGGACCACCAGGCCGAGCAGGGTGACGAGCACGAACCCGTCGAGCAAGGCCATGGCGCCGCGCTGTCGCCGGAGCAACTCGAAGAGCACTGGTCCAATCACCAACGCGCCGATGCTGAGCATGACCCACATGGCGGAGGGAAGACCACTTGACCACGGAGGTGTCAACTTCCCTTCGGGCGGTGAGCGCGCGGGAAGCCGCCCGACAGAGTCGTCGCTGAGGGGCGCGGATCGGCGCGCGGTCGCTGGTGGGGGCGGTAGCCCGGCAGGTGCGTTCTGCGGCGAGATGAGCAAAGCTATCGGCCAACCAGAAGGTCGAGGTGTCGATGTTTGGACATAAACGCTGCGTGCTGATCGGCATGGTCCACGTGCCAGCACTCCCGGGAAGCCCGGGTTGGGGTGGCGACATGGGCTCGGTCATCACGTCGGTCGTCCGTGACGCCCAGGCTCTGGTTCGGGGCGGCTGTGATGCGCTCATCGTCGAGAACATGCACGATCTGCCCTACCTTCGCGGCGCGGTGCCGCCCGAGACCGTGGCGTCCATGGCGGTCGCGACAGCGGCGGTGACGAGGCTCGGGCTGCCCACAGGGGTTCAGGTCCTAGCCGGCGCGAATGTGGAGGCGATCGGGGTCGCGGTGGCTGCAGGCGCCGCGTTCGTTCGCTGCGAGGCGTTCGCCTACGCGCATGTCGCCGACGAGGGCCTCATGCAAGCCAGCGCAGGCCCGGTGACGCGGTTGCGCGCGGCGCTTGGCGCAGACGTTGCGATCTGGGCGGATGTGAAGAAGAAGCACGCCTCCCACGCGCTGACCGCGGACCTCTCGATTGCTGAGATGGCGCGTGGCCATCGGTTCTGCGCCGCCGATGCCTTGATCATCACCGGCACGTCGACCGGTCAGCCGACCTCGCTCGACGACGTCCGTGCCGCCAAAGAAGCTGGCCTACCGGTGGCGATCGGCTCCGGCATCACCGAGGCATCGGCTGCTGCTGCCGCCGGTGTTGCCGACGCGCTCATCGTAGGGACGGCGCTCAAGGAAGGCGGTGACTGGCGCGCACCGGTGTCCGAGGCCCGCGTCGCTGCCCTCGCAGCAGTGGTGAGGGGTGGGTAGAGCTTGCGACCGTGAGCTTAGACATGCCGAGCGCACCGCCGCCTTGAGACGAGCTCAGAACGCGCAGCTAGTAGGTAGCGGCTCAGCCGTTTCAAGCGCCGCTCCGAAACCTACAGGCAGCGTGATCGGGACCGAGGATCCATCGCTGAGCGTGACTTGGAGCGCCTGACGCCCGTAGCCGCCGACGTTCCCGTGCGCGCGAACGACCACGACGTCATCGCTGCCCGTCACGGGGCCGCCGGAGCGGACGAAGGGCTGCTCGTTGACGTGGCTATGGCCAAGGATCCGGCGATAGAGGAGCGTGGTCCCGTCGATGTCGACCGCTTCCCACCAGTTCGCGTACTGCTCGCAGCCTGTTTCCGTGCTCATAACGCCCACCGCGAGCTGGTAGCCAGCGCTTGCGCTCGCCGTGACTGATGCGCTCACGACCGAGACAAGCTCGTCGAGCATGACTGCGTCGCTGCCGTCCGGGCTGTCGGCGTCGAGGGGGGCGACAGCGTCGCTGGGCGTGCAGCACGCCGCTGAGTCGTCGGCGGCAGCCACCGTGTCTTGATCGAGCACGTCCGCTTCACCGGTGTCGCTGATCGTGTCGCCCGAAACGGAGTCGTCGCCAGCACCGGTCATGGCGGGCGGCGTTGAGGTGCAGCCGATGGAGGCAGCAACGAGCATCAGAGACAGCAGAGTGTGGTTGTGCATGCCCGGAGTATACACCGTCAGTGTGGCCGGATCGTCAGCGGACGCTCAAGCCGCTAGACTTCTTGGAATCAACACGAGGAATGCTGATGGCTCAACGACTCCTGCTTGCGCTGCTTGCGCTCACCCTCACGGCAACAGCGTCTTGGTCGGCGCGCTTTGATGATGTGAAGGTCGAGCTCAAGACCTTGCGCGGTGGCGTCCACATGATCACGGGCGCTGGGGGCAACATCGGTGTCCTCACCGGGCCCGACGGCCTCCTCTTGGTCGACGACCAGTTTGTGCCGCTCGCCGAAAAGATCCAGGCCGTCATCGCAAAGGCGGATCCGAAGCACGGCGCGACCGCACCTCACTACGTCCTCAACACCCACTGGCACGCTGACCATACGTCGGGCAACGTCCACTTTGGACCGCGTGCTGAGGTGGTTGCACACCACAACGTGCGCGAGCGCCTCTCCAAGATCCAGCGGCTGCCTCGCAAGACCTACCAGCCGCTGCCGAAGACGGCGCTGCCTGACGTGACCTACCAGAGCGACATGGCCATCCACTTCAACGGCGAGACCATTCGGCTGCGCCACTACCCGAACGCTCACACGGACGGCGACAGCGTCGTGTTTTTCGTCAACGCTCAGGTCGTTCACATGGGCGACATCTTCTTTGAGGGGCGCTTCCCCTTCGTTGACCTTGAGAGCGGCGGCTCCATTCAGGGGGTGATCGCGGCGATTGAAGATGTGCTCAAGCGGGCTCCGAAGGAAGCGATCGTGATTCCTGGCCATGGACCTGCGTCCAATATCGCCGGGCTTGAGCGGTATCTCGGCATGCTCAAGGAGACGGTCGGACTCATTCGTTCTCGTATCGCTGAGGGAGCTTCGGAGGACGACGCGGTCAACGCCGGGCTTCCGAAGAAGTACGGCTGGCTCTCGTGGGAGTTCATCTCGACCGAGAAGTACGTTCGAGCCCTTTATCGAAGCCTCGTGGAGGCCCCGGAGACGCTGCGATAGCGCGAGCCTTCGCGACGGGAGCCTGCTCATCCTGGTCTTCTCGCGGCTCGGCGGCCCCGGTAACGTTGCTCGTCTCGGGCGACGTATCCAGACACACCATCCCGGCCGAAGGCCTCCACACGCAGACCTCGCTTGCGCCCGCATCGACGCAGCATCGTCACTTCCGTCCGCGTAAACGTCTGCCGTGCAGCATTGCGCCAACCGCACGGACACCCCGGTCGCAGGCTAGACGAAGACAAAGCGCTCGCCGTTGCGAGACTCGCATCGCTCGGTGGCCGAAGTGCCTACTACGGCACGTTCGAAATTTCGCTGCGCACTAGCAGCGTTCGCGGCGAAGCGAGAAATCTGATGACGCGCGTGATGTGCTCAACGCGGGTCCAGGGGCGCAGCTCCTGTCGATCTCAGGATCACTCAGGAGCTGCGCCCCTTGCAACCCGCGTTGTGGTTCCCCTTCGGTTGTCACCCCGCGGCACACCTCACGCGCGTCCCAGAATCCTCGTTTCCCGGCAACGAGCGTGCCGCGCACGTCATCTCTCGGTCCTTCGACCGGCACTCACCATGTCATTGTCAAGACCTGTTCAGTCTCTTGGTACAACGCAAAAAGCCTCTTGATATCCAGTTCATGCGAAGAAGCATGCACCGGGCATCAAGAGGCGATTCGAATATCGCTGTCACTGTCGGCGTGCACTAGGCACTCGACAGTGACATGAAGCGATGATCAATCGGCGACGCGATCCTTGAGGGTCTTGCCGGCGCGGAAGTAGGGGTAGGTCTTCGCCGGAATCTCAATCTTCTTGCGCGTGGCGGGGTTGGTGCCCGTACGTGCAGCACGCTTCTTGGTGCCGAAGGTACCGAAGCCGGGGATGGTGACCTTACGGCCAGCGTCGAGCTCGATGGCGATGATGCCGTGACGCGGACGTGCGTCAAAGAGGACGTTGATGACTTCGAGGGCCTTTGCCTGGGTCAGACCGGTCTTCTTAGCGAGCTTTGCAGCCATATCTTTCTTGTACATTGCTTTCTCCAAAAGTTGGGAATCACGGGTTAGGTGTTTGGTATCGCGGTCCCCGTGTGTGTGGGGCCGGTCTAGCGCCTTTTTTTCAAGATTGAAAGTCCAGGGAAGCGCTTCTTTGCAACTTCCACCCGCGCGGTCGGTTGGCTGTACAGCGTTGTGGACAGGTTCTGAGAGACTCGCCTCGGCTGCGGATCCCCACCGTAAGGGGATCCGCGAGGGGTCGGTGCCTCGGGAGGCCCATGGTCACAGGGCCGCGTGGTGATCAGTAACAACGAGGTGAAAAAAAGTCTGTCTGCCGCGTCACTGGAGACTTCCGTAGACGCGGAACGCGGTCAGACCTAGGCCTGCGGGGGTAGTACGGACCGAATCAGCAGCCTTGTCAGAGGACGTCAGTTTGGCTAACGAGGCCTCCGCGGGCGCTTGGCGTTCCCGGTGAGTGCGCTGACCCCGTATTCTACGGGTCAATACGACTCATAGGGTGCTGTTGCCGCACAAGTGACACGTGGCACTCGGCGACTTCGTAGCCTGGCCTTGTGACACCGACGCATGACCGCCGCAGCTTCGCGTAGTGGACCACCGAACACGCGGCAACTGCGGCGGGCTTGCTTGCGGCACGTGACGCATGGGCAGGCTTGCTCCTATCATGGCGCCGTGACAGCACCGACTCAACGCGCCGACCTCGGAAGGCCGCCATCCACCCCCATCGTGCTCGCGACGATCAACGCGAAGTACATCCACGCATCGTTCGGGTTGCGTTACCTGCGTGAAAACCTCGAAGAGCTGCGGGACTCTTCAGTCCTGTGCGAGTTCACCGACAAGCAGTCTACCCGTGACATCGCCGAGCAGATTCTCGCCAAGCAGCCGACCATCGTTGGCCTCGGTGTCTACATCTGGAACGTCACGCAGACGACGTCGCTGGTTCGAGTGCTCAAAAAGATTCGACCGGAGCTTGTTGTCGTGGTCGGAGGCCCCGAGGTGAGCCACGAACCGGCCGAGCAAGCGATCTGCGCGCTGGCGGACCATGTTGTCGCCGGCGAAGGGGAGCTGGCGTTTCGTGACGTGTGCCGTCGCTACGTACGAGCGCCGGTGCCGTCCGGACCCGGCCAGGCGGCGCTGGCAGCGCCGAAGACCCTCGAGAAGTTCATTCACGGCGGCCAGCCAGACCTGGCGACGCTCACGCTGCCGTACGAAGCCTACAGCGACGAAGACCTCGCCCACCGCGTCTTGTATGTCGAGGCGTCCCGGGGGTGTCCATTCCGCTGCGAGTTCTGCCTGTCGTCGCTTGATCAGCGCGTCCGGCCCTTCCCGATCGACACGTTCCTCGCAGCGCTCGAGCGCCTGCTCGACCGTGGCGCGCGGCAGTTCAAGTTCGTCGACCGGACCTTCAACCTCAAAGCGGCGACGAGCGCGACGATCCTGAGGTTCTTCTTGGAGCGTATGAGGCCTGAGCTCTTCGTGCACTTCGAGATGATTCCGGACCGCTTGCCTGCGGAGCTCCGCACGCTCATCGCGCAGTTTCCGGCTGGATCACTCCAGCTTGAGATCGGCGTCCAGAGCCTGGACCCCGACGTCGGCGCCCGCATCAGCCGCCGGCAGCACCAAGAGCGCATGCGCGACAACTTCGCGTTCCTGGCTGAGCACAGCCATGCGCACGTCCATGCTGATCTCATCATCGGGCTTCCTGGCGAGGACGCTGCCGGCTTCGCGTCGGGCTTTAACCGGCTGCATGCGATGGGTCCCGACGAGATACAGGTCGGCGTTCTCAAGCGGCTGCGAGGAACCCCCATCGTGCGTCACACGGAGGCCTTTGGACTTCGGTTTGACCCTGAGCCGCCTTACGAGGTCTTGCAGACCGACGCGATACCCTTTGCGGAGATGCAGCGCCTGAAGCGCTTCGCGCACCTCTGGGATGTGGTCGTCAACCGCGGCAACTTCATGGTGACCGCGCCGCTTATCTGGCGCGGGAGTGACGTGTTCAGCGCGTTCGCGGCGTTCACGGAGCATGTGTTCGCGACCCATGACCGGGTCCACCGGATCGCTCTCGATCGGACAGCAGAGCTGCTCTATGGCTATCTTGTGGACGTGGTCGGGGCAGCGGTCGATGACGTACGCGCCGCGCTCGCCTCCGACTATGAGCGGACCGGCCGAAAGCTACCGCGCCGGCTACGGCCCGTCGAAACGACGCACCGTCGGAGCAGCGGCAACCGACGTCAGCAGCGCCATGCAGGCCTCGGCGCTGTTGCGTCTGAGGCGCCATTGCCACAGACCAAGCGTTGACGGCCGCCGCGGGCTCGTTCACAGCGCTCGCCCTCGATGGCCAGGTAGACCGCGCCGATGCTCTGCAATCGCGCAGGCGTCTGGTACACTGCGCGGACTGAACAGCGAGGGGGGGAGTGATGCTAGGCGCACGCTTTGTGTGGATGGTGGTCGTGTTGGGGGGAATGGCCTCGCCAGCACTTGCGGGTGATCCCTGCCCGATTCCATTCGATGTCTATGACGCGGGCTCGCCTGGCTGGTTCGACCGGGACGAGCTCCTCAGCGAGCTGACGTCCCAGAGCCCGTGGGCTGGGATCCAGTTTGCTGACACCAACGCCGGGGTGCAGCTTCGGCAGGTCTATGCCGACAGTCCGGCCGCGGCCGCGGGTCTGCAGCGGGGCGACCTCGTCCTCGCCGTCGACGGGGCCGATATCAAGAGCGAGAGGGGGCTGGCAGATGCGCTCGATGCGAGAGCCGTCGGTGCCTCAATGGTGGTGGTGGTCCACCGGGGCAATGCGGAGCGGCTTGAGTTGACGATGGTGCTTGGGCGCCGGGATCCGCTGGTCGCGTCGCTGACTCGGCACGCAGCTCAGCAGGCGTGCACGTCGGTCAATGTCGCGAACACGCAGCGAGACCTCACGGAAGCCTTTCACGGGGCGGCGTTTGACGCCAAGCGGCGTCTTCGATGCAAGAACGCCCACCGGTTTATGATGCGTCTCGACGACCAACCACCAGGTCGCCTCGTCATTGTCCGGGGGCGTCGTCGGGTCTTGCTGTCGCTCATCGGCGCAGAGACCGTCTGCGTGGCCGCGAGACACTACGACGGCGACAAGCTCACCGAGCGTCGGATCGGCCGCCTGTTCAAGCGCGTGAGCGAGCGCTACGTGACGCGTCGTCACCGCAACCCTTAGCCGATTGAGGCCGCCGAGCGCCGCTCAGTGGGTTCAAGCAACACCCGCTCGCTCGCGCGCGTCGGCCGCGCGGCCTGCGAACAGTGCAAAGACGCCACCGGTTGCGAACATGACCAGCGAGTAGACGGCCGGCCCAATCGTCATGAGGTTGTTGCCGATGAGGGTCGCCGTGATGAGCAGCGCGGTCGTTCCATTCTGGATACCAACCTCGATGGTGATCGCGGTGGTCTGGGAGCGTCCAAGAGTGGCTGCGCGCGCTAGGAGGTAGCCGGCCGCCATGGCGGTGAGGTTGAGCACCAGCGCCGGAACTCCGGCTTCGGCGAAGAGGTTGCCGAGCTGCGCTTTGTTGCGGATGAGGATGGCGGCGATGATGGCGAAGAGAAACACGACCGAGACGAGCTTGACCATCCGCTCGCTGCGCTCGGCGAAGCTGGGCGCGCGGGCTCGGATCGCCATCCCAATGGCGACAGGAACCAGCGTGATGAGGACGAGCGCACCGATCGTCTGGAGGATCGGCATGGAGAACTCGGCGCTATCGCCCATGAAGTGGCTCGTCGCTAGCGCCGCGAAGAGCGGGATGGTGAGCGGCGTGATGAGCGAGACAAAAGCCGTGAGCGAGACCGACACGGCGAGGTCGCCTCGAGCGAGGTACGTGATGATGTTGGACGTGGTTCCGCCTGGGCAAAACGTGAGGATCATCAATCCCACGGCGACCTCTGGCCTAAGCGAGAAGAGCGAGACCACGGCGAAGCCGAGCAGCGGCAAGACCAGCATCTGCCCGAAGAGACCGGCGAGCAGTGCCTTCGGCTGAGCGAACGCGCGCTTGAAGTCGGCGGTCGTTAACGACAAGCCCATCCCGAGCATGATGATCGCAAGCGCGACCGGCAGCAGGACCTCGTTGAGAAATGATGATTGCATGGTCAAAGCCAACCACGAACCGGCGCGTCGCGCCATCGCTCAGGCGTCGTGACCGTCCGTCGTGGCTCGCGCTCGCCACGATGGTCAGCGAGCGCCGCTCTGGATCCAGGCGTAGAGGAGGTCGAGCTGGTCGTCGGAGAGCGCCGGTTGGTCGAGCGGCATCTTGTCGCCACAGACATCCACACCCGGCGCTACCTTCAGCCAAAGCAAGCTCTCCTCGGGCTTACCAGGCATCACGAAGCGACCTTCCTCGCAGGTGTTGTTGCCGGCGGCGACGTTGACGAGCGTGTCGCGGTCGTCGAGCACTCCGCCATGGCAGTACGAGCTCGTGCAGCCCGCCGGCGCGAGGACGTGGGTCTTGATGAGGTCGAAGTCGACCTCGGCAGGCAGGCTTGAGAGTGGGAGCTCGTCGCTTTTGGCGAGGGCGCTGCTATTTGCGACCGCGTCGCCGCCGCTGTACTCGACGGTTCCTTCGCGCAACGTCTCGATGTCGCACGCCGCGGTCGGCGCAGCCATGAGCGCGAGCAAGGCAATGAGTCGGGGCGGTGGCGTCATGGCGTGGAAGATCATGGCATCTCCGAAAGGTGGCATGGCCTTGCAAGCGAGCGTTGGCTCGCCGCTCGCAAGGGAGCTTGGCAAAGGGGCTGTAGCGTCGGTGAGTTAAGTCAATCGGCCGGTCGGAAGGCTCGATTGACGAAAAAGTCGCAGGTGGGCTGAACTTTCTCACTCGTTGCGGGTGCACCCGCACAACTCACTGAAAGGCGGACCGCGAAACTTACGGACGTGTAAAGCCGGTCCTCGCTGTCGCGATGCGTGGTCGAACGTCGCAGCCTTCAAGGTGGTCGTTGACGAGCCCCATCGCCTGCATGAACGCGTAGGCTGTGGTCGGGCCGACGAAGCTCCAGCCGCGGCGCTTGAGGTCTTTGGCAAGCGCTGTGGATGCCGGTGTCTTGTTGAGCGACATGAGCGCGGCTTTCGTCATCTCGCTTGGTCGGTCTTCTGGCCGCGGCTCGAAACGCCAGAAGTAGGCGGCCAGCGAGCCGAACTCGGCAATGAGCTCGCCCGCACGCTGAGCGTTGTTGATCGTCGACAGGATCTTTTTGCGATGCCGCACGATGCCCGCATCGCCCAGCAGACGCTCAACATCCCCATCGTCGTAGCGAGCGACCTTACGATGGTCGAAGCCGTCGAACGCTGCGCGGAAGTTGTCGCGCTTGCGCAAGATGGTCAGCCAGCTGAGCCCTGACTGGAAGCCCTCGAGGCAGACCTTCTCGAAGAGCGTCCGGTCGTCGCCTGTCGGCAGCCCCCACTCGTCGTCGTGGTAGCCACAATAATCCGGCGTGCTCGCACCCCACCAGCAGCGCCGGACGCCGTCATCGCCAACAACAATACCTTGAGGCTCAGTCACGGCACGGGTCCTCGTACTCGGCGGCCATCATGCGCGATGGCGCGGTCACTATTTGGTCGCTTCGATCCAGTACGGACGGTCTTTGTCTACAGTCCCGCCGGTGGTCGCCGAGATAGCCACGATGAATCGGTACTCGCCATAGCGTGGGTAATCGATGTTGTTGTTGAGGCTGAATGTGTTGCCCCGCGCGCACTTCCGTAGCGCCGCGCCATCATCCACGTGAATCAGCCCCGCGGGCTTGTTGGCGCCGCGGTCAAACGCATAGACCTCAAGCTTGTACGGGGTGTCTCGGGGCGATTGGAGGCAGAGCTGACCGCTCCATGCCGTGTTGACCAAGAAGTAATCCTTGTCGGTCGGGCTCGACAGATAGCTTGAGAAGTCACCGAAGTTCGTCAACGCTGAAGGTACCGCCACGTAGCTGCCGGGGTCGGGCATCCCGTCGGCGTCCGCGTCATTGCCGTCGTTGGGCTCGTAGTTGTCCCACTGGAATGTGAGGAGGTGGTTGTCGAAGCGCGGGGGAAGCACATCGAGCTGGTTCCACGTGTCGCCGCCGAGCTTATGACAGTAGACCTCGCCGGTGTCGTCGCCGCTGATGACCTCGATGCGACCGTCTCTGTCCATGTCCCAAAGTGCCCGGGCTGTCTGCGAGGTTCCGCCGATCGTCTTTGTCGAGCCGACGTTGACCGTCCAGTTCTTGGTCGCCACGTTGTAGAGGCGTACGCGCAGTGAGTCCCCCGTCGCGTCGATCAGGTCCGGATAGGTGTCGCCATCGACATCGAAGAGTCCTAGACGGGTCGTGAGGCTGTTGTTTTCGCGAGTACCGTCGCGGTCGATGTCGACCACATCCGTGTAGAGAAGGTTCGCGGTTGTCGGGCCTTCCAGGATCGCGCCGCTGAGGTCGAACCGCCAGTAGCGGATTGCCGAGACAGGCGAGCCGCTGCTGATGTCGAAGTAGACGATCTGGACGCGAATCTCGTCGTCGTAGCGGAACAGCGCGCGAACCGAGCCACCCTCAAGCCCCGCGATGTCGGTGTTAAAGCAATCTACCGTCGGCGTGCCGCCGCCAGGGCAGAAGGGAGTTCCTACGAGCGGGTCGACGACATAGATCTTGTTCGACCAGTTGGTTGGGAATCCGGGGCGTGCGTAGCCGTTGGTGTAGATGTGCTCGATGGTGCCGTCACCATCAAGGTCTGTGAGCAAGCGCCCGTTCGTGTACTGGCACGTGCTGGTCGTGGCTGCTCCGGGAATGTTCTCCGCGTTGGCGATGTCGAGCACCAGGTCGATCTCGTCCGTCACTGTGTCGAACTTCCACACGCGCGTCGCCTGACTCTTCACGCACCAGCTCGTGCTAAGCAACTCGACGACGCCATCTCCGTCGATGTCACGCGCCATGAACGGCGACGCGTCGTACACGGTGTCTGTGTTGCTGGTGAAGTCGGTGACCGTGTCGTCGGCGTTGAGCTTGTAGAGGTGAGCTCGGCTGTAGGTACCGCCGAAGACCTCGAGGGTCTGAAGCCCTGCGCCGAACGTGCCGTAGTCGTCAACATCGGCGAGCACGACAGGCCCACGACTGACATTGTTGGTCTGAGAGGAGTCTTCGAAGAGCGGGTTGCCCTGGTTGTCGACAATCGCAAAGCCCCAACCGTCTTGGACGATGACCTCTTGGTTGCCATCGCCGTCCAGGTCGCGCACGGAGATGTCGGTCGCGCCGCGGGCATTGTCTAGTTTGTAGGGCCAGTTCCCAGCGCATGGCGTGAAGCAGAGTCGATCCACATAACCGTCGCAGTTGTTGTCCTTCTGGTCGCCGCACTGGGTGGGGGCCGATGGGTAGACCGTCACGTCAGAGTCATCGCAATCCCAATCATCGGTGCCGTCCCCGTCCGGGTCCATCGGCGTCGTCCAGCCGACAGGTACGTTGCACTTGTCTTGGGTCTCAGCGTTCGGTGCTGCGAAGTCGTCGCCGTCGTTGTCCCGGTAGATGGTCATGGTGGTCAGGCCGTCGTCGATGACGCCGTTGCAGTCGTCGTCGATGTCGTTGCAGCTCTCGTCGTTGGTCGGGTAGATCTGGTCGTTGAAGTCGTTGCAGTCGCCGGCCACCGCGACGAAGCCGTCGGGGGCGGTGCATGCTGACTCTTGGGTTGTGCCGCCGAAGCCGTCTTCGTCTTGGTCGACGTAGAACACCGTGGTGACGCCCTCGTCGGCAGAGCCGTTGCAGTTGTTGTCCTTGCCGTCGCAGACCTCGGGGTTGGACGGGAAGTTGTCGGGGTCGCTGTCGTTGCAGTCACCGGTGACGCCCACGTACCCGTCGGGCGGGTCGCAGTCGTTGATGGTAACGGTGCCGCCGATGCCGTCGCCGTCGTTGTCGAGGTAGTAAGTGGTCTGGACAGCCTCATCCGCAATCGTGTTGCAGTTGTTGTCCTGGCCGTCGCACTGCTCGGCGTTGCCCGGGAAGTTGTTGAGGTCGGTGTCGTCGCAGTCTCCGCCCGCGGGCGCCGTGTAGTCGCCCTCCGGGCCGCAGAGGCACTTTCGGTCGGCGGTCTGGCCGAAGTTGTCTTCGTCGCCGTCGAGGTAGAAGTTCTGGCAGAGCTGGGCGTTCTCTTCGTCGATCAGCTCGTCGCAGTCGTTGTCAACAGCGTCGCCGCAGAGCTCTAGTGCCGCCGGGTTGATGCTGGCCACGTCGTCGTTGCAGTCACCGTCGCGGGTGGCAAAGCCCGGCTTGGCCTTGCAAAGGCACGTGGTCTCGCCGGCCAGACCCCAGGTGTCCTGGTCGTTGTCGACATAGTAGGGATCGCAACCGACCGCGTCCTGCTCGTCGATCTCGTTGTCGCAGTCGTCGTCAGTGGCGTTGCCGCAGGTCTCGGTCGCGCCCGGGAAGATCTGCGGGTTCTGGTCGTTGCAGTCGCCGGCTTGGGTCGCCGTGTAGGGCGCCGTCGGCTCGCACAAGCACTTGCTTGCGATGGCGGCGCCGAACGCGTCGTTGTCCTGGTTGAAGTAGTAGACGGTGCAGCCCTCGGCATCCTCGTCGTCGATGACGTTGTCGCAGTTGTTGTCGATCTGGTCGCAGGTCTCGACCGCGTTCGAGTTGATGTCGGCGTCCAGCGGGCCGCAGTCAATGTCGTCGCTGTCGCCGTCGCCGTCGTCGTCGACATCACACGCGTCGCCTTCGAGGTCGCCGTCGAGGTCGTTTTGGTTTGGATTGGCCACCGTCGGGCAGTTGTCGTTCTCGTCATCGACGCCGTCGTCGTCGTCGTCGTCGTCGAGACAGTCCGCCGTGCCGTCACCGTCCACGTCGGCAAACCCTTCGTCAGCGATGGCGTTGCAGTTCTGGTCGATGCCGTCACAGATCTCGAGCGCACCGGCAAAGATCATGGGATCGCTCGGGGCGCAGTCCGTGATGTCGGGGTCGCCGTCGCCATCGAGGTCGTCCTCGCAGGCGTCGCCGATGTTGTCACCGTCCGTGTCGAGCTGGTCGGGGTTGGGCGTCACCGGGCAGTTGTCGTTGTCGTTGTCTGCGCCGTCACCGTCCGCATCAGGGTCCACGCAGTCCTTGATCGTGTCGCCGTCGAGGTCGCCGAAGCCCTCATCCACCTCATCATCGCAGTCATCATCGACGCCGTTGCACACCTCGACGCTGTTGGGGTGCACAGTGGCGTCGAAGGGCTGGCAGTCGTTGGCGTTGGACGTCAGGTCGCCATCGGCGTCAGGGTCGCAAGCGTCGCCCAACGAGTCGAAGTCGATGTTGGACTGGTCGCTATTGTTGGTGTCGGGGCAGTTGTCTTCAGCGTCGGGAACGCCGTCGCCATCGTCATCGCCGTCGACGCAGTCGGCTTCTCCGTCGCCATCGAGGTCGTCGAATCCTTCGTCGATCTCACCGTTGCAGTTCTGGTCTTCGCCGTCACAGACCTCAGGAATGGCGGGCGTGCCGCCACAGCTCTCTGCACCCTCAAAGCAGCTCGTGACACCAGGGCAGGTGCCGAATGCGTTCACAAGCTCACACGCCACCTGCTGGTAGCCCTCGTCGATCTGGTTGTCGCAGTTGTCGTCGAGGCCGTTGCAGATCTCTGCGGCCGGTACCTGGTCACCGGGCGCCACGCACTCGGTCAGCCCCTCGGCGCCGCAAACGCGGGTGCCGTCGCACGTACCGAACTCGTTGGTCACGCCACAGGCCGTCCCGAGCGTGAGGGTGATGGACGCGCCGTTGCAGTCGCACTCACCGCTGTCGGGCATGCACTGCTGTGAGACGCCGTCGTCGGCGCCGTCGAGCACCGTGCACGAGTACCCCGCAGGGCACGCGTAGCCACCGTCGCCGCAGTTGAGCCCGCAGAACGAGCCCTCATCACCTCGCGGGACACAGAGGTTGGGTGCCGTCGGCACGCCGTCGTTGCAGTCGGCGTGCTCGTTGCAGGGCTGGCAGAGGCGGGCCGTCACGTCCACGCACAAAAACGTCGGGTCGCCGCCACCGTCGGTCACCGGACGGCACTCGTAGCCCGTCGGGCACTCGTCGATGCAGGTCCGGGAGCACTCAAAGCCGTCTGCGCCCTGGACGCACCAGTTCGAGTTGCAGTCGTCAGCATCGTTGCATGGGTCGCCGAAGTCACCGCCCGTCGGGGTCGTGTCTGGCGTGGTGTCCGGCGTGGTGTCCGGCGTCGTGTCCTCGTCCGGCGTCGTGTCCTCGGCCGGTGCCGTGTCCTCCTCGGCCGTGTCGGTCACGTCACCGTCGAGCTCTGGCACGTCGCTGGCGTCGCCGTTGCCGATATCGCCACCATTGGTGGTGTCGTCGTGGCATGCAGCCATCGATAAAACCAGCGTGAGCGCGAGCGCGCCCGAACCAAACGAACTGAGAGCCCCAAACCTACGCATGATCATCTCCTGTGCACGACGGACTTATCGGACACGCTACTGCCAAGCATGAGCTGGAGGGAAGCCCACCGGCCGGTCAGAACCTGAGTCAATCACGCTCACGACGCGGCCAGTCCGCCGAAAGCCTATGGTCTTCAGGTTATTGGGGCGCTTCCGGTGACTGAGCGTTTTTCAGAATTCGCGTGGGTCTTTTTTTCGAGCCGACGGGATCGTTTGGCGTGACTGAGCTTGGAGTTGACCACCGGTAATGACGCCCTGGCTGTCTCGCGCGCGAGTGCGTTCGAGCCGCTACTCGAGCGGCCCAGACACAAGCGTGAACGCCATCGGGCCAGTCTCAAGCGATGTTGCGACGACGACGACCGACTCGCCGGGCGGAAGCGACAGGACGACCTCCGCAAGACCGAGCAAGGGCGCGTCGAGCGTGAGGCAGTCGGCGAGGTCGGCTGGAGCGTCGCTGCCCGCGTATGCGACGATGACGGCGCTGTCGTCATCGCCGTCGGCGAGCATCTCGAACGCATAGTCCACCGTCTCGGTCCCGCCGTTGCAGTAGCGGTACGCCACGTAGGGCGTGGCCGTGTCGCTGAGACTGTCGGCAGGGCAGGCGTCCGGCGCACTCAAGGTTGGCGACGCGTTGTCAAAGACCTCCGGGATCGCGAAGGGAAGGTCCACGGTCGTCTCCGACAGGTCGAAACAGGTCTCGTTGGACACAACAAGCCCGCCCTCCGACGTGTCGGCCGGTCCCTGCGTGTCGATGGCCGTGTCGCCGCCCGTCGCGGCCGTGTCGTCGTCGACCACGTCCGCCGCGGTATCGACGGCGCTCGTGTCGGCCTCGAACGTGTCGGCTGCCGGCTCAGCGTCGTCGCCACAGCCTGCGCCCAAAGTCACGGCGAGCACGACGGTCAGGAAGATGTTGCGAGCGTTTTGCACGGGCATCATGAGGCACGCCTTGGGGCAGGGGGACAGGCGGCTCTCATCCCACGGCAGCCGAGCGCCGTCCACTGCTGGTCAGCTGGAGCGACGGTCTCGCATCAGCCCTTCTTGCATCGTGGTTGCGACGAGGGTGCCGTCGCGCGTGAAGAAGCGGCCTTGGGCTAGGCCACGCGCGCCACTGCTCGTTGGTGAGTGCATGTCGTAGAGCAACCAGTCGTCGAACCGAAACGGCCGGTGAAACCACATGGCGTGGTCGAGGCTGGCAACCTGCATGTGCGGCTGCATCCAGGAGGCACCGTGCGGGTCGAGTGCCGTGCCCAGGAGCTGAAAGTCAGACGCGTAGGCAAGCAGGTACTGGTGGACCGACGCCACATCCGGCAGCTCGCCGTTCGTGCGAAACCAGGCGCGCCGGATCGGCTCTCCGGCCTTCGGCTTGAGCGGGTCATTCGGCGAGATTGGGCGTACCTCGATCGGCCGCTCCGCTACGAAGCGCTCGCGCATGATGGCGGGGATTGTGTCGACGACCTTGGCTGGCATTCGCTCTAGGTAGCGCTGGGCCAGTGCGCGATCGCTCAGCAAGCTCTCCGGTCCAACCACCTCGGGCATCTCGGCGTCTTGGTGGTCGTAGCCGTCCTCAGTGATCTGAAACGACGCCGACAAGTTGAAGATGGCCTTGCCGTCCTGGACCGCAACAACCCGGCGCGTCGTGAAGCTCCTGCCGTCGCGGATGGGGTCAACGAGGTAGGCGATCGCAGCCTCGGAGTCACCTGGCCGCATGAAGTAGCCGTGTAGCGAGTGGACCGAGCGCTCGCTGGGCACGGTCTGCTCGGCGGCAGCCAGCGCCTGGCCGATGACCTGCCCACCAAAGACCCGGCCCCATCCCAGGTTCTGGCTCTGGCCGCGGAAGATGTTCTCCTCGATGCGCTCCAACCCGAGGATCCCAACCAACTCGCTCAGCACCGTGCTCATGCCTACCTCCCATGGACCCCTACCTTTGCCACAGCCGTCGCGCGCTGTCGCTGGCGGGGCGTGCGCCCGTCGCAGCGAGGCGCCCGTCAGGACCGCTGGCCTACTCGCGGGAGCATCCTCAGCGGCCGTTTGCGCTTGAAATCGACGGGCCAGGCGCTAGCGTCGGCCATGGCTGACGCGACGCTTACCGACCGTGACATCATCGACCACCCGCTCATCGGGCAGCGCTACTTCTTTCCGCTCGAGGTGCCGCTACCGGACGCCGTCGAGGTGCCAACTCCGGTCGGGCCGCTCGCATGCTGGCGGTCGGCTCCCGCGTCGTCCAGACCCGTGCTTGTTCACTTTCACGGCAATGGCGAGCTCGTGCATCACTACCGCGACGGCTTCGCGGCGCTCATCGATGACCTCGGCTGGGACCTATTCTGCGCCGAGTACCGTGGCTACGGCGCGTCGGCGGGAACGCCGCGCCTCGCGTCGATGCTCGACGACAGTGACGCCATTGCCGAAGCGGTCGGTGTCCCGTCGCGCCAGCTCGCTGTGTTCGGGCGCTCGGTCGGCTCGATCTTTGCCATCGACTGGCTTCGACGCTTCCCCGAGACGGCGGGCGTTGTCCTGGAGTCCGGGATCCACGATGTCTTCGAGCGCCTGCGCTTGCGCGTGACCGCCCGCGACATGTGGACCACCCCAGACCACTATGAGCGGGCAGTGCGTGCCCGGTTTGACCACACGGCGGTGCTCCAAGCGTTCGCCGGTCCTGGGCTGGTGCTTCATGCCGAGCAAGACCACCTTGTTGGCATTGCCCATGCCGAGGCCAACGCTGCCGCGCTCGGACCGCGGGGAACGTTCGTGCGCTTCGACCGCGGCGACCACAACTCGATCTTTGCCGCCAACTCTGCCGAGTACGTCCAAGCCCTGAGAGCATTCCTTCAGCGACTGAGCGTCTAGCAGCGTTGCCGGAGATGCGGTTGCTAGTGACGCGGGTGATGCGCTCAATGCGGGTCCCCGAGGGGCGAGCCGCGAAAATCTCGGGCGTCCGCGGCCGACTTCGGTGTCACTGCGTCTTCGAGTTGGCCTTCCAATCCTTTGGATGCCGTCCTTGGAGCTCGACCCAGAGGCACCGAGACGTTCACCCGACATCCATGAGGCAAGACACCAGCAGGCCAGTTCAGCGCCAGCGACCCGCTCGTTGCGGCGTGGCGAGACGTGGTCCCTGTGTCCGTTTTGCACTGCGGAAGATTTCTGTTTGCCGCGTCTGAGCACCGGATTCTGGCGTTTCGCAGGGGTTCGAGGCTCAACCGACGGTCAAAATCCGAGCCGGCTTCAAAAAGTCCCGCACCTTCGGGTCTGTTTTCGGGTACTCTTTGTTGTGAAGCGTTGTCTGCGCTCACCAACACACAGGGGAACCCATGAAGTCGATACGCATCGCTGCCGTCTGGCTGTGCACTCTGGCCGGCGTGGCTGCTTGCCACGATGGCTCTGAGCTCGTCCGTGAAGACACCGGTGTCGCCGTCGACACGACCGGGGCCGACACCCGGCCTCAGTTCGACACGACAGCCGACACGTCCGGTGTCGAGGAAGTTGCCGACGACACGGTGCAGGTCGACACGACCGCTCCAGACACGACCCCTCCCTGCGACGACGCCGCGTGTGAGGCCCTCAACCGGTCCGCATGTGTCGACGGTGCCTGCGGTGGCTGCCTCACCGGCTTCGGCGGCGACGACTGCACCAACATCGATGAGTGTGCCGACGGGACCGCAGGATGTGATGACAACGCCATCTGCGCCGACACCGAGGGCGACTTCACGTGCACCTGCAACGCGGGCTTTGAGGGCGACGGCGTCACGTGCACCAACATCGATGAGTGCGCAACCGGCGACAACGACTGCGGAGCCAACGCTACCTGCGCCGACACTGTCGGCAGCTTCATCTGCACCTGCAACGCCGGCTACACGGGCGATGGGCTCAGCTGCGACAACGTCGATGAGTGCGCCGACGGTACGGCCGACTGCTCCACCAACGCGTCGTGTTCAGACACCGACGGCGGCTTCGACTGCACCTGCAACGCCGGCTACAGCGGCGACGGCCAGACGTGCGACAACGTCGACGAGTGCGCTGACGGCACCGCCGGCTGCGACGCGAACGCGTCATGCTCAGACACCGACGGCGGCTTCGACTGCACCTGCAACGCCGGCTACACCGGTGACGGCCAGTCTTGCGACAACGTCGACGAGTGTACAGGCGGCACAGCTGGGTGCGACATCAACGCGGTCTGCGCCGACACGGACGGCAGCTTCACATGCACCTGTGCAGCCGGATTCGCCGGCAACGGCACCACCTGCGGCAACATCGACGAGTGCGCAGCGGCAACGGACAACTGCAACGCGAACGCGACGTGCACGGACGCGATCGGAACCTTCACGTGTGAGTGCAACGAAGGCTACAGCGGCGACGGAGTCAGCTGCGTCGACATCGACGAGTGCGCGACCGGCGCTGCGGGCTGCGACGTCAATGCGACC
Source organism: uncultured bacterium (assembly GCA_938040325.1). Lineage (GTDB taxonomy): Bacteria > Myxococcota_A > UBA9042 > PHBI01 > PHBI01 > CALHXW01. The sequence continues at coordinate 12,551 of CALHXW010000436.1, read as the reverse complement.
TGCACCAACAGCACCGGTGGCTTCGACTGCGCTTGCAACGACGGCTTCAGCGGCGACGGGACGACCTGCGCCAACATCGATGAGTGCGCCACCAATGCCGACAACTGCGACAGTGACGCCGTGTGCGCCGACACCATGGGCGGCTTTACCTGCACGTGCGCTGCGGGCTTCGTCGGCGACGGCGTGACCTGCAACAACGTCGACGAGTGTGCCGACGGCTCGGCCGGTTGCGACACCAACGCCACCTGCGCCGACACCGAAGGAAGCTTCGTTTGCAGCTGCAACCCCGGCTACACCGGAGACGGCCAGACCTGCTTCAACGTCGTCGAGTGTGACACCGGCGCCGACGACTGCGACGTCAACGCCACGTGCACCGACACCGACGGCGCGTTCACCTGCGCGTGCAACGCTGGCTACCTCGGCGACGGCGTGACGTGTTCCAATGTCGACGAGTGTGCCGCCGGAACCGACACGTGCGACGACAACGCCGTGTGCACCGACACCGATGGAAGCTTCACGTGTGCGTGTGCGCCTGGCTACACCGGCGACGGTCTGACCTGCGTCGACATCGATGAGTGCAGCGCCAACACCGACAACTGCGCGGCGACTGCGACCTGCGCCAACACCGACGGCGGCTTCACCTGCACCTGCAATGACGGATACACGGGCACTGGAACCACCTGCTCGAACGTCAACGAGTGCGTCCTCGGGACCGCCGGCTGCGACGCGAATGCGACCTGTGTCGACACCGTTGGCAGCGTCAACTGCATCTGCAACCCCGGCTACGAGGGCCCGGGAGACACCTGCACCGACGTCGATGAGTGCACGGCCGGAACCGACAACTGCGACGCCAACGCCGTCTGCACCAACACGGTCGGAAGCTTCACCTGTGAGTGCCCAGACGGCTTCACAGGCAATGGCTTCATCTGCATCAACATCGACGAGTGCTCGGCCGACGCGTCGTTGTGCGAAAACGGAACTTGCGTCGACACGATCGGCGGCTTCCAGTGCGAGTGCGACCTCGGCTACTTGCCGGTCGCCGACGGCACAGCCTGCGACAACAATGACGAGTGCGCCCAAGGGCTCGACAACTGCGATCCCGTCAACGGCACCTGCAGCAACACCGCGGCTGGTTTTGACTGCGCATGCAACGCTGGCTACGAGGGCGACGGCATCACCTGCACCGACACCAACGAGTGCGCGGACCCTGCCAGCTGCGACCCGAACGCCACGTGCACAAACACGGTGGGCAGCTTCAGCTGCGCCTGCAATGCGGGCTACACAGGCGACGGCACGACCTGCACCGACGTGGACGAGTGCGCTGCGGGTGGCACCGCGAACTGCGACGCAAACGCTAGCTGCACCAACGCCCCTGGATCCTTCACGTGCACCTGCGATCCTGGCTACACCGGCGACGGCGCCACGTGCACGGACGTCGACGAGTGCATGGACGAGCTTGACAACTGCGACATGAACGCGACCTGCGCAAACACCGACGGCAGCTTCACGTGCACTTGCGCGACTGGCTACGCCGGCGATGGCATCACGTGCTCGGATGTCGATGAGTGTGCGGACGGCACCGACACTTGCGACACCAACGCCAGCTGCACCAACACGCCCGGCGCGTTCACCTGTGCGTGCGATGCTGGCTTCGTCGGTGACGGCGCGACCTGCACGGACGTTGACGAGTGCGCCGACGGTACCGACAACTGCGACGCCAACGCGTCGTGCACCAACGCCGAGGGTGGCTTCACTTGCGCCTGCAACATGGGCTACGTCGATGTTGCAGGGTCCATGGCGGCAGGGACGGACTGCGAGCTCGACACCGTCCCAGGCGACGTCTGTGCGGACGCGCCAACGCTGGTGGTGAACACGCCAGTGAGCGGCAACACCGCGATGCTGGCCAACGACTACAGCTTCGACTCTGGCGAGTGCACGGGCGCCTTTAGCGCCAAGGGCGGCGGTTCCAACGACATCAGCTTCGTGTTCACAGCCCCCGCTGATGGCGACTTTACGTTTGCGACGACCGACGCCGGCACGGACTTCGACAACGCGCTGTACGTGGTCACCGACTGCGATGACATCCCCAACACGTGCCTGGGCGGCAAGGACTCGGGAGGGTCGACCGGCGTCGAGACACTGGACGTGACCCTCACGGCCGGCCAGGTGGTCTATGTGATCGTGGACGGCTACAGCGACTCGACCAACCTGACGGGCGACTTTGAGCTGGTGGCAACGTGTGGCAACGGCTGCACGCTCGGGGCAACGCAATGCAACGGAACAGCCATCGAGACCTGCCAGCTTGATGCCAATGGCTGTACCGCGTTTGTGCAGACGTCGGACTGCGCGGGGACCGCCGAGCCGACCTGCGCTGCGGGTGCATGCGTCCCGCCGGTGCCTGGCGACATGTGCGTGGACGCGCCAACCCTGATGCTCAACACCGCGGTCAGTGGCAACACCGACGCGCTGGCCAATGACTACAGCTTTGGCGACGGTGAGTGCGCTGGCTCCACGTTCGGCAAGGGCGGAGGCTCCAACGACATCAGCTATGTCTTCACCGCGCCGATTGCTGGGGACTTTACCTTCGCGACCACGGACGCCGGTACCGACTTCGACAACGCGCTCTACGTCGTCAGCGACTGCGACGACATCGCCAACACCTGCCTTGGAGGCGTCGACGGCGGCGGGAGCAGCGGCGTCGAGACCCTCGACGTGACGTTGACCGCAGGCCAGACCGTCTACGTGATCGTCGACGGCTACGGCAACACGAGCAGTCAGAGCGGTGACTACGAGCTCATCGCGACCTGCGGATCCGGCTGCACGGTTGGCGACGTCCAGTGCAACGGAACCGCCATCGAGACCTGTCAGATCGATGCCGATGGCTGCACCAACTTTGTGCAGACGAGCGACTGTGCCGGCACGGCCTTGCCCGTCTGCAATGGCGGCGCGTGCGTCATGGGTACCCCATCTGCGGACACCTGCGCCGATGCGACCCCAATCACCGCATCCGACTTGCCCTTCGCGGAGAGCTGGTCGACCTGCGGCTACACGGAGACCAATGACAACGCGACGTGCATGGGCAACTACGACAGCGGGCAGGACGGCTTCTACGCGGTCGAGCTGGCCGTTCCGACAGGCCTCGAGATCACGCTGAGCCCGTCGGCGACCTACTCGGGCATCGCGATCGACGATAGCTGTCCGATCGATGCGACCACGTGTCTCGCAACGGTCAGCAACTCCGGCACGGCCGACCGTGTCATCGACTGCGCCCTCTATCCCGCAGGCACCTACTACATCGCGATCGACACCTGGGCGGCGCCGGACTGCACAGACTACGACATCGCGATCGACACCTGCACGCCCTGCATCCCCGACTGCACCAACAAGGACTGCGGTGACGACGGGTGTGGTGGCTCGTGCGGCACGTGTCCCGCAGGGGAGATGTGCGACGCCATGGACATGTGCGTGGCGACGCCTGGTGACATGTGCTCGGCCGCGCTTCCGCTGGCGATGAACGCGACCGTGACAGGCACCAGCACCGACGGCGAAGACGACTACAGCGTCAGCGCTGGTGAGTGTCCGGGCATCGCGTCGGATGCCGGCGGCGCGTCCGACGACATCACGTACGCGTTTACGGCCGCAGCAGACGGCGTCTACCGCTTCGAGCTTTCGAGCACCGGCACGGACTTCAACTCCGCCCTCTACGTCGTGACCGACTGCGACGACATCCCCAACACCTGCCTTGGCGGGGGCAACGTCACCGGCGATGGCGGTGAGGTCGTCGATGTAGCACTGGCGGCCGGCGACGCGGTCTTTGTGATCGTCGATGGCTCCTTCAACTTCTCAAACGAAAGCGGCGACTACGAGCTGACGGCCGGCTGCCCGCCTGCGTGCACAGTGGGTGACGTCCAGTGCAACGGCACGGTGATTGAGACGTGCGCGACAGGGGCGAATGGTTGCACTGCGTTCGAGGCCACGACGGACTGTGCCGGCACGGCGATGCCGGTCTGCGATATGGGGATGTGCGTGGGGGCGACACCCGGCGACCTCTGTTCCAACGCCTTGCCGATCACGCTCGGGACGGCGGTGACGGGTAACACGGACTCCATGTCGGCGGACTACGGCTTTGGCGCCAACGAGTGCGTTGGCAGCACCTCGGCCAAGGGCGCGGGCTCCAACGACATCACCCACACGTTTACGGCGCCATCGACAGCGACGTACACCATCGCGCTCACCGACGCTGGAACAGACTTTGACAGCGCGCTCTACGTGGTCACCGACTGCGACGACATCGCCAACACTTGCCTGGGCGGCAAGGACGCCACGTCTAACGGCTCGGAGACCCTCGACGTCGCTCTCACGGCCGGTGACGAGGTCTTCATCATTGTCGATGGCTGGAGCACGACGACCAACCAGAGCGGCGACTACGAGCTGGTGATCAGCTGCGACATGACGTGCACAGCAGGCGACACCCAGTGCAACGGGACGGCGATCGAGACGTGCAGCATCGACGCCAACGGCTGCGCGGTCTGGACCCAAACGAGTGATTGCGCGGGCACTGCGCTCCCGCAGTGTGTCTCAGGTGCCTGCAGCGGACCGCCTCCGGTACCTGTGGCGACCTGCGACGACTTCGCCAGCGGCACCGCCGTGATGTTGCCAGCCGATCTTGGCAAGACGTTCGCTGGCTTCTCGACCGAAGGTGCCGACACGTACGACGACACGTGCATGGGCAACTACGATGGTGGTGATGATGTCCTCTTCGAGGTGGTGGTAGGCGCAGCAACGAACGTTCAGTTCGAGGCGGACGGTAGCTGGATCGGTCTGGGTCTCGACGCCACCTGCCCGCTCGATGGCAGCGCTTGTGTCGCCACCAACGGCACCTCGTCGGGGGGCGACTCTGGGTGTCTCTCGCTGTCGGCGGGGACGTACTACCTGATGGTCAGCACGTGGCCATCGCCGCAGTCGAGCTCGTTCGATCTCACGGTCTCGAGCTGCACGCCCTAGCGTGTGGCCGCGGCCCACGGGCGCCACTCGGGGGCCACGAGGGCGTACAGGCTCCGTGGACCCGAGCGCGGGTCCACGAGGGCCGGGCCTGCGGCGACGGTGCCTAGGCGGCGACTGCCACAGGCTTTGCGCGAAGCTCGAAGATCGCGGCGTCCACGCGACGCTCGTAGGCCATCAGCGCCTCACTCTGCTTGACGAACAGGCTGAGCGGGTCGCTGAACGGTCCACGTGCAAGGCCGTGCAGCGCGCCGTAGATCGATGCGTCGATCGAGCGCAGCGTGCTGCCAAAGAAGAAGCCATTGCCTGCGAGCCGGCTCTCGAGCGCACGTAGGTCTGCGAGCGTCAGCTGGTAGAGCTCATCGGCGGTGTGGCGTCCAAGCCCCTGGCCGTGCAGCGAGCGCTTGACGGTCTTTTGCACCATCCGAAAGACAAGGCCGCGGAAAGGCCGCGGGACGTCGGCGAACGCGGCGTCTCTCATCGCGTCGCCATCTTGAATCCAGCGCGCAAAGAGAATGCCGAAGTAGAGGTGCTCCTCGATAAGCGTCCTGTAGGCTTGGGCCTCGGCGAGCTGGGCACGGGTCAGTCCAGCGTCGAACTGCGCCCCATGCTCGTCCTCAAGGCGGGCTTGGAGCAAGACGGTGTCTCCGACGATCTCGCCGTTGATCTCGAGCGCAGGGACCTTGCCCTTGGGCATCTTGTCGGGGCGACTGACGACCGGCTCGAAGGCATAGCCGCCCATCGTGAGGAGGGCCTCAAGCTTGAGGCAGAAAGGGGAGCCGTTTCGAAGGCCAAAGCTGGGGGCGATGGTGTGAAGCTTGAACATGTTGTGTCTCCAGTTGTTGAGCGACTCTGGGTAGAGCCAAGGACGCCCGTCAGCGGGCGCTCACCAACACGACGAAGCAAGACGACCGGGATCGACAGGTGGCGTAAGAAAAAGTGAGAAAAGTTGTCGAGGCTGCTACTGGCGGTCTCCGCGAGGGTTGTGGGTCGTCTCGGGATCCCCAACGGTCTTGCTGCGGGAAGACCGGCTGGCAACGATGGTGTTGGCAGCAGAGCGCGCGTTGAGCGGGCGCTTGAGACAACATGGCGGCGAGGTGGTAGCGATTCTGCAGGCGACACGTGGTGCACAAGCGTTGAGGTCCGGATGGCAGCCTGTCGCCGCACAGTCTCGCGCCGCGACCGAGGCTGCGCAGAGGCGGCTCGCCGAGCTCGACCCGCTGGTCGGCCCTGCGCTGCTGAGACATCGCTCCGACCTCTTCGTTGACGGTCTCGTCAACGCGACGACACCGGAAGCCATCATCGAGTCGCTCGATGACAACGACCGTCGGGTCGCCCCGCTTGGCATCCTGGGACTCGCAGCGCTCGTCTTTGCGTGCCTCATGGTCGCGGGCTGGCACCTCGGCGAGAGCGTGCTCGACGGCTTCTTCGCGGCCCTCGGCCTGTCATGCCTCGCCTATGCGGGCGTCGCTGCGGTCGACCGCCACGTGGCGGACCGAGCGAGCGGCGTCATGGTTCGGTCGATCAAGCTGTTGATGGCCAACATGCTGGCGACAGCGACTCTCGTCGGCGGACTCGGTGCGTTTTGGTTTGGCACCACGCTTGGATTCTGGGGAGGGTTCGCCGCCGCGGTGGGCCTCACCGCGGCGAGCCTCGCCTTCATTGCCATGATCAACATCGTTGGCGCGACGCGCGACCCCGTCGACACCGGGTCCGAGCTCGGTCAGCTCCTTGGGGATGTCGAGCAGCTCCTTGCCGAGTCAGACGAGCACTGTCCGCACGGACCGCGCCTCTACCGCGAAGGCGTCCTGCTGTCGGCGCCCTATGCCACCGTCCGAGGGATCGCTGCCGACCTGCGACAAGGCTGCGAAGCGCGGCTTGCAGCGCTCGAGGCGACCGAGCCCCCTGAGACCAGGTGAGCGCGGGCCCGGCTCGCGAGGTGACCCACTTCGCAAAGCCTGTCCGAACCGCGGCTCCCCCGGCCCGCGACGTCAGTCGACTTCCCAATGACTGTCCGAACCGCGGCTGCCCCGCCCGGCGAAGTGGCCTGCAGTCGGCCCGGCCCGCGAGGTGCTGTTGCCGGATCGTCGACAGGCGATGCGTGGAGCTGATAGGGCGACGCGCGTCGGACCTCGGCAGACGTCTTGGAGGAGACCATGGGGTGGAAGGTGGCCATGCGACGGCTGGGACGTGCGGGCGGTCCGAAAGAGCGGAACGGGCGGCAGCGTGAGTGGGACCGTAAGTTTGGCGAGGGAAACTGGGAGATTGGCTACGTCATCGACGGGGAGTTCCGGACCCAGGACAGCGTGTATGAGAGCGTCTACGTCGAGAGCTACCGCCAGTACTTTGACGCCAATCCCGAGGAGTTAGATGAGCTTTGTCGGCTGGCTAAGGTCCTGCGGAACCCGCACTCCGTCGCCACCGGCGGGGTCGATCTGCAGATACCGGCGGTCCAGACCTGCCTTCAGGAGCGTGGCAAGGAGCTTGCCGGCGATGCCGTTGTCGACATTGGTACCTGGAAGGGAGAGCGATCGCACACCATCAGCGAGCGTCTGAGCCCACTGCAGGTCCCGTGCGCGCTCAATCCCAAGGTAAGCCTCGAGAAGTTCTGGCAGTCGAAGAAGTGCTTGGCTCGTTGGGTTGAGGACTAAGGTCGCGCCGACGTCAGGGGCGCGCGGGTGCAGCCGGCAGCGTGTAGACGCGTGAGTCGGGCCGGAACGCGAGCCAGGCGAACGCGTAGTAGTCACCTAACGGCACGCGCCGAAGCTGCTGTCCCTTGTGGGGGCCAGCGGTCGCCCGACCCAGGGAGGTCCAGGTGGAGCCGGTCTCGGCATCGGTGAACTGGCCGGCGGTCTTGCTGACCCGAAGCGTGACGCGCTTGCCAGCCACCTCGGGCACGAAGACGCCAGTGGTCCCAAGGGCTTTGCCGTCGCTGAGCTTGCGGGTGTCGAGCGCCGATCGCGTGCTGCCGGCGTGGAGCACGACGATGGGCTGACCTCCAACCGTGTCGTGAATCACGCCGACCTTCCGCGTGATCGCGTGGGGGTAGGCCACATGGTCGCTTCCGACAGACACGGCAATCACCTTCGACATCGCCGGCAGGCGGCCATCGGGCGTGCCGCGAAACAGAAACGGGCGGTCGATGTCGTCATAGCCGACATACGGGTTGGTTCCGTAGCGGCGCGAGTGACCGGTCTCGCGGCTGAGGATCTTGGCGTTCGGGTAGGCGGCGGCAAGCTGCTCGAAGGCGACGATCTGAGCGGGCAGCGTCTTGAGCTTCGTGCCGGTCCGTGCGCCGACGACCGCTTCGCCGATCAGCTGCTGCCACAGAGACTCCGTCGCTCGGTCGTACATCAACATGTCGGAGTGGCGCAGCAGGCCGGAGACTCCGAACGTGGTCTCTTGGCCGCCGACACGGCGGTCGAACGCGGTCACCGCGTAGCAGAGCGGGCAGAAGGTCACCGCGACGGGCGTGCCGGCGATGGTGTCGTTGACGATCTCGTGCCACGTCAGGATCTGCAGCGGGTAGCCACGAGCGACACCGCCGACCTCCACGAGGACCACGGGCTCACGGGGTGCAACCCAGCTGGTGGCCGCCTTCACCGACACGAACCGAGGCGCATCGATGGCCGGGATACCGTCCTTGGGTGGACCGCCGCTCTCGATCGCCGAGAGCGGAATCGACGCCTTCGAGGTGTCGGTCTTGAGCCCGGCACGTGCCGTGATGGAGCTGGACGCTGGCCCCGGCTCGGGGCCAGCGCTGAGCGCCACGCCGACGACCGCGAGGGCCAGAGCAGAAAAGGCAGCGATGATGAGCTTGGACTGCATGACTCATAGGATGCCAGAGGCGCGCGCTTGGCTACAGTCGCGGGCGACTGCCGAGGTTACCCCTCGATGGCTCAAGCCAAGGGCAGTCCACGCGCGTTCAACTGAGACGTGACCGCGGGCTTCTTCGCTGTGAGCACCATGTAGCGAATCCAAGGGATGAGTCGGTTGAGGTCCCATAGGAAGCTCCCCATCCTGCGGGCAAACTTTGCTCGCGTTGCCAGCCGGCCAAAGAAGCGAAGCGCGTCCAGTGGCCCCTCGTCGATGACCAATCCCGGGGGCGTGAAGTTCAACACAGGCCCCGTTGCGACGCGGACATCGACAAACCCTGCGTCCTCATAGCGCTTGACCCAGGCCGCAGGCAGCTCACAGGCGCCATCGCCGAACTGCCGCGCAAAGGTCTTCTTTCGCCAGGCCGTCGGCTCGCTGCTCCAGCAGAACTCATGGTCGACCACGAGTCCGCCTGGCTCGAGCACCCGGTGAATCTCTGGGATGCTGCGGTCGCGGTCGGTGAACATGGTGACAGACTCGATGACGGCGCGGTCGAAGGTCGCGTCCGCGTAGGGCAGGGCCTCGACGCTGGCTTCTTCGACGGTGAGGTTTGGCGCGGCCTGCGCCCGCTTATAGGCGCGCTCGAGCATGGCTGGGTCGATGTCGATGGCGGTGACCTTGGCCGCGCGCTTGGCGATCTTGAGCGCGCCGTAGCCTACGCCACAGCCGACCTCTAGCACGTGCCGAGCGGTGTCGAGCTGGGCTGCCTTGAGCACCCGGCGCGTCGAAAACCGCCCACCTGGATGGATGACCTTCTTGTCGGCAAACGCAGCGAGCCGATAGGCCGACTCCGCGCGCAGCTCTTCGAGGGTCAGCGTGGCTGCGTACTTCATGTCGTAGCGCGTTCGTGGCGGGATGACGGCGGGCGTCTGGGCGGCGTTGACGGTGTCCATTGCAGAGCTCCAAGGCCAGGGGTGAGCCGCCAGTGCAGCGGCGAAGGCAGCATAACCATGGCGCTATATAAAAATAAAGCGTTGGCTTTAAAAAGATATAGCGTTAGGTTCTAGCCATGACGAAGCGTTCCTATAAGCAGCACTGCATGCTCGCGAAGGCGCTCGACGTTGTGGGCGAGCGCTGGACGCTGCTCATCGCTCGAGAGCTGTTGATGGGTCCCAAGCGCTATAAGGATCTCGTGGCCGCGTTGCCCGGCCTCGGCACGAACCTGCTGGCGGCGCGGCTCAAGCACCTGCAGTCGGAAGGTCTCGTCGAGCAGGTGACTGTCGGTGGTGGCGCCACAGGCTACGCATTGACCGAGCTCGGTCAGACCTTGGAAGAGCCGGTGATGGCGCTGGCCCTGTGGGGTCGGCGCTACATGGCCGATCGGGATCCGGGACACACCCACAAGCTCGCGTGGATGTTCCTCGCGCTGCGGCGCTTCTACTCAAGCGACGCGATTGCCGACGCCGAGGCGACCATCGCATTCGCGGTGGACGGCGAGGAACTCTGGATCCGCGCCAGCAGAGGTGAACTCACCACCGGCGAAGGCCAGTTGCCGAGTGTCGACGCCGTCTGCACGGGCACGGCCCAGGGGGTGCGGGCCCTCATCTTTGGCCCTGGCCCCATTGACGCCGACACGCTGGCCTCGCTCGGCATGGGATTTCGGGGCGACCTCGACGCACTCAACGCCTGTCTGAGCGCGTTCGGATGAGGGCTGTCGGCGCTCTTGGTGCTCAAGCCGATAGGTGACCGACGCTCGCGACGCGGCCGAATCCCGCGTGGCGTCAGTACGAAACCGGCTGTTCGAGTGCTCCTAGACACCCTCCATCGTCACGGCGCGCGGGCCGTCGGTCTCGGCCATAAGCTCGTGCGGCGCATCCCGCTGAGCGGACGCCTGAGCTTGCGCGGACAGAAAGCGCAGCTGCTGAATGCGTCGTCCCGCGTTGGGGTTTTCCATGATGCGCAAGACCGCCGGTGTCGACAGCCCGAAGCGCACGCCGTCGTCGCCTTCGAGCAAGATCTCGCGGCCGTTGAGCGCGATGAGCTCCCCTTCGCCCATCGCGATCGCGAGCTCCCGCATGGCCATGGAGAGCCGGTCCACCAAGTCCGCTCGGCGCTGGCGCTTCCGCACGGACCGCCCCACGACGACACCCGCAGCCGCCAGACCGATCGCACTCCACATCACCACGCTCATGATGGCCTCCCGGCAGTGTTACCGACTGTGTCGTCGGTATGGGTTAGGACACCGAAGTCGCGGGATGGGGGTACCGACTCGTTGGTCTATTGCAACCCGCTGATGCGCGAGATGGCGCACCCGTTGAACAGCAGCGCAGCCAGGCGTAGACTGTCTGAAAGACACGCAGCGGGGAGCGACCATGGAGTACGGAGACGGCGTCAAGCCACCTGGCGACTACATTGAGAAGGTCGCGCTTGCGACAGGTGAGGTCATCGAAGGCTCAGAGGGCGTGATTGAGCCCGAGCAGCTCCTCGTTCAGAGCCACCGCGACTACCACGTGATGGACGTCTACGCCCGCCACATGATGGCCCGAATGATCAAGCGCACCGGCAACGAAGAGTTTGCGCGTCAGGCCATGAAGGAGGCCCGGAAGTTCGGCCATCGCATCGCCGAGCGCATCGCCGACCGCTTTAAGATCGACGATGCTGACCAGCTCAAGCAGAAGATGTTTGGCCTCAAGGACCGGGAGTACTTCTTTCGCTACAAGGGCTCTGGGCACGGCGCGACGTCGGTTCAAGAGGCTGTCGAGGCGCTGCGGGCAGATGCCGTGGCCGCCCACGAGCGAGCGGGCGGAAAGGTCCGCGTTCTTCTCACAGGCGGCACGGGCTTCGTTGGCAAAGAGATCATGTGGCAGGTGTACGACGACGACGCCATCGAGACCGTCTACGTCTTGATTCGGCCCAAGACCATCCGCGACCGCAAGACCAAGGAAGTCGTGAAGGTGCTCTCGCCCAGCGACCGCGGCGAGATGCTGCTCGACCAGCTGTGGATCGAAGGAAAGGCGCGCGACAAGTTCGTGTTCCTGGCAGGCGACATCGAAAAGGAACGCTTCGGCATCTCCAACGAGGCGTTTGAGCGGCTCTCAAAGGAGGCGACACACGTCATCCACTGTGCCGCCAGCGTCTCGTTCGATGCGCCGTATGACGAGTCGTTCCGCGCAAACGTGCTCGGGAGCCTCAACGCGCTTGCGCTCTCGCTGTCGCTGCAGAACACCGAGGGCAGCCCCTTCGTCCTGCACGTCTCGGTTGAGACCAGCTACATCCACGGTCGCCAGACCAAGGACGCTGCTCTCGAAGACGAGGTGGTGTTCCCGCGCAACTTCTACAACAACTACTACGAGCTCACCAAAGCCATGGCCTCGATCGAGACCGAGCGGACCATGCTCGACGATGGTCTGCGCGTGGTTCAGCTGTGTCCAGCCATCGTGATTGGCGAGTCGCGGGCTGGCAATAACCGCGGCGACCTCAAGGTCGTCAATGCACCCGTCAACGCCTTCGGGCGGGCCAAAGAGGCGCTCGACGACAACGACGCGAACTGGGCCGAGCGCAGCAAAGGCAAGGTCATCGCCAGAATGGCGTGCGTGTTCCCCGGCGACGCCTCGGCCGAGCTTAACCTCGTGCCGGTCGACCGCGTCGCGCAAGGCATTGTCGCCGCGCTGAAGCAACCCGGCTGCGTGGGCGAGCGGGTTCATCTCGCGACCGACAACCGCATCTCCGCGGAA
>CALHXW010000435.1 GCA_938040325.1 uncultured bacterium | reverse complement strand
CGTGCGTTCGCTCCGCTCACCTGAACTCGACGATGCACGCATCGCCGTCGTCCGCCCGACGCCGCTGTGATGCGCACCTCGTTCGCCTCGCTCGAAAACAGCGCTTGATTTGGGACTAGCGCTTGATTTGGGACTAGCGCTTGATTTGGGACTAGTCGGCGTCTTCGACCGGCTGGTCTAGGTGCTTGGGCCCCGTCATCTTGTTGCGCTCGCCCGCGTCGCCTTTGGCACACTCGGGGCGCTTGTCGCCGTAGCGCACTTCAAACGGGATGTAGAGCATGCAGCTGCCGCTGTGGCAGAACTGGTCGCATGGCTTAAACGTCTTGCGGTGCTTGACCGTGAAGGTCTTGCCCGTCCGGGTGTTGCACAGGCGGTTGTAGCTTTGCTCGCGTGTGTTGCCCTCTTTGTCGACTTCGTCGATCGAGTGGACGCTGGTGACGATGGCGCGCGGGATCCCTTTTCGCCACATGCCCTTGCGGTTGTTCTGTGACTCCATCTGGATCTTGAGGAGCTCGGGGTCGGCCTCTTCGTCGCCATAGGCGTACACGTGGGCAAGGCCTTCTCGGACCAGCGCTTTGCGCAGCTCAGGGCAGTCCACAAGGATCCGTCCGTAGCCGTCAGCGCTGCCGTCGGACTCGCACTCCCACTCTTTGCTCTGGGCGAGCTTCGTGGCGTTCTTGTGCGTCCGGTAGAGCTCCCAGCCGTGAAAGCCGCCCCAGAAGTGGACCGGACCATAGGACTCAAGGGTGTTGTAGCCCTTGAGCCTGGCCTTCTCTCCTTCGCGTGGCCCCTTGAGGATGCGAAAGGAGTCGCCGTCGTTCCAGTTCACGCGCTCAGGCAGGCCGTCGAGGATGATGTTCTGTTTCTTGCTCTTCGTCCTGCGCGCTTGGGCATCGTCGGGCGCTGCTGCTGCCCACACCATTGCCGTTGCGCCCAACACCGCAGCCAACCATCTCACCATCCCACACCTCCGATCGCACAGACCCTAACACGCGATAGGCGGCAATCCTGCCATTATGGGCCGAAAGAACTCAACCTGACGGCTGGTGAACACTTCAACTCAAGGGCGCTCGTCCGTCGCCCGGCAGCACACGCTCGCGCCGTCGCGCTCGCGCAGAGCCTTAACCGCGGGTCATCCACCGGTTGCTCCTGACGGTGAGTGTCGCCCACGGCTGAACCCACGGCAGCGCGAAGAGCGCAAACCAGGCGTAGAGGACGCCGTAGAGCATCTCGCTTGACCAGTCGCTGCGGAGGTAGAGAAGGGCGTAGATCCACGCGACAATCGTTGTGCCCAGTGCCAGCAACACAAACGTGAGCGGGGCGGTCGCCACGAGCCACAGGCCGAGGAAGAATCCGACGCCACGGGCGAACACGGTCAGCGGTTGCATCAGCGCGTCAAGCGCCATCAGCGGTCCGAGCACCGGTCCAAGCGCTGCGGTGCGACGCGGCGTAAAGCGCAGTGCGCGCAGGCCTTCGCGGGTCGCCGAGCGGCCCCAGCGTGTGTACATCCGGCAGAGCTTCTTGTAGCGCGTCGGCACGAGCGTGTGGACCTCTGCACTGGACTGGTAGCGGCTGTCGTGACCAAGGCTCAGCACGAGGTTGGTCATCGCGTGGTCATCGCCGTTGGTGCACGCCGCGCCCAAGAATCGCTGGTCGCGCCAGCGACGCAAGTGCGGCGCGATGGTCTCGCGGCGATAGCACTGAAGGGCTCCGGGACAGCACCAGACCGTGCGGAGCTGGCTCTGGTAGGCGCGGATGAAGTCAAACCCGAGGATGTAGCGAACGCCGAGCATCCGCGAGATGAGCGAGGCTCTGCGGTTGGCCACCAAGACCTTGCCGGCAACGGCGCTCGTGCCAGGCTGACGAACGATAGGCGCCACCAACGCTCGGAGGCTCTCGGGTGGCACCGTGGAGTCGGAGTCGACGGTGGCGACAAGTGCGCTTGTTGCTTGGTCGAGTCCGCGAAACACCGCGTGCCGCTTTCCGGCGTTGGTGGGCAAGTGGATCGCGAGCGCCCGCCCGCTCGACGCAGCGGCCGCCGCGTCAATGTGAACGCCGGTGTCGTCGCTCGAGCCATCGTTGACGACGATCACTCGGAGCTTGTCGGCTGGGTAGTCGCTCGCCAGGACGCTCTCGATAGAGCGTCGAACGCCGGGGCCCTCGTTGAACGCGGGGATCACGACGGTCAGCGTCGGCAGCTCCGTGTCGTCATCGATCGGCGCCACAGGCCGGTAGCCTGCCCACAGGAGGATACGCAGCACGAGCAGCCCCGCGACGAGCGTGGACAGCCACGGAACCCACGTGCTCTGGCTTCCCGCCAAGGGGGAGTCCGACAGGCTCTCTGGCCAGCCGAGAGCGAGGGCGACGAGCGCTGCCGCACTCACGGCAACGGTGATCAGCTTGGTCGCGTTCACCCGGGCAGGCCCCAGAATCGCGTCACCGCGGCTGTGATCTCGTCGAGAGCGCTGACCAGGCCGTGGTCGCTGTCGACCTCGAGCAGCTCCACGTGACCATGGGATTCGCAATAGCGTCGCGACGTCTCGATCGGCACGACCTCGTCATGAATGCCGTGAATGATGAGCGTTGGGCAGGGAGGCGCGGGTGCCGCCGGGTGCTGAGCCGCATCGTCGATAAGGCCGTAGTGGACGGCGGTCGGCACACCTCGGTGGTCTGGAAACTCATGACGACCGGTGCGCTCCCACGCCTCGATCGCGCCCGCACCCAAGAGCCGGGGCCAGCGCTTGAGCATCTCAAACGCCGGGCAAAGCAGGACAAGGCGCTCGACCCGAGAGGGGTTGAGCTGTGCCCAGCGGGCTGCGAGGTAGCCGCCGAGCGACGACCCGATCAGCCGCCATGGCGTCGCGTGACCGTGGGCCGCGTCCATGGCGTCGATCGCCGCGAGTGCGCTTGTGTAGGTCAAGTGCTCGAACGAGGGCGCGTTGAGATCGGGCAGCGCCAGCGACACGCCGGCGGGGGCGAGCGCTGCGCGAAGTGCCACGCCCTTGAACGAGTCAGGGCTGGAGGCGAAGCCGTGGAGGTACGCCGAGGGGGGCTGTGCCTGGGTGCGATTCGACATGGGTACTTACTACCGGATGCGGGGGCGGGTTGATATTGCGGGATTCGATTGCGTGCGTCGCTTGCTGGCGTTGGCCCGCTGGTTGCGGGCGCCGCTGCGGCCGACGCCAAACGCATCCCGTCGCCGCGACCAGGGTGGGCCACCGTCCGCCGAGCGCGCGCAAACGAAATCGCAGCGCCTGGCGCGAGAGGGTGGCGAAACGTGTGCGCAGCGTTCACGGTGTCCCTATGATCACCAACGCCGCCCAGGTTCTGCTCGATGCTGCCCGTCGCCGTCCCCAAGTCGTCGCGCTGGTCGATCGCGGGGAGGACGGGGCAGAGCGTCGCGTCGCGACCGTCGCCGAGCTCGCTCTCGCGGCACGTCGGGTCGCTGCGGCGCTGGAGACGCGGCGGGCTGGTCGCGGCGTCGGCGAGCGGCGGGTGGCCATTTGGGCGGCCAACAGTATGGAGTTCGCGGCGGGCTGGTTCGGCGCGGCGCTCGCTGGCTGGACGCTCGTGCCCCTGTCGACCTCGATGACCAAGCACGAGGCTTCCGCACGCGTCAGCCACGCCGGGGCACACGTCGTGCTCTGCGATGTGGCGCGGCAGCCAGTTGCCACCGAGGTCAGGCGCATGCTGCCGGCGGGTACCTTCGATGTGGTCGGGCTCGATGCAGTCGTGCGCAGCGAGCGCGCGATGTCGGCCTCAATGGCCGCGACCCGCAGTGAGGACCCCGCGCTCATCCTCTACACGTCAGGCACGACCGGACGCCCCAAGGGCGCCGTCATCACCCACGGCTCGCTGATCCAGCACACCATGGCTGTCGCAAGCTCCGCGGTGCGCTTAGGGCTCGACGATGCGATCCTCGGGGCGCTGCCAATGAGCCACAGCTACGGCTGCCGGATGGTGATGCTGCTTGGGCTCTTCACGGGCGCGCGCATCGTCTGCGTGCCGCGCTTCTCAGCACGTCGCACGGCGCAAATCATGGTTGAGGAGGGCGTGACCTGGCTTCCTGCAGTCCCGACCATGTTTGCGGCTTGGGCCGAGCTTGACCCGCGCGAGCGCCGCACGCGGCCGACGGCCCTCCGGTGGGCCTTAAGCGCAGGAGCGCCGCTGTCGGCGGACACCCAAGTGAGAGCCGAAGCCGCGCTCGACACCGAGATCCGACAAGGCTACGGCATGACCGAGGCCACCTTCGCGACCATCGACGCGCCGCCACATGTGGCCCACCCAGGGAGCGTCGGCCGTCTTGTGTGGGGCGTCGAGGTGCGGGTTGTGGATGCGACTGGCGCGGCGCTCGGTGACAACAAGGTTGGCGAGCTGCACGTGCGCGGGCCCAACCGGATGCGGGACTACCTCGACGCGCCACGCGCCACTGAGGCCGTCCTCACCGACGATGGCTGGGTGCGCAGCGGCGACCTCGGCTACGTCGACCCCGAAGGTCGCGTCTTTGTGGTCGATCGCCGCAAGGACCTAATCCTGCGCGGGGGGCACAGTGTGTACCCAAGCGAGCTCGAAGCGGTGGTGGCAAGTCATCCAGCCATCGCGGAGGTCGCCGTCGTGGGACGGCCCGACGCATTCTACGGTGAGGAGATTGTGGCCGTGGTCGTGTTGACCGCTGGGGCCCGCCTGGATCCCAATGAGCTCGCGAGCTTTCTTCGGGAGCGCATCGGCGACGACCGCCGGCCCCGTGAGCTCGTGGAGATCGACGCGTTGCCGCTTGGACCCTCTCGCAAGGTGCTCAAGCGTGAGCTCCGGGCGGCGCTCTCGGAAGGGAAGCTCCGGCCAACTCGGCTAGGCGCGTGAGGCGGCTTACGCCGGCACAATGTTGAGTCTATCGGGATTGTGATCCTCCGGTGACAGCTTGATGGCCCTGTTTCCTAACGGGTTTCGAGGTTGTGGAGTGTGTTCGTGACCTGAATGTTACAGTTCTGTTACAATGGTCGCCGCAACGTCACCGATAGGGTTCCATGTTTGATCGTCGTCTAGAGCCACATGACTCCAACCAGCTAGAGCTGAAGCTTGCTTACGGGCTTGAGGCGAACAAGAAGCGTCAGCGCTACCTCGTAGAGTCGTTCATCTACGTGCCGCGCACGCTCGGTGTTGGAAGCGCGAGCTACGACTCGCGGCGGTTCTTCGAGGATACCTCCACGTTCGTCCGGCTCAAGACGCCGACCGTCGCGCTGGAAGCTCTGGCAAAGACAGGCCGCGCCGAGCGGTTTTTCGAGCCCATTCAGAGCGGTCTCGATGGCCTTCTGAGCGGTCGGCGCATGAAGACAACGCCGCTGGTTCGTCAGCTGAAGCTACTCGGCACGATCTATCGTGCGGCGATTCGCGACGAAGGCAGGATGTGGCAGACCCAGCTGGAGGAGGTCGGTCATGACGAGCACCACCGGCAACGAGACCTTGCCAGCAAGCTCGACCGCTTTGCCGACCACTTGAACGCCGCTCTTGCTCGCCTGCGAACAGCGGGCGAGCGATGCGTCCACGCTGCGGTTCCGCCCGTGGTGAGCGAGACCTGGGGCGTTGTCGACGAGTATGCCGCGATCTATGCCGAGGAGATCGCCACCGCCATCGTCGCCACGATCGATGGCATCGAGGGACCCGCCGACGAGCTGACGGCTGCGCGCGAGCGACTTGCCGACATCGCGATCGCGGAGTACCGCCATCGCCGCGAGCTTGGCTACCCGAGCTATGCGATTCCGGGCGAGCCGAACGAGGAGCTCCCGCGCCGCCGTCGCATTCTCAAGCGCATCATCTCGAGCGTGCTCTTTCTCGACACCAACAGCGAAGAGGGCGGCAACATCCAGCGCGACCTCGTTGCGGCTGTTGCAGCTGCTGCCGCGATGCTCTTTGCGATCTTGGTGGCCATCTGGGCGCAGATCGAGTGGGGGATCCTCTCGACGACCTTTGTGATCATCATGGTCGCGTCCTACATCATCAAGGACCGCATCAAGGACTGGGGCAAGCGCTTCCTCGGGCGGCGCCTCGCCAAGTTCATGCCCGATCGCGTGGTGCGCGTTCGCGACCCTGATAGCGAGCGGGTGATTGGCCACTGCCGCGAGTCGGTCAGCGTTGTCGACCCATCGCGGGTTGCCGCCGACCTCAACGAGCTGCGGCACGCCGACCATCTCTCGGCGGTTGCCGAGCACGGGCGGCCTGAAGCCGTGATTCGCTACGTCAAAGACGTGACCCTCGACAGCAAGCGGCTGACGAGCGCGTTGCCTGGCGTAGACGGCCTCACCGACGTGATGCGCTTCAACTTTAGCCACCTGCGCACGCGCATGGACGAGCCGGTCGAGACGTACCGCATCGTGCATCCGACCCACCGCACCATCCTGGAAGTACCGTGCGCGCGGGTCTACCACATTAACTTCATCCTCCGGATCACCGCGGGGCGGGGGCGCTCGAAGCGGACCGTCACCGAGCGCGTTCGGGTGATTATCGACCAGTCAGGCATTCAGCGGGCCGAGTCGGTCATCGCCACGTTCGGAGACCGGACCAGGGTCGTGGCAGGCGTCACCCAGGGCGCACCGCAGTCGGTGATGTAACGTCGAGGGTGTGCTGCTTTCGATTTGTGAAACGTCGTGGCGTCGGCCAGTCACGTCGGCTATGACGTGACGGCACTTCTCCGGAGGCCACAGATGGCATCGTCGAAAACGTCGCGAGCGTTGCTCGCAGTCAGCCTGATCGCGGCCTTCCTCAGCGCCGGGTGCGGCAGCGACACCGATCCGGCCGAGGACACCAGCGCCGACACGACCGTTGCTGACACCCAAGCCGACACGCAGGTTGAGGACACAGCGGAAGACGGCACGCGCTGCTGTCCGCTCGGCGTCTGCGCTCAAGGCCAGTCGTGTGTGGCCGGCGCGTGCTTGCCGACCCTTGGAATCGGCCAGTGCTACTACGACGGCGAGTGCGATGCAGGACAGGTCTGCAACGGCGCCACCGCCTGCGGTTGCGGCGACATCGACTGCACCCCACGGGCCGGCAGCTGCGGCTACCCGGCTGGCTGTTGCAACACGTCCGGCGACTGCGATGGCTCCGAGCGCTGCATCGAGGGGCGCTGCCTCGAGCAGCCGCCATCTGGCGAGTGCTACACCGACAGCAGCTGCAGCGCCGGCGAGGTCTGCGAAGGCGCGACGTCCTGCCCGTGCGGCGTCGACGGCTGCGAGGCGGCACCAGGTGTTTGCGGCATCGAAGGCGTCTGCTGCAAGACCGATGGCGAGTGCGGCCCCGGTGGGGTCTGCCGCCACGGGGGATGTGTGGAGGCTCCGACCAGCGGACAGTGCTACGGCGACGACGACTGCAGCGGCAGTGACGTGTGCCACGGCGCCGCTCGTTGCCCGTGTGGCGCCGACTGCAGCATCGCCACAAGCCCTGGCGTGTGTGGGGCGGCGGGAAGCTTGTGCTGTGCCGCCGACTCCGACTGCCTTGGTGGCGAGATCTGCGTCGAGGGGCGCGGCTGCGTGCCATCGCCTTCGGTCCTCGCTGAGGACGACGGCTGCTACGTCGACGGCCACTGCGGTCACGGTCGCGTCTGTCTCGGTGCGGAGCTCTGCGAGTGCGGCGACGCGAGCTGCGAGATGGTGGCTGGCAACTGCTGGACGGGGCACCAGCCCTGTGTCGATGAGGGCGACTGCGGCGTCGGGTTGACCTGCCGCATCGTCGATCCACTCTACTGCCCCGGCGCCGGCGAGCCGACCGAGGGGCTCTGCGTGCCTGAGGCCGACGGGGGCTGCTGGGCAACAGACGAGTGCCATCAGGACCTGCGCTGTGGCGAGGAGGAAGTGTGCCTCGATCCGCAAGGCTGCGATGAGCCGAACGTGAAGGGCTCTTGCCTGGAGAAAGTCCTCCTGCGGGACTGCTGCTCAAGCCACGTCGAGTGCGAGGAGGGCACCACCTGTCGCAACCAAAACTCGTCGGTGACGTGTCCGCCCAACAGCTCCTCGGTCTGCTTGTCGGTGCCGGAGCTGGGCGTCACCTGCTGGAACCGCGACGACTGCCCGGAGGGCCTGGTGTGCAACCGCGCGTGGATCTGCGGCTGCAACGGCAAGTGCCGCCGGAGCTCTGAGGGCAGCTGCGAAGAGCCGACGTTCTGTCAGGACAACCTCGACTGCGCGACCGACGAGCTCTGCGCCCGCGACACCGAGTGCATCAACAGCCCCTGCACCACCACGTCAACGTGCGACCCTGGCGGGCAGTGCCAGCCCATCATCGAGGGCCTCTGCTGGACGCACAGCGAGTGCGGCGACGGCAACTACTGCGAGGGTGTGCGCGTGTGCCCACCCAACGGCGACTGCCTGGTGCCCGATGCGCCTGGCGAGTGTGCGCCACGTCGCCAGCTCGGCGAGTGCTGTACGTCGCACCGCGGCTGCGACTCCGGGATGCGCTGTATCTCCGTGGCCGCCGACACAGCCTGCATCCTCGACTTCTCGTCGGTGTGTGTGCCTGCGGTCGCAAGCAACCTTGCCTGCTATGCCGACGAGGACTGCGGTCCCAACCAGCACTGCGCGGGCTCGCAGATCTGCCCGTGCGGCGTCGAGAGCTGCGAGGGTGATCCCATCCCCGGCACGTGCGTGGTGGACTGACGGCGCGTGGCTCGCGTCCGCCCGCGCTCGGGGGGCTACGGCTAGCGTCCACTGGTGCAGGCCAACGCGTCCGCTGCTCTGAGTGAATCTGGTAGGGTCACGGACCGAACACTCTGACTTGGGAGCGCCACGTGAAGGCACTGCAAGCCCACCCCGACATCCATGCACCTGCCGGTCCGGTCTGCTTGGTCATCCTCGATGGCGTTGGGCTTGGGCCAGCCGACGACGGAAACGCGTGGCACCTCGCGCAGACGCCTGTCCTCGACGCACTCTTCGCCGGACCGGTCTCGGGCTCGCTTCGCGCGCATGGAGTGGCCGTCGGCATGCCGTCGGACAAGGACATGGGCAACAGCGAGGTCGGCCACAACGCGCTCGGGGCAGGGCGGGTCTTCGATCAAGGCGCGAAGCTCGTCGAGGATGGCGTGACCAACGGCAGCCTCGTCGCCGGTGAGACCTGGGGTTGGATCATCGAAGCCGCCAAGGCTGGCGGAACCCTGCACCTGATCGGTCTATTCAGCGATGGCAACGTCCACAGTCACCTCGACCACGCCTACGCCCTGATGAACGATGCGCTCGGAAAGGGCGTCGCCCGCGTGCGCATCCACCCTCTGCTCGATGGGCGCGATGTGGGCGAGCGAAGCGCGCTGACCTATCTGGAGCCGCTAGAGGCCTGGCTGGCCGAGCAGCGAGCAGCCGGCCACGACGTCGATGTGGCAAGCGGCGGCGGGCGCATGCACGTCACGATGGATCGCTACGAGGCTGACTGGCGTGTGGTCGAGCGCGGTTGGCGCGCTCATGTGTTGGGGGACGCGCGCCGATTTGGCTCAGCGACCGAGGCTGTCCGCACCTTCCGCGACGAAGATCCTGAGGTGACCGACCAGTACCTGCCGCCCTTTGTGGTTGCGGACGCCAGCGGTCCGACCGGCGTGATCGAAGACGGCGACGCGGTGGTCTTGTTCAACTTTCGCGGCGACCGCGCCATTGAGATCACACGAGCCTTCGAGACGCCTGCCGGCGACAGCTTTGCCTTCGAGCGCGAGCGAGTGCCCAAGGTCCGGTTCGCCGGGATGATGCAGTACGACGGCGACCTCCAGCTGCCGCGCCGCTACCTCGTGTCGCCGCCGGTTATCGAGCGCACCGTTGGGGAGCTCCTGGCAGCTGCCGGCAAGCGTCAGCTCGCGATCAGCGAGACTCAAAAGTTTGGCCACGTCACCTACTTCTATAACGGCAACCGGTCGGAGCCCTTCTCGGCTGAGCTCGAGCGCTACGTCGAAGTCCCAAGCGACCCTGTCGACTTCGCGGAGCGCCCGTGGATGAAGGCCGCCGAGGTCGTCGATCGGGCGATCGCTGAGCTCGACGCCTTCAAGCCTGCGTTTGTCCGCATGAACCTCGCGAACGGGGACATGGTGGGCCACACGGGCGTGCTCCGTAGCGCTGTGATGGCGATGGAGGCCCTCGATCTGTCGCTAGGACGCTTCTTGGACGCCGTCAGCGACCGTGGCGGCGTCGCGATTGTGACGGCGGACCACGGCAACTGCGAGGAGATGTTCATCAAGGACAAGCGCGGTGCTTTTGTCCTCAACGAAGGTGGCGGTCGCGTGCCGAAGACCAGCCACACGCTCAACCCGGTACCCTGCGCGATCGTCGGTGCCGACGGTCTGCGCTGGTCGGCGCCGACAGACGCCGGGATCGCAAACCTCGGCGCAACCGCGCTTGTGCTGCTTGGTTTCGAGCCTCCTGCTGACTACCTCCCGGCGGTCGTCAGGCCGGCTTAGTGTTGTGTCGGTCGGCTGATTTCGCAGGCGCTGAAGGGGCAGGGCGACCGGTCGTGATCGCGCCTTCTTTCCGGCGGCGATTGAAAATCCGCGGGCGCGCCGTAGAGTAGCCGTGATGCAACACGCTGCCGTGAGAACAGGACCACAGACTCCCTTGGGGCGCACACGCGTCGGGGGGGCCGGTTGGTAGCGAGTCCGCCTATCATGCGAGGCGACGTGTTTGGCCTGATGGAGCCTGACCCGACAGCCCAGCCGGTGACGCCGGAGCGCATCGGGCGCGCAGCGACGGCGCTGATGGAGTTGGTCGCCGCTGGCAGCAGGACCGCAGGGCCGCCAGAGCTCATGGCGTGTCTGACGTCGCTTGCCGAGCTCGCCGTCGAGGATCCTGGGGCTGTGCTCGAGCCGCGCGCCGCGTACACCGTCCTCCGCGACGTCCGCGCGCAGCTGGTCGAGCTCGGGCGCCAGGCCGCTGCCCCGCTACCTTGGCCCAAGATCTCCGAGCGGACGGTCGTGCTGCCTCAGAGCCGCTCGGCCACACTGGTGCGGGCTGTGGCAGCCGGCGAGGTCTACTTCGTGCTCACGCGTGAGGTCACCGCTAACGCGCGGCCCGACCACGTTGACTTCGCCTTCCCTGAAGGCCGGCCGGAGGACACCAGCGCCCTGGGTCCGCCGAGCGTGCCGCCAGTCGACGTGACCTACCGTCTGTTTCGCTACGGACCGGATCCGTCGGACATCCGGATGGTGATGCGGATCGTCCAGGAGGCCGGGACCTACCGTCCAGTGCTCTGCGTCAGCGACGGCGACCGCATCGCGGTCTTGTCACGCGACGTGCTCGGCATCTTCAATCAGCAGGGCGAAGCCGCGCTTAGTGGCCGTGTGCCGCTCGACCAAGACATGACGGTCGGTGCCGCCGTGACGTCGATGGCGCTTGCCGGCGACATCATGGCGCTCGCGATTCGGCCCGCCCGTGACGAGCCGGTCGAGCTTGCGATCATGAACGTCGCCGAGAAGAAAGGCTTGCCGGTCGGGGTGGTCGGGCATGACGCGAACGCGCTCACGCTCGGCGAGAAGCAAGCGTATGTCGTCGACGGGCTCAACCTCGTGCGCGTCCCGCTCTTCGACAAAGAACGTAGCGGCGTCGACGTGTTTTGGCAGCGGCCTTGGTTTGCGGAGTATCCCTACAACGCGCACCGGATGATGGCCCACGACGACGACGCCGTGTGGCTGAGCGACGGCCGAAAGATCGTCATCCTCGCCGACGATCTCAGCCATGTCCGGACCGAGATCACCCTCCAAGACCCGATCCTCGACCTCGATGTGCATGACGGCCGGCTCTCGCTTGTCACCTTCGAGCCCGAGCTAGCGGTCGCCAAGATCACCACCTACGAGGTCACGTGAACGCGTCCGACTTTAGCGACCGAGCGCAGGCAGCCCAGACCAGAGTCGAAGAGCTCCAAGACACCATCTGCCGCGCCCTTGAGGCCATGGACGGCGGCAGCTTCGTGGAGGACAGGTGGTCACGCGGCGGCGGTGGTGGCGGCAAGACGCGCATCCTTGAGGGCGGCCATGTCCTCGAGAAGGCAGGCGTGAACACCAGCGCTGTCTTCGGCGAGGTTCCCGAGGCCGTGCGTGCCCAGATGCCCGGGGATGGCGAGCGCTTCTTCGCGACCGGCGTCTCGCTGGTGCTTCATCCGCGCAACCCGCATGCGCCGACGACCCACGCCAACTTTCGCTACATCGAGCGCGGCAGCACCGGCTGGTTCGGCGGCGGCGCCGATCTCACGCCCTACGTACTCTACGATGAGGACGCCGCGCACTTTCATGAGCAGCTCGCTGGGCCATGCGACGCCTACGACGTCGAGTTCTATCCGCGCTTTAAGGCGTGGTGCGACCGCTACTTCTACCTCCCACACCGCGGCGAGGCGCGCGGGGTCGGTGGCCTCTTCTTCGATCACGTCATGGTCGACGAGGCAGCGGATGAGGCCGAGCTCGTCAGCTGGTGGTCGGCACTCGGTGAGAGCTTTCTGCCCGCGTACCTGCCCATCCTCGAGCGTCGACGCGACCAGCCCTTCGATGACGACCTGCGTCAGTGGCAGCTGATGCGCCGCGGTCGCTACGTCGAGTTCAATCTGCTCCATGACCGCGGGACCAAGTTTGGTCTGCAAACCAACGGGCGTATCGAGTCCATCTTCATGTCTCTGCCGCCGCTTGTGCGCTGGGACTACAACGTCGAGCCAGCTCCCGGTTCGCCCGGCGCGAGGCTCCTCGACGTGCTCAAGACTCCCCGCGAGTGGCTAGAGCGCCGAACAGGTTAATCGCACCCGCCGGACTTGCGTCAGCCGCCGTTGTTGCTCCTCGGTCACTCATCCCGACAAACTCCGTCGTCGCGCCTTGGTGGCCAACCCAAGTCCTCGCCAATTCGGATGCAATTAGCCTGAGCGGTGCTCTGGTGAAGTAGCCGGCGCGGAGCGGTCCACGGCGGCGCCCCGGTCCTGACCGTGAGCGCCAGTTAGAGCACCGAACGGGTGGGTAGCGTGCGGATCAGCGCGGTTTTGGGCCGTCGCTGAAGGAGCGACGAGGGAGTTTATCGGGATAAGTGACCGAGGAGCGACGCCCAGCGTCGGTCCAAAACCGCGTGGAGGCGCATGCTACCCACCCGTTCGGTGCTCTAGGCCGTTGGGAAGACGCCGGGCGTGGATCGCGACCGGTTCTTGCGCACTGCACACCGACAACGTTCAGCGATGCCTGCTGAGACCCGCGGCGAGCAACGAAACACCCGCCGAGTTCGTCGAGTGCGTGCTCGAAGTGCCCGTGGCATGAGATGCCAACTTTGTGGCACCAAACGTCATTGCTGCAGTTCCGGCCGGTCCATAGGTTAGCGTCAACTTAAGACAATCTGTTTGCGCGGGCGCTTGCGGGCCAACCGGCCTGCACTGGGCGCAGTGTACCTGTCTGTCTGCGCGGTCTCTTGTGCCGTGCTTGGACCGGTCCACTGGACCAGTCCACATGGTCGGTCCATGTGGCAATGGCACACCTGTGCCTGTCGCAAACAGCGAGGAGGAGAGATGTATCAACCACCAGCATCAGTGAACTTTCACAAACGAGGACCCATGGCTCTTGCAACAAGTTTACGTTCTTCACCACGCTGGCTTCAGCGTCGAGCACTCACGCCGGTGCTCGTCGCGTTGTGCGCCGTGTGGATTCCCAGCCTGGCTCTGGCACAGGACTCCGACAACGACGGCTTTGACGACGACGTCGACACCTGCCCGTCGCTGTTCAATCCTAACCAAGCGGACCTGTTCGCCCGCGCGCCGAGAATCGTCGCGAGTGACCGCGCTGGTGGCGATCTCTTCGGTGTGAGCGTGGCCGTTGATGGCGACTATGCGATTGTGGGAGCCCACTTCGAGGACGCCGTCGACAACAACTCTGGCAGCGCCTACATCTACCAAAAGCAGGATGGAGTCTGGACCGAAACTCAAAAGCTGGTGCCGACGGACGCCGTCGCCAACGACCGATTCGGCGAGCACGTGTCGATCAACGGCAACTTTGCGGTGGTCGGAGCGCGTCGCGAAAATGCCAGCGCGGGCAGCGTCTACGTCTTCGAAAACCTTGCTGGCACTTGGACGCAGACCCAGAAACTGACGGCATCCGACCCCGATGCCGGCGACTTCTTTGGGCAGGCCACCGCCATCGATAGCGACACCATCGTCGTCGGTGCGCCCAGGAGCGACGATGTGTTTTTCTCCTCGGGAAGCGCCTACATCTTCCGCTACAACGGGACAGCTTGGACTCAGCAAGCCAAGCTCCTCGCAAGCGACGACGAATCGCAGGATGAGTTTGGTTTCGCAGTCGCCGTGTCTGGCGACCGTGTCGTTATCGGCTCCCACGCCGATGACAACAGCAACGGTGTCCGTGCAGGCAGCGCGTATTTCTACCACTTCAACGGGACAGCCTGGGTCGAGCAAGCGAAAGTGCTAGCGCCTGACGGAGCCGCCGACGACTTCTTCGGCAACTCGGTCTCCATCTCCGACAACGTCGCCGTCATCGGTGCTCGCCTCGATGATGGCGCCGGGATTGGCGCAAACTCGGGCACTGCACATGTCTTCCGCTTTGATGGCACGGCCTGGGCTCACGAAGAGCAGCTGATCGCCGGCGACGCTGTGGCAGGTGACCAGTTTGGCTTTTCCGTCGCGGTGGACGGTACCACCGCCATCGTCGGGTCTCAGCTAGGCATCTTTGGGCCGCGAACGGGCCGCGCGTACATCTTTAAGGATGACGGCACGACCTGGACGCAAGCCGACGTCGTTACACCACTACCCGGCATTCAGGGCGACTTCTATGGTCACAGCGTCTCTATCTCGGGGAGCACGGTCATGGTTGGCGCTCGCTCCGACGATAGCGATGCCGGCTCGGCCTACATCTTTGAGGATGCGACCGACAGCGACGGCGATGGGCTCTGCGACATCGACGACGTATGCCCCGACACGTCTGCAAACGACCTCGATGACGACGGAGTCTGCGACGACGTCGATAACTGCCCAACCGTCCCTAACGCTGACCAGTCAGATGACGACAGCGACATGTTGGGTGACGCTTGCGACACGTGCTCGAATGACCCTGAAAACGACGTCGATGACGACGACGTCTGCGGTGACATCGACAGCTGTCCCGTCGACTCGAATCCTGGCCAGGAAGATGGCGACGACGACGAAATTGGCGACGTGTGTGACATCTGTCCCCACGACGCAGACAACGACATCGATGGGGACGGCGTCTGCGGTGATGTCGACAACTGCCCGTCCGTGCCGAACCCGACTCAGACGAGCGCCTTTGGCCGCGCGCCCAAGATCGTGGCGAGTGACCGCGCTGGTGGCGACCTCTTCGGTGTGAGCGTGGCCGTCGATGCCGACTATGCGATTGTGGGAGCCCACTTCGAGGATGCCGTCGACAACAACTCTGGCAGCGCCTACATCTACCAAAAGCAGGATGGAGTCTGGACCCAAACTCAGAAGCTGGTGCCGACGGACGCCGCGGCCAATGACCGATTCGGCGAGCACGTGTCGATCAACGGCAACGTTGCGGTGGTCGGAGCGCGTCGCGAAAATGCCAGCGCGGGCAGCGTCTACGTCTTCGAAAACCTTGCTGGAACTTGGACGCAGACCCAGAAACTGACGCCATCCGACCCCGATGCCGGCGACTTCTTTGGTCAGGCCACCGCCATCGACGGCGACACGATCGTCGTCGGTGCGCCCAGGAGCGATGATGTGTTCTTCTCCTCAGGGAGCGCCTACATCTTCCGCTACAACGGCACAGCTTGGACTCAACAAGCCAAGCTCCTCGCAAGTGACGACGAGTCGCAGGATGAGTTTGGTTTCGCGGTCTCGGTGTCTGGCGACCGGGTCGTTATCGGCTCCCACGCCGATGACAACAGCAACGGTGTCCGTGCCGGCAGCGCGTATTTCTACCACTTCAACGGGACAGCCTGGGTCGAGCAAGCGAAAGTGCTAGCGCCCGACGGAGCCGCCGACGACTTCTTCGGCAACTCGGTCTCGATTTCTGGCGACGTCGCCGTTGTCGGTGCTCGCCTCGACGATGGGGAGCCCGGCTCCAACTCGGGCAGCGCGCATGTCTTCCGCTTCGATGGCACGACGTGGGGCCACGAAGAGCAGCTGATCGCCGGCGACGCTGTGGCAGGTGACCAGTTTGGCTTTTCCGTCGCGGTGGATGGTACCACCGCCATTGTGGGCTCTCAGCTCGGTATCTTCGGGCCGCGCACAGGCCGCGCCTACATCTTTGAGGACGTTGGCGGCGCCTGGACACAGACCCAGCTCGTCACACCGCCGGCCGGCGTGCAGGGTGACTTCTACGGCCATGCGGTCTCGATCTCTGGCAGCACCGTCATCGCTGGCGCTCGCTCTGACGACAGCGACGCCGGAGCGGCCTACATCTTTAGCACCACCTCCGACAGCGACTCCGATGGACTCTGCGACGTCGATGACGAGTGCCCCAACGACCCCGAAGACGACCTCGATGGAGACACCCTCTGTGGCGACGTCGACAACTGCCCTGCCGATGCCAACATCGACCAGGCCGACGCCGATGGCGACGCATTGGGCGACGCTTGCGACGCTTGCTCAAACGACGCCGACAATGACATCGATGACGACGACGTCTGCGGTGACGTTGACAACTGCCCGGTAGACGCCAACCCCGGGCAGGAGGATGACGACGGTGACCTGCTCGGCAACGCCTGCGATGTGTGCCCGAGTGACGCCGACAACGACGCGGATGGCGATAGCGTATGTGGCGACGTCGACAACTGTCCTGACGAGGCCAACACCGCGCAGACCAACGCCGATGGCGACACCCTTGGCGACGCCTGCGACGCGTGCCCCGCCGACGCCGACAACGACGCCGACAACGACGGCATCTGCGGCGACGTCGACAACTGCCCAGCAGACGCCAACGCAGACCAGGCCAACGCCGACGGCGACACCCTCGGTAACGCCTGCGACGCCTGCCCCGACGACGCCGACAACGACGCAGACGGCGACGGTATCTGCGGCAACGTCGACAACTGCCCAGCAGACGCCAACGCAGGCCAGGAAGACGGCGACAGCGACACCCTCGGCGACGCCTGCGATGCCTGTGCCAACG
>CALHXW010000434.1 GCA_938040325.1 uncultured bacterium | reverse complement strand
TGTAGTAAGTCCGGGCTTTTTTGGTTTTCGGTCACCCAAACCCGTCAAGCGAAAACGCACAAAATCAAGCGTCTGTGGACATGCCGGGCTGGCGCCGTCCGTGCACAGCTTGGTGAGACGAAGATGTTGCTGCCAATTCGCCTCTCGCGGCCTCACCAACCTGCACACCGTCGGCTTGGACAACCGAGCGGATGCCTCAAGGATCGCTGACAGCACGGGGTTGTCCACAAGCCCTTGGAAGTCGGTACGGACGGAGTCCGACACGGCTCCCACATCCCCACAAGCCGCGGCGGCGGCGACGACGATCCCCGGGAATCATCAGGTGACCAGCAGCAGTCGTCGTTGTTCGTGTGGGCAACGTGAGTCTTGCGAACGTTGTCCAAGCCGCTCGTGGACAACGTGAGGTTTGCGAACGTTATCCAGTCGGCGGTGCGGAGGTGGGTGAGGCCGGCGCGCTTGCACAAAGCCGCAGTGTGCTTGCCTCACCCAGCTGTGCACGGACGACGTCAGCGGCGGCACGTTCAAAATGGCTAAAGTCGAAGTTAGAGCACCGATCAGATGGGTACCATGCGCCTCCACGCGGAATTGGCTCGGTGCTCGGCGTCGCTTCGTCGGTCACGAATCCCGATATGCTCTGTCCTCGCGTCCTTGAGCACCGGCTCAATTCCAGGTCGATCCGCACGCTACCCACCCGTTCGGTGCTCTGGCCCTAACCAAGCCGTACTTCCGGCTGCGCCTTCGTCGATGCGTTCGCGGCGCTCACTTGCCGGGGTTGAGCAGCTCGAACGCGATGCGTGCGTCTGGATGCTGAGCGCCCAGCGCGGCTGACAGGGTTTGGTGAGCACGCTCAAGCTGAGCTCGCCCGTCTGGTTCGCCGAGCGCTACCAGCACCGCACCGAGCTCGGTCCGAACGAGCGCGGTCCGCACGTGGTCTTCGCCGAGCTTCTCGGCCCGCAACGCGACGGCCGTGGCCAAGAGCGGCTTTGCTTCGGCAGCGCGATTCGTCTCGCGCAGCAGCCGACCGAGGGTGAAGCGAGTGGCCGAGCGCCGCACGTGACCAGCGGGGAGAACCTCGTCGCCGAGGCGAAGGGACTCGCGATAGGTCGCCTCGGCTTGCTCCCGCTTACCAGCGACGGCCAGCGCGTTTCCAAGACCGTTCATGAGACCCGCCACGTACGGATGTTTGTCGCCATAGGTCTTGCGGACGGCCGCGAGGGCGTCGCGGTAGAGAGCCTCGGCTTCAACACCCCGCCCAAGCCGGTTCAGAGTGCCACCGAGGGATCCGCGACTCGCGCTGACGGCCGGGTGCGCGTCACCCCAGACCTTGCGGCGTATCTCCAGCCCCTCGCGGAGCAGCGGCTCCGCGTCGGCATAGCGCCCCTGGCGGTGGGCAAGGCGGCCGAGGTGGTTGAGCGTGAGCCCGATGTCAGGGTGGACATCACCGAAGAGCTTACGCCCCATCGCCAGCGCTTGCTCATAGAGCTCCGCCGCCTCCGTCAGCTTGCCTTGGTGGCGCAGGGACGACCCAAGGTCGTTCGTGAGCGCTGCGGTCTTCGGGTGCAGCTCGCCCGCGTGGGACCGCGTCAGGTCGAGCGCCGCGCGATAGTGCTGCTCGGCGCTCAGGTAGTCGCCCGCGTCGTACGCCACAAGCGCCAGTCCCTCGTTGGCCTTGGCTCGTTGCTCCGCGCTCTGCTCTCCGGCGACTCCGGCCGTCGCATCCAAGGCCCGCATGAACGCGGCCGTTGCGGCCGGTGCGGCCGCCTCGGTCCGCGCGATGTGCCCGATCAGAGTCTCTGCCCGCGCCTTGAGCGCCCAAGCGTGCGGCATGGCTGACAAGACCAGCCCACATCCCGTCGCGATCTCGCTCGACTCCGCGATGACGACCTTGCGCAGCAGCTGCTCACCCAAATCGAGCTGGGCCGCCAAGACCTCGTCGAGCGTGGCGCTTGAGTCCCGCTGCATCCGCAGCCCAACCACGCGCCTGAGCTGCTCGATCCCCTTGTCGTACTTGCCCAAAGCGCCGTAGCTCCGGCCAATGGTTGCGAGGAGTGGGGCTTGGACACTCGGCTGCTCGCCAAGCCCGCCGACCAGCTTCGCACCATGGTCGAGCATGTGCTCTGCCGTGATGGGCGTACCTCTTGAGTACGCCGGATCGACCCCCTCGATCACCTGCTGCATCACCGCAGCGGTCGCGGTCGCCTTCGCCGCCTCCTCCTGTGCCCGATCCCGCTCGGTCGCGAGCGCCGACAGGAACGCCCCGCTCAGGATCGCAACGCCCGCGAGCACCACCACTGCCACTCCGAGGCCCCAGCGGTGCCGGCGCACGAACTTCCCGAGGCGGTACGACGCCGTGTCTGGCCGCGCGCTCACCGGCAAGCCGCGCAGGTAGCGGCGAATGTCTTCGGCCAGTGACGCTGCACTCTGGTAGCGGCGCTCAGGCTCTTTGCGCAGCGCCTTGAGGCAGATCGTGTCGAGGTCGCCGCGCACCGCGCGACGCCACGAAGACTCCGCCGAGCGCACCGTGGTCGAGCTCCGCACCGTGTCTGACTCGCTCGACACCGTCGTGTGGCTCCGCTGACGCGTCGAGGTGCTCGCTCTTAGGTCGCCGCGACCGGCCACCTCGCTTGGGGGGCGCGGCATCACCTCGCACACCAGCGTCTCAAGCTCTGCCCACGATGACGCGGGCGGGTGCGCGTGGGTCCCCGCCAGCAGCTGATAGAGAATCATTCCAAGCGCATGCACGTCCGTCGCCGTCGTGACGGGCTCCGCCCGCATCTGCTCAGGCGATGCCCACGTGGGCGTCATCAAGCGCTCCCCCGCGGTGGTCTGCTCCGCGGTCGACGCGGGATCCACCACCTTGGCGATGCCGAAGTCCAAGAGCTGCGGGACACCATGGCTATCGATGAAGATGTTGTCGGGCTTGAGGTCTCGGTGGACCACAAGCCGGGTGTGGGCGAAGTGCACGGCATCGCAGATCGTGGCGAAGAGCTCGAGCCGTTCCTCAAGCCCCAAGCCCTCGCGCTGGACCGCGGTGTGAAGCGGTGCGCCGTCAACGAAGGGCATCGCGAACCACGGCCGACCGTCGTCGAGCACGCCGCCGTCGAGAAGCCCGGCGATGTTCGGGTGGGTGAGGCCCGCCAAGATCTGACGCTCAGCGAGAAAACGCGCCCGGCCCGACGAGCTCGTCGCCCGCTGCCGCAAGACCTTGATCGCCACCCGCTGCTCGAACTGCCCGTCGGCGCGCTCGGCGAGGTACACCTCCCCCATGCCGCCAGCGCCAATCACGTCGACGACCGCGTAGGGCCCAATGGTCTGGCCGCCCTCAAGCGCCCCGCCTGGTCCGGCGCCACCGGCTGCAACCACCGCTGCCGCGCCGCCGTCGAGAAGCGGCTGCTCGGCGTCCTCGGCAGCAAGCATGGCGTCGAGCCGCGCGGCCAGAGTCGCGCCCATGGGCTCCAGCTCCGCGAGCCGCGCAACCCGCTCGTCGGGCGTGAGATCCACAAGCTCATCAAACAGCTGACCGAGGCGCTTAAAGGCAGCCCTCTCGTCCCGATCAACCACGCGCGCTGTCGTCCTCGAGCGCCGTCGCAAGCCAAGCCCGCGCCCGGCGCCAGTCACGCTTCACGGTCGGCACCGACACGCCGAGCACGTCGGCGATCTCGGGCTCGGTGAGACCCGCATAGAAGCGGTAAAGCACGACATGACCTGCCCTCTCGTCGAGCGCGAGCAGCTCCTCGAGTGCATCGTCGAGCGCCAAGAGCTCGGCTGGAGCGCTCGGATCGGGCACGCGGCCAGGCTCCAGCGTGACGGCACGCTCGCCGCTGCCACGCTTCTGCGCCTGTCGCCCCTTGGCGTAGCTGATCAGAATCCGGCGCATCGCCAGCGCGGCAATCCCAAGAAAGTGCGCGCGGTTCGAAAACGGCGCGTCCTGACCGGCGAGCTTGAGCCACGCCTCGTTGACCAACGCCGTCGTCCCGAGGGTGTGCCCGGCGCGCTCGCCCCGAAGGTGCCGGTGGGCGACGCGCCGTAGCTCGTCATACACCAGCGGCATCAGGGCCTCCGACGCGGCGGCATCGCCGTTCGCAACGTCCCTCAGCAGCGACGTCACATCGCCGGGGACTCCTGGTTCTTTTGTCATGGAGACGAGTATAGCGCATGGCGACCTGTCTGAGTCGGCTGCTGCGGTCTGACGCAGCGAGGGGGGTGGGCTCGAGCGCTGTCAGTCTGCGTCCTCTGGTTCTGCGGTCAGAGCCAGCACCTCACTCGGCGTCAGCGCCCGGTCGTAGACCCGCAGATCATCGAACGAGCCGCTGAACTGACGGTAGTTGTCGCGGCAAGGCCAGTCGGCACCACCGAAGAAGAAGGTGTCGGGGCACTCGGTGTCTTCGAGGCGGTTGGCGAGAGCATCCGCCTCCACGATGGCCTCGTCGACGAGCTCGCCATTGATGTAGAGCGTCATGCGGCTGACGCCTTCGATGCCCTCGGCGCTAGCGGGACCTAAGGTGGTCACCACATGCACCCAGTCTGAGAGCGCA
Source organism: uncultured bacterium (assembly GCA_938040325.1). Lineage (GTDB taxonomy): Bacteria > Myxococcota_A > UBA9042 > PHBI01 > PHBI01 > CALHXW01. The sequence goes on along the minus strand of CALHXW010000434.1, from coordinate 26,722 downwards.
CTGCCGGTCTCTGGGGCCCACTCCAGCACCACGCCGTTGTCTTTGTGGGCGAGCCCGAGCCACACCTGGATGTCCCACTGTTGGTCACCGGCGTAGATGGCGTAGCGCCCGTGCTGACCGGCGGCGAACCCAGCCGACGTCGTCTGGTTGCTGCGCTTGAGCCACACCGACATCGACGACGACTCTGGCAGCTGGAAGTCCTCTACCTCGGCGTAGCAGCGGCCACTCGGGTTGTGCAGCCCAAAGTCGAGGCCTCCGCCGAAGTCGCCGTGACGGTCGGCGACAACGTTTGTATCGCAGCGATTCGTGGTCGGCAGCATGTCAGGACCAAAGTCAAAGACGCTGTCTGCATCCGGATGGCCGAGCTTCCACCACGCCATCAGACCGACAGTCGGTACCGCCGGCAGGACGCCGTCTCCACCAGCCACCAGAGGCATGGGATCGAGCGCGTCACTGAGTCCGTCATCGTCGGTGTCGACGTTGTCTCTGTCGGTGCCAATCGCCAGCTCCTCGCGGTTGAAGAGGGTGTCGCCATCGTCGTCGCTCAGGTAGGCGAACGTCACGCGCTGGCCGCGCTCGAGCGTGATGTCGCCCAGGTCTCGCTCGACGTCGTTGGCGATGACTCCCCAGAAGCGATGACCCGCCTGACCAGGTCGCAGGTCGGTGTCTGCGCCGCCGACGCTCCACAAGATCTTGTGGCCGCTCCCATCGGGCGCGTTCGACGTGGTGACGTCGTCACGCTCAAGCAGCGCAAGCACGGTCTGGAGCGAGGTGCCGATCGGTCGACCAGCCGCATCGCGCTCGAGGTTGGTGGCCACGCTGTGACGCTCGACACGCCCGTCGCCGTGGTCGATGACCAAGAGCCCGCATTGCCGCGCCAAGTTCTCCGCTAGCGCCGCGTAGTCGATGGTGGGCGCACCGCTCGCATCGACACGCCGCATGCCATAGCGGCCGATCGAAAAGCTAAGCCCCCGCGGATCTGACAGAATCGCCTTGATGTCGGCGACGGCCAGCTCGCGGTTCTCAAAGACGGCCTCGATGGCGTCTCCTGCAGCGACGTTGTCGTCGATGGGGTTCACCGCGCTCAGCTCGCCCACGACCACCATGCCGTTGGTCAGCGCGTCGAAGCGCTTGACGATGATCGTGACGCCGCTGACGCGCAGGGTGATGGCGTCCGAGTCATTGCCGATGCGCAGGGCCACGCGAATCGTGCCGCTCTCGTAGCTCACGGACGCCGTCTGCTCCCGCGTCTGGGCTTGCTGGAAGCTCTCCTGAGCACTGCGCGCCGAGTCGCGGTTGACGCTGTGGGTGGCGGAGTTGCTGAACGTCTGGGTGGCCTCGAACTCGACCTTGGTCGTGCTCGACGCGCCGGCGCTCCACTCGAGCGGGTTGAAGTTCACCTCGACGCTGGTCTCGTTGCTGACCGACTCTCGAAACCCGAGCGTCGTCTCGTTGGTGTAGCTGTCGGAGGTCGAGATCGACTGACTCGAGCCCACGAGCGACGCCGATGTCGCCTCCAGCGCCTCGCTGGTCGCGCTGGCCTCGACCGCATTGAGCGTGATGGAAGGCGCATCCACGAGCGATAAGCTCAGGCGCGGGAGGTCGCTGATCGCCGGGTGGGAGCCGCCGTCGATGATCTCCTGAAAGTCACTGATGCCGTCCGCATCGGTGTCGGCCAGCACAGGCGACGAGCCGATCGCGACCTCCGCCGCGTCGAACAAGCGCGTGTTCGGAGCCCCCGTCCCGTCGGTCCCTCTGGCGTCGCCATCGCTATCGACGGCGTTCGGCGTGCTCGCGTAACGCAGCACCTCGTCGGCATCACTGAGACCGTCGCCGTCGGTGTCGACACGCCGCGGGTCCGCTTGGGCAGTGCGTTCCGCGCCGTCGACGAGCCCGTCGCCGTCAGTGTCGGCCACGTCGGGATCGCTTGTGACAAAGCGAGACTCAAGGTGCTGCGTCTCGCCGGTGGTCGTCCCGGGCTTGGCGAAGCCTGTCGTGTCGACAAGGATCGTCCAGCCAGCGAGCTCTTCTTCGTCGGAGAGGCCGTCCCCGTCGCGGTCGCCTGGGGTTGGCAGCCCAGGACGGTTATCCCCTGGCGTGACGCCAACGCCGTCACAGGCGCCAAACCCGGTGCCTGCGAGCCCAATGAGAAGTGATACCAAGGTTGAGTGTCGAGTCGCCACAGCGTGTCTCCAGTGAGGGTTCAACAGAAGACGCGTCGTCCAGGCGGCGATCGGATCATGGCAAGACACGATTTCAACAGAAACGTCTGCGCGCGCGGCACAGATGCGTGAGTTGCTGCCTTCGCGTGAGCTGGCAGACTGAGACCATGAAACAGCTACTGCTCATCAGCCTTGCTCTGTGGACAACCGCCTGTGGGACCACGCGCCCCGACCCGGGAGCAGCCGCTGAGGCGCGATCGGAAGGCCATGCGTCGGACAGCCCCATCTACCTCTGGGAGGTCACCGACCGAGCAGGTGCCTCGGTCGCCTTCCTGCTGGGCTCAGCCCATATGACAACGGTCGGCACGACGATCGACCAAGCGGTGGTCGACGCCTATCGCTCAGCAGCGTTGCTCGCGGTCGAGCTTGACCTCGACACGCTCGACCCGATGGAGACCCAGCAACGGTTTTTGCACTACGCCCGCTATCCTGAAGGCACGTCGCTCGCCGACGTGCTGGAGCCCGAAGACCTCAAGCGGGTCCTGCAGGCTGCGAGCACCAGTGGCCTCCCACCCGACTATGTCCAGCAGATGAAGCCATGGGCTGTCGCGTTGACCCTCGCCGTCCTTGCGACCCAGCGGGTGCATCAGCAGGACCCACCGCCACGGGCTGGCCCCACGGGCGACGCTGGCGACGCGGAGCGAGCGAAGCCGCTTGGCATCGGCATCGACCGCTACTTTACATCACGGGCAAAGGCCGAGAGTCGACGCGTGGTCGCGCTTGAGACCATGGACGAGCAGCTCAAGGCCATCAGCTCCGCGTCCCCGGAGCTTCAGAAGCAGGGGCTGCTGGAGATCTTGCCCGTCCTTGAGGCGGGCGAGTCACCACTGCTGAGCGTCATCGATGACTACAACCGCGGCCAGCTCGACACGCCCGAGGCTTACTTCACCAGTGAAGACGGGACGAACAACGCGGACATGACGGCGTACCGTCGGGCAACGATCGACTCGCGCAACGCGCTGATGGTCGAACGCGTCGACGCCATGTTGCGGCGTGGTGAGCGGCCATTCGTCGTGGTCGGAGCGCTCCACATGCTCGGCGAGCAAGGCATCCCAGCGATGTTGCGAGCGCGTGGCTACACGGTCTCGCCGATCGCGCCCACCGGCGAGGGCGTGGCTCTCGAGCTCCCCAAGGAGAGCCCCCTGAGGCTTCCGACCGCGCGGCTCTTGCGCACCGAGATCGCGTGGCCCACACCACCGGTCCGCCAGCTCGATAGCGACAACCCCGGCGTGATCATGAGCATCATCGAACACGCTGGCGTGACCCTGCTCTACACCGAGGCGCGAGCCCCTGCCGCCACGATCACCAACCTCCACGAGTACTACGAACACAACGTTGAGAAGCTGGCAGGAGCCACGCCCAACGCCACCACGCTTACTTCCGAGGTGGTCTGGCAGGGTCCAATCAAGCTCAGCCGCTTTCGAACAACCAGCCCGACAATCACAATCGCTGGGTCGCAGGCGTGGGTCGACGGCAAGCATCACCTCTTTGTCACGATGGTCCCGACACCGAAGCTCACGCCCGAGGCGGAGGCCGTCATGACCGACGCCGTCAACAGCTTCACCGTGCTCACCTATGAGCAAGCCGACGCGGCTGCGGCCCGCAAGCCTGCCGTGGCTGAGCTGGAGGCTGCGTTGTCTGGGTGGCTAAAGCCCGTCGGCGGCTGCGGGCTTGAGCGCATGAGAGCGGCTGGCACACTCACGGAAACGCTCCGAGGCGACTGCGTGTTGGACCTCGGTGCGTGCATCTCGGCGTGCAAGGCAGGCAGCGGCGTCAAGTGCGTGTCGGCAGGCAACGCGCTGCAGGCCGCCGGCGAGAGCCCAGCGGTCGTTGAGGCCTTGTTTTCCAAGGCGTGCGAGCTCGGCATGGTCGAAGGGTGTGGGTCGCAGGCCGGCAACGCGCTCGTGAGCGAGCTCAGGAAGACGTATGGCCGCGACGAGGCCGTCGGGCAGTGCGCGGCGGACACGCTCAGCGCGGGATGCGTGAAGAGAGAGCCATGGAGCTGTGCGTTTGCCGGGCTCGCATCTGCTCATGGCGTCGGCACGACCAAGAGCCAGGAGCTGGCGAGCACCATGTGGAAGCTTGCTTGCACCCTCGACCCGAGCGTGTGTGAGACGGTGGAGCAGCTTCGAGCGTCCGTGCCGAAGGGGTCAGCGTCCAGGTAGTTCGCGGTGCTGCCGCGCGGCCGCCACTTCGAACCGCGCAAATCATTGTCCTGAGACAGCGGTCCTGCTAGCCAGTTGCCTCATCAACACCTCGCTGCCGACGTGGAGGCACCTTGAAACGCAGACTCCTCAACCTGTCCGCAGGCCCCGCACTCGCGCTCGCTTTGGCGGCAACGATCAGTGGTGGCTGCGGTGACGATGCCGATCCCGCCGATGACGACACCAGCATCGCCGACACGACGGGAGACTCCGATACATCGGAAGGCGACACGAGCAGCGACGGAGACACAACCAGCACGCCCGACACGACCGTCCCTGACGACACCACCGATCCGAACGCTCCCGACAAGCTCACCGCCACAATCGGCCCGTTCAACGTCCAGTCCGGCGTCGAGCAGACCATGTGCGCCATCGTGAGCCTTGGCAACGTCGACCCCGCGAGCGTCACGGCGATTCGCGTGAACCTGACGGCCGGAAGCCACCACCTCATTGCCCACCGACTCGACGACCCGCCCTCGCCTGCGGAGCCTTGCTCGGCTTTTGAGAACGGCCAGAACAGCGACGTCCTCTTCATCGCCCAGCAGGCCGACACCGAGCTGGTCTACCCGGTCGGCAGCGGTCTGCCGATCAAGGCCAACCAGAGCATCGGCATCGAGATGCACTTCATCAACTACTTCGCTGAGGACGCTGTCGACATCACCGGGACCGTCGAGTTCGACGTTGCCGAGCCCGACGCAGAGCTGATCCCCGTGCAGGTCATGTTCCTGGGACCCTTCGGCTTCAGCCTGCCCCCGGGACAGGAGACCGTCGTCGAGGACTTCTTCCCGATGCCCGTCGATCGCGAGTTCTTCGCGCTCACCTCGCACACCCACGAGCTCGGCGTCCGAGCGACCATCGAGCGTGCGACAAGCCTCAACGATCCCGACGCCGTCATGCTGCACGAGTCGCTGTCGTGGTCGGAGCCACCGCTCGACCTGTTCGAGCCGATGTTCCGACTCGAGCCCGGCGAGGGCTTCCGGCTTGAGTGCACCTTCGATAACACCCGCAACGAGACCGTCGGCTTCGGCACGAGCTTCCTCGACGAGATGTGCTTCATGTGGGGCTACTACCTGGAGACCCAGCCCGAGACGTCGCTCGACAGGTGCGCATCCGATGCCGACATCGCGGCGGTTGCGGCGGCAGGGCCGACGCTGACCCAGACCCTGGGCAACTGCGTCGTCAACTGCTTCCAGAGCAGCGACTCGGCGTGCCAGACGGACTGCGTGGCTGACGGCCTCGGAACAAGCCCCGGCTGCAGCGCCTGCTTTGACGCGTCGCTGACCTGCATCATCGAGAAGTGCGCCGGCGAGTGCATCTCGGGCCCAGGCTCTGCTGCGTGCAACACCTGCGCCGCCGACTCATGCGGACCCGCCTTCGAGTCCTGCGGAGGCACCCCCTGGCCAGTTCAGTAGGGCCCGCGCGGGAGCCGTCGAACGCAGAGCAAGCGCTATGCGACACGGCGCTGGGGCCCATCGCCTACACCGACGAGGGCTCAGGCGTGCCGGTGGTGGCGATCCACGGTCTGCCCGGTAGCGTTCGTGACTTCCGCTGGCTCGCGCCACCGCTGGGCAAGCGGGCGCGGGTGATTCGCATGGACCTGCCGGGCTTTGGGCGGACGCACGCCGACGTGCAGGCCAACCCCTCGCCCCACGCGTGGGTGGCGGCCGTCGACGCGCTTGTCAGAGCCCTGGAGCTGGACAGGCCTGTCCTGATTGGCCACTCGATGGGCGGCGTCGTTGCAGCAGCGACGGCCGCGCAGGGCGGAGACGCCTACCGCGGGCTGGCGCTGGTGAGCAGCGTCGGGCTGCGGCCCCATCGGATCTTTCGGCGCGTGCCGCGACGAGGCGTCAGCCGCATCCTGCGCACGCCGTTCGCAGGCAGGATGCTGCGACCGTTGATGCGCCGGCTCTTTGTCCAAGGTGGGTTTCGGGGCCACGACGATGCGGCACTTGCTCGAACGATGCACGCCGTTGCGTCTGTCGATCTCAAGAGGCACGCCGAGGCCGTTGGGCGGCTGTCGTTGCCGACGCTTGTGGCCTGGTCGAGTGACGACCCCCTCATCCAAGCTGATATTGCCGAAGAGCTCGCCGAAGCCTGTCCTGCAGGGCCTCGAAGGACCTTTTCCACCGGTGGCCACAACCCGCAAAAGCATCACGCCGAGGCGCTAGCTGAGGCGATCGGCGAGCTGCTCTCGTAGCGCTGGCCGTGCCAGCGCATCCGTGCAGCGAACGCCACCGGCGCGCAAGGGCCGACAGCGAGAGACCCAACGACGGTCGAGCAGACGTCCGGCACAACCTCAGTGTTGACAAGCCATCCGAGACGCGTACGTTAGCGACGTCGAGCCTCCACAGCTCGACGCAGTGACTGCTAGAGACTGACTGCTTCCGCGGTCAACAGCCAACAACGACCACCGCTGTGGTCGACAGCCAACAGGTGACCCTTTGTCTGGTCGCCAGCCACCTAGGAATGACTATGAACTCGTTTATCGGCGTGCTCACAGGCGGACTCGTCTGCCTTGCCTTCACCGTTGCGTTTGCCACTCTCCCCGAGCCGCACAAGGACCCGATCTGCACCAAGTACATCACCTACGATGACTACGGGAACCCGCAGGACAGCACAGGATCGCTCAAGGAGGTCTGCGGCGGCGGCGTCTGCCGCCAGGGATTTCTCGGATGCGACATCACCAAAGACGTCCTGCTAGGCAAAGACGACCACAAAGAGCTCTTTCCCTTCTTCACGGACATGTTTCATAGCGTCGACAACCGGCCTGGTCAGGGCAGGTGCCTCACGCTGGGCTGCAAGGACGACGTGTTCGAGGCCGCCGCTGCCCTTGGGACCCCAGGACTCGCGCCGTTGCTTGTCGACCAGATCACCGGCGACAAGCTCAGCAAGCTCAACTGCCGCGACAAGCAGTACCTCTATCGCGCGCTCTGGTACCTCGGCGACAAGACCACGGCCGACGCGATGATCGCAGGCTACAAGGACCTTCGCTGCACCAACAACCACTTCAACTACACCGCCCCGCTGATTCACCAGTGGAAGCTCAGCGAGGAACAGTACGACCGGATCGCCGAGCTCTGCGTCGACACGATCTACACGGAGAGCATCAAGAACGCCGATGACTCGTTTGAGGCCTGTCACATCTACTTTGCCAAGCGCGGCAAGGTCAGCGAAGACGGTCTCGACCACATCCGCATGAAGTCCAACAACGAGTGGGCTCTACGCGCACTCGCTGTCCTCGACGCCAAGGGTAGCAAGAAGCTCTTTGCTGGCTTGTTGAAGAAGGCCGAGACGAAGAAGAAAAAGAAGACAGTCTGGCGCGGCGGCCGAACCGACCAGGTCATCGCGGGCGTGGCACTTCACATGGCGGGCGACAGGAAGGGCAAGGCGGCGCTCAAGTACTGGCTCGGAACGAAGAACAAGCAGCTCAACGACAGCCAGGGCTTCGAGAAGGTCTTTCTCGAGGTCGCGCCCTTTTGGCCGACCAGCGCCAAAAACAAGCTGCGCAAGCCGCTCGAGCGAGCCTTCGCCAAGGCTAAGAAGCTCGCTGATGCCGATGAAGGCATCGCTAACGCCGTGCGCCGCGCGGCCGTTGGGCTCGCGCAGCTTGGGAGCAACAAAGGGATCGGCGTCATCGTCGACGGCCTGAAAGACCGCAGCGGAAGCACCCGGGAAGAGGTCGCCAAGGGCCTTGGAGGGGCCACCAATCTCTCGACAGCGCGCCGGCAGGGCACGGCAACCCTTGCCTTTGGAAAAGGCCTCCTAGGCACCAAAGATGGCCAAAAGCTCATCAAGGCTCTGCAGAAGGCTCTCAAGCTGGCCAAGCCGCGCCAGCGGGAGCCGTTCGCGCGAGCGATCATCGTCATCAAGGCCCAGATGGACGCTGCAGGGCTGTAGCGTCGAGGGGCTGCCGGCCGGCGCCGGCGGCCCCTTGTGTCACTTCGTGAGCAGGATCGGCTCGGCCTTGCCCGGCGCGCTTGCCCCCGCTGGAACGGCGCCCTCGTCTGTCCGCGTCGACTCAGGAAGCTTGCCGTCGGAGCCCGGCTTCACCGGTGCCTGCGGCCCGTCCTGGCCAGGCGGCACCATGACGTCGGACTTGGGCTTTTGCAGGTTGAGCAGCTTGTCGCGTGGCTTGACGCGAGCCTTTGAACGCAGCTGTGCTGCGCGAGCGCGGATTCGCTCGGCGCTGATGGGGTCGTCGGTCGAGTCAAAGAGCAGCGCGAGACGGTCGTGGAAGGCCGGGTTGTGCGGGATGTAGCGCGCAGCGGCGTGCATCTCGCGGATGGCGAGCCGGAGCTCTCCCTTGGCCTCCGCTTGCTGGCTACGTAGAAAGTGCAGCTTCCCTTTGGGCCAGCCCCGCTTGACCTTGAGCTGCTTGAGCCGCGCAAGCCCTTCGTCGAGCAGATCCCAGCGCGACATCGACAGCGCTGCGTTGGATGCGGCCAGGAGCGGATCGACAGCGAGGTCGGGCTGCTCGGCAGGCGTGAGGTCGGCGCTCTCCAAGAAGAGGTGCCAGGCTTCCAGCGCCTTGCCTTGTCGCTGGACCACGTGGCCATGCATCAGATAGCCAGCGCGCGCCCAGACGTCGTGCTGCTTGGTGTCGCCCTTGTCGCGGAAGTGACCCGCGGTTCCAAGCAACCGGAACGAGAGCGCGTCCAGCTGCTCGGCATGGTCCTTTGACGCTGCCCAGCGGGAGCCAAGCGCCTCAAAGAGCAGCAGCGACTTCGGGTAGCGGCTGACGCCCCAGTTCAAGAGATCCATCGCGGCACGCGGCTGGTTGAGCGTGAGCAGTCGGTCGGCGCCGGACTTGATCCGCTCGGGCGAGCTTCCGAAGAAGCGCTCGACCAGCGCGCGGTCATCGCGCTTAGCGAGCACGACGTCGAGCGCGCGTCGCTCGGCCAGCAGGTCCTGCGTCACCAGCACGTTGAGGACCTCAAGACCGCCGTCGAGGTCGCCGGCTCCAAGCAACGTCTCGGCCTGAATAGCGCTCGTCTCGGGCTCAAACGGGGCAAGCTCGTGCGCACGCTGCATCAAGCGCTGGGCCAGCGGGGCGTCATCGAGGTTTGTCGCTAAGACCGAGCCAAGCCGAAAGGCGTAGAAGTCGCTCGGGTGGGCGAGGAGCAGCTCGTCGACAGGCACGCGCCCGGGCTTGTCGTTGTCGAGCTCCATGACGACCTGACCGCGCCACGCTTCGGGGCGCTCAGCCCATGCGTGGAGACTCACGACAACGAGGGCACCGATGACGGCGACCGAGTAGACCGAGTGCCAGCGAAGCTGCGGTCGGCGTCGCTCTTCCTCACGCCAGGTCTCACCCACGACCCAACCGAATGCGGCAGCGGCCGGTAGACCGACACCCAGCAGGTAGAGCGAGAAGTCGACCTGGTTTTGAATGAAGAGGACGAAGAGCGCGACGACCACGCCAACCTGAGCAAGGTCCTTGCGACCAGGAATGGCCGCGCGAATAAGGCCGAACCCAAGCAGGCACAAGACCGCGATGGCGACCGGCAGGCCAAGCTCAGCTACGAGCTGCAGGATGCCGTTGTGGGAGTAGGCCACCAGCCCCAAACCCCAAGAGTCCATGGTGCCGGTCGCGGCGACGCTGAAGGCGCCATAGCCAGTCCCGGAGAAGAGATGGGACTTGGCGACATCGAGGCCGACGCCCCAGCAGCCTTTCACCAGACCGACCTCCTCGTTGTCGAGGTCGCCAAGCGTTGAAAACTCGTCGATGAAGACCTGGGGTCCGATGAGGACCACGGCGACGAAGATGCAGCTCGCCACGCCAATCGCTAGGCGCCAGACCCGAGGACGCAGGTCTTTGTGGCGATGCTGAGGGATGATGATGATGCCCATGAGAACGATCGCGCCGAAGAGCAGGAGCGTGTTGGCGCGAGACAGGGTCCCAACGACCGCCATCGACAGGATGACCGAGCAGGCGAGATGCCAGCGCGACTCTTTCAGCTCGCGCATCCAGCAGCCGTAGGCGGTGACGGCCCCGAGCAAGAAGAGCGCGGCCGCGTGGTTTGGGTTGACGAAGGGGGTGATGAGCAGCCGGCCGGAGAGGTCGACCGTCGACTCGTACACGCCGTAGATCTGGTCGAGCCCGAGCGCCTTGTGAAGCAGCGACACGACCAAGACCATCAAGCCGGCGACCTCGATGTAGACGACGATGCGGTCGCGCACCCCGGACTCAATCCGGAGGTTGGCAGCGAGCAGGTAGGTCGACAGAGCGGCCACCAAGGCGACCCAAGCGGCCGCTGTCTGGCCACCATCGAGCGATATCGGAAACCAGCTCGGAAGCTCAACGCCAAGCGCCGTCGCCGCCAGCGAACGTGCTTCCGCAGAGCCGGGTGCAAGGGTCTCCACCAGCCCAGCAGGCAGCGGCACCCACTGAAAGAACGCCCAGCCCGCAACGATGATGAGGCCAAGCCCTGCCCAGCCGATGCGGACCTTGCGCCGCTGGGCCCGGAGACGGTGCGCGGTCCACAAGAACGCCAGCGTCGTCAGGACGGCCGCAGCGATGCGGGTCGGCAGGTGGACGCCGCCAATGGCAAGAGGGGTCAGCACCAGCGAGACCGCCAGGAGCATCTCCGGGGCACTCGTGTTGCCCCACGACGGGATCAAACGCTGTGCCCAATCGGCGGACCGGCTTGCAAAGCTCGACTGCTGCATTCTCTGGAGCCTCCGGCGACACCCTTGAAAGAGCGACAAAGGTAAGCGGTGACGGACCGCAAGGAGCCCACTGCTGGGCGTGGTGCGTGCTCGCTAGCTAGCGGAGCCGCTCTCGGCCTCGGTCTGACCGTAGCCGTAGCTGGCGCCATAGCCGTAGCCGTAACCGTAGCCGTAGCCGTAGCCGTAGCCGCCGCGCTTGTCGCGCTGGTGGTTGAGCACCATGCCCAAGATCGGCGCTTCGATCGACGCGAGGTGGCGAACGGCATGTCGCAGCGCGTGCCGGCTCGTGCGACCCGCACGAACGACCACGAGGACGCCGTCGACGAGCTGCGAGAGCACCATCGCGTCGGCCACCGGGAGCAGCGGCGGCGAGTCGAAGATGACGGTGTCGTACTTGCTCTTCATCTCCGCCATCACCTCGCGGAAGCGCGGCGTGTGAAGGAGCTCAGCTGGGTTCGGCGGGACAGGCCCACAGACCATGACCTCGAGGTTTTCGACCTCGGTCTTCTGGATGTAGGCATCGATCGACTCGGTGCCAACCAGCGCTGAGGACAGCCCGATGTCGGGCTCGACCGCGAAGGACTCCGCGAGTCGGGGGCGGCGCATGTCGGCCTCGACCACGAGGATGCGTGAGCCGGACAGGGCCATTGACGTGGCCGTGTGGACCGCCGTCATGCTCTTGCCCTCGCTCGGGTTCGCCGACGTCACCACCAGCGTCTCGATCGCCTGGGCGCTCGACATGAAGAGCAGGTTGGTCCGCAGCGTACGGCTCGCCTCGGCAACCCGAGACTTCGGGTTGAAGTGAATGTACATGTCCCGTTCGCGACGCTCCTGTGGCGTCATCTGAGACCGCGGTTTCTCGGCGCCAATGACCGGGATCACGCCCAGCACTTTGTGGCCGATCCGCTCTTCGAGGTCTTTCCAGTTCTTGACGGTCGCGTCGGCGTAGTCGAGCAGGATCGCGGCGCCGATGGCCAAGAGCAGGCCCAGGATGAAGGCACCGGCAAGGACGACCATACGTCGCGGCGAGATCGGCGCCGTCGGCATGATTGCGGCCTCAAGGATACGGACGTTGTTGGCCTCAAACTGCGAGGACATCTCGGTCTCTGTGAGGCGCTTTGACAGGAACGCATGGGTCTCGTGCACCTTATCGCGCTCAGCCACGAGCCGCGCGTAGTCGAGCGCGAGCTTGCCCATCTTCTCTTGCTGCCCTCGGGCGGCCTCCAGCTCGCTTGCAAGTCCGCCCTCGACCTGGCGGATCTCGGTCAGGTCGCGGTCGGCGCTGCTAGCGAGGTTTCGAATCTCTTTGCGAGCGATCCGCTGCAGCACCCGCAGCTGTCTCTGCTTGGCGATCACGTCAGGGTGCTTGTCGAGGTAGCGCGCCTTGAGGGCCGCCAGCTCCGACTCGACCGTCACGAGCTGCGTCTTGAGCTGTCGGATCACGTCGTTGTCGAGGATCTTGCCTGCCTGCACGTTGAACGCGTCGCGCGTGCCGTTGTAGCGACCGAGCGAGTTGGCACCAGCTTCTGCCTCGATCCGCTTGGTGCGCGTCGTCGTCAGGCTCATGTTGAGGTGGTCGACGCGGTCGTTGATCGACTTCTTCAGCGCGTCGATCGAGCCCACATTGTGGAGCTGCTCAAAGTCGAGCAGCGCCTGCTCTGCGTTCTCGAGCTTCTGCTTTTGTTCTTTGACGGTCTTCTCAAGCCCGTCCGACGCCCCGCGTACGATCTTGCGCTTATAGAGCAAGTTCATGTCGCGGTAGGAGTTGGCGACCTCGTTGACCACGGTCTGGGCAAAGAGGGGATCGGAGTCGTCGAAGTCGATGTTGACGAGCATCGAGTTCGGCACCGGCCGGACGCTGATGCGGCTCGCGAGGACGGTCGGCATGTGCGCGCGGTTGCGTCGAGCCTCTTTGTCCTCATCGGTGATGCCCTTGCGGTCGAGCCCCAAGAGGTGTTCGTCGTTCCAGAGTCCGAGCCGGTTGAGAACCATCTCAGCGACTTCGTGACTCTTGATGATGCGATACTGCGTCTCGAAGTACGTGAGCTGACCGCGGTAGTGCTTCGGGCTGCCAAGCTCGACGACGTCGCGCACGTTCCAGAACAGCTTCGGCGGGTTCGAGTCGATGATGACTTTCGTGGACGCGCGGTAGATCGGCGTCTGCTGCTGAAGCCACATGTAGCCCGCACCGATGGCGAGCGCGATGACCGTCACGACCACCAGCTTTCGCCGCATGAGGACCGCGAGGTACTGCTGGACCAGCGCAAACAGCGTCTGCCGCTCTTCATCCTCCCGTCGATCGAGGTCCTTGGTGCCGGGTAGGCGGCTGACCTCGGAGTAGCCACCGTTAGGCAGCTGATTGACTTGGGAGTTTTTGGGATCGGGGAAGGTCATCGTTGCCCTCTCGCGGACCGGCGCTCGACGCGGCGTGGCCGTCTCGGAGTGGATTGAATCTCGGACTGGGCGGCATCACGCAAGACGTCAATGTAGGCGTCGACGGCAATGCTGCGCTGGTAGTGCCGTTCGTGGCACTCGCGCGCGGCGGCACCGACCTGAGCGGCGTGCGCTCGGTCGCTGGCCCAGCGGGTGACGTGCTCGACGACCGAGTCGACATCGCCCAGCTCGATCGCAACCCCGCACTCACCACGCTCGACAACGTCTGTGACGGCGGAGGTTCGCGGCCCGATAAAGAGGGTCGGACGCCCAGCGGCCAGGATGCCATAGAGCTTGCTCGGCATCAGCAAGCCCTCAAAGCCACCACGCATGGTCACGACGTGCACGTCGGCAGACGCGAGGCTCTGCGCGAGCACGTCACGTGGGGCGTAGGGGAAGAGGTGCACGTTATCGAGGGTGTCGGCACGGGCTGCGATCGCCGCTCGGCGGACGCCGTCGCCGACAAAGGCAAAGACGATGTCCTCGCGGTGTTTGAGGCGCTCGGCGGCGTCCAGGAGCGTGTCGAACTCGTGGCCGGCGCCCATGTTGCCGGAGTACATGACCACGAAGCGGTCGCCGAAGCCGTAGCGAAGCCGCATCGACTCGCCCGCGACTGGCCGATCGAGCTCTTCGAGGGCCCAGTTGTGAATGATGGCGATGCGGTCGTCGGCAACCCCGTATTCGAGCACGCGCTGCCGCATGGCCGTCGACAGCACGATCACTCGACGCGCGCTTCGCAAGCTCAGCGACTGGACCGCTGACCAGAGCCGGTGCACCGCGCCGTTCTTCGGCAGGACGCCGAGCGCCACGGCGATGTCGGGATAGAGATCCTCGACCAGCGCAACCGTTGGGTAGCTGCGCGCGAAGCCGACGCTCACAGCGCCCGCGGCGATCCACGGTGGCGTCGTCAGCGGCATCACGACGTCTGGCCGCGGGCTGAGCGTTGCCAACCGCGCGAGCGCACCCGCAAAGAACGAGCTGTAGTCGACCAACCGCGACACGATCGAGCCCTTGCCGCGACGGGTGGTCGGGACCCGCAGGATCCGCACGCCCTCGCGGACCTCATTGAGCGGCGTGATGCCCTCATCGGTGCCGACCGTCGCAGTGATGACCGTGACCTTATCCCCTCGACGCACCAGTTCCTCGGCAAGCTCGGTCATGAGCTGGCTCGTCGCCGCGTGGTGCGGCCAGTAGAACTGATTGATGATGGTGATGTGCATGGTGCCTACGTCGAGACGGTCGTGAGGGGTAGTTGCTCGGGCGCGGGAGTTTGATCACGCGGTCGGGGGCTTGTCCAGCAAGCGGGTGGTTGCCAAAGGGATCACGTCCCCTCGTCGACTTCGAGGAAGACGAGGCCTGGCAGCGTCAAGAAAGACCTGAGGGACGCCGGCGAGGCCGGGAGTGCGTGCTGGACGGGTTCCCAGCCGGTGCGATCCATCGCATCGGCAAGAGGCTGCGCGATGAGCTCCCATGGGATCACGGTAGCGAGCTCGCTGCGGCTCGGGTGAGTCGTGAACTGAAGCGCGAGGACGCCGCGGGCGTTGAGCGGGATAAGCGACGAGACCATCGGCTTCATCGCTTGGGCCGTCGTCAGCTCGCGAGACCAGACGAAGAGCGTGTCCGTGTCGTCGCGACGGACCGTGACGGCGAGCACGCCAGAGGCGTCCGAGAGCTTGGTGAGCAACGGGTCGAGCTCGGTCGCGACCGTGACGTTGGCAATCTCGCCGGCGAGGGCGTGGACGTCGGTCCGCGACATGGTGCCGCTGTCGAAGGGGTCGCCGATGTGCACAACACCGCGACCGCCGCGGGCAGAGATCAGACGGAAGAGCGCGAAGAGCAGCACCACCACAACGAGCAGCACCAAGCCACTGACGGCGTTGCTTGAGATCCGCAGCAAGATCGCTGCAATTCCGAACGCCGCGGCGACGCCGTAGAGCACCAGCACAGCCTGCCGATGGCTGAGACCAGCGCGCAGCAGCTTGTGGTGGATGTGCTCCTTGTCGGCAGAGAAGATGGGACGCTGCTCGCGCACGCGGCGACCGACCGCGAGGAACGTGTCGATGATCGGTAGGCCGAGCGCGAGGACAGGGATGGCCAGAGCGACCGTCGTGGTGCCCTTGGAGGACGTGGAGATTGAAAATGCCGCGAGCACAAAGCCAAGAAAGAGGCTGCCGGTGTCGCCCATGAAGATGCGCGCCGGGTTGAAGTTGAAGAACAAAAAGCCCACGAGCGAGCCCGCGAGACAGGCGCAGAAGAGGGCCATCAGCGCGTTGTTGTCCATGAGCCCAAGCGAGAAGAGCGTCGACACGCAGATCAGACCGACGCCACCCGCGAGGCCGTCGAGGCCATCGATCAGGTTCACCGCGTTCACCACGCCCACAAACCACGCCACGGTGACCGGGAGCGAGAAGAAGCCGAGCTCGATGGCGCCGCCGCCGAGCGGGTTGGAGATCTTCTCGATGCGATAGTCGAGCATGAACATCGCGACCGCCACGCCGACCTGAACGATCAGCTTCTGGATCGCGTTCGCGCCCTTCAGGTCGTCGAAGATGCCGAGCGCCGCGATGGCTAGGCCACCCACGAAGAGCCCGATGATGTGGCTGGTGTTTTCCGAGAGCTGGACGCTCAGACCTGCATCGACCAGCAAGAGTCCCGTGACGGGCACGAAGAAACCGGTGACGATGGCGATGCCGCCGAGGCGCGGAATCGGCCGGGTGTGCACCTTCCGCTCGTCCGGCACATCGTACAGCTCATGCTTGAGCGCGAGGCGCAAGATGAGAGGTGTCAGCAGTGCGGCGACCGCTAGCGACACGAAGAATGCTACGACAAAACTAGTCAAGGACGACCTCTTCCACCAGACCACACCGGTGGGACAACGCGGCGATAACGGCGGCTTCGACGAAGCTGACCGTCATCTCGTAGTGCTCTGTTGCTTGGGGACCGCTCATCGATCAGCTTCTGTCAGGGGGTAGGTCGTTTCGCTGGAACCCTGCCACGCTGGCACCGTCGATCCAGAGCAAAAGGGCGCTGTGCTCTCGAAGTTTTGTAACGACGGCACGCGACCATTCCGGCGATGTGTGACGATCTCAAGGTTGCGGCGTAGTCGCACAAATCGCTCCAGACGTAAAAGTTACGGACACCTAAGGCCGAATAAATTCGTCAGGTTCGACATGTGTCTTTAGCTCAACGTTGAGCCCACGAGGCGTCTAAACGCGGCCGCGCCCTGGCCCGACGACCGGCATCCGCCGAATACGCCCAGCCTGCGCCGACGATCGCGCTACGCTGAACGGCCGCGTGATGGCGCGAGCTCCCCGAGCGAGCAGTTGAGCCCAAAAAAAGACCACCGTGACAGCACGGTGGTCTCTCTCGCGGCGATGCGCTTAGCGCGTCGCTTGGTTTGGGACTAGCAGTTGAGCTCGATCTTGCCTGCGTTCTGCTTGATCTTCGGTCCAGCCTTGAGAACCATCTCGCCGCCCGACTCCTGCTCCCACTTCGATCCAGCCTCAGCCTTCACGTTATCGGCGACCTCGAGGATGAAGTCCTTGCCAGCGATCATGTGGATGTTCTCGGCAGCTTCGATCTCGATGTCTTTGGCCGAGTAGACCGTGATCTTCTGGTTGGCAGCGTCAAACTGCATGCGGAAGCCACCGCTCGAGTCGAAGATGTTGATGGTCTCATCGTCGTCTTTCATCTGGATCGTGTGACCCTTGTTGGTCATCAAGACGAACTGCTCAGCGCCGGCCGTGTCGTCGAAGACCATCTTGTGGCCCGAGCGACTCTGGAAGTAGCGGGCGTTGTTCTCGCCGCCCGATGCGTTGTTGTCGACGCAGCTCGCACCGATGCCGACGTCACCTTCCGAGAAGGGGTTGGTGCCCTCGCTCATGTTGTCGCCAGCAGGCATCGAGTCGGTGCCGTTCCACAAGCTACCGATGACGATCGGCTGACGCATGTCGCCGTGCACGAACGACACGAGAACTTCGTCGTCGACCTCAGGCAGGTTGTAGAAGCCACGCCCAGGGCCTGCCATCAGCGATGTCACACGAGCCCACGGGCTGACGTGGTCAGCGTCGTCGCCGGCTGATGCGTCACGGATCCACGGGTACTTTAGCTTGACCCGGTAATCGCCCTCGGGATGCTTGTTGTCGATGACAATTGCTGAAACAACGCCATAAATACGACGACTTACACCAAACTCGTAACCCATGTGGAACTCCGTACTATGTCTCCACAGGGCCGACCACCCAAACGCTCAGTGACTATAAGCAACGAAGCGTCAGCGTGCAATACTGCGGCTTGATGTGGCCGCCCCATGCCGAAATTTCATGCCACGCTGAGGGCGGTTCTGCAAATCCTGCGCGCCGCTAGCAGCGTTCGCCGGTCGCGATGTCGCGGGTCTCAAGCGTGGTCGCTTGGCCGCGACGGTCGCGATCTCAACGGACCGGTGACACCACAATGTTGCCTCGGGATCAGCGGCGGGTTAAGTCGACGGCGCGATCACAGCGCCCCAGGAGCTTGCATGATCCACCGCAACACACTCACGACAGCGCGACTTACCCACTCACGGCCGGCACGGACTCGCGCCGCCTGGCTCGCATGCGCGGCGCTGGTGCTCTCGAGCTCCGTTGCGACCGCGCAGGAGCCCGAGATGGGCCCTCCAGCCCCAGCGGCTGCGTCCGACCACCCGCTCGCGACGTTCTTCAGCGAGCTTGGGCAGCTCGAGCAGGGTGCGCGCGAAGACCACGTACGCATCGCGTGGTGGGGCGACTCGGCGATTGTCGCCGACGGCTACACCGGCCAGCTTCGCCGCCAGCTCCAAGGCCGCTTCGGCGACGGTGGCCCAGGCTTCATCCTGCCGGCGACCACCTTCAACGGCTACCTCCACAAGCAGGTCCGCATGAAGCGCGCCAACTGGGAGCCGAAGAACGTCATCAAAGGCGAGCTCCGCAACAAGCGCTATGGCTACGGCGGCATCGTCTCGCAGAGCTATGGCGGCGCAAGCACCACGTTCATGGCTGAGTCAGGGTCCTTCGGTCGCGTCTCCGTCTACCACCACGCCGCACCGAAGGCTGGCACGCTTCAGCTCTTCCTCAACGGCGCCGGAAAAGCCGACATGAGCCACGAAGCTCGGACCGACGAGCCGACCGAGGACGTGTGGACGACCGACCTGCCGGAAGGAACGACTCAGGTCCGCGTCCGGGCGGGTGGCAAGGGACTCACCCGGGTCTACGGCGTCGCGCTCGAGTCGAAGAAACCAGGGGTCGTCGTCGACACCCTCGGCCTGCTCGGCATGCGCGCTCGCCGCTGGCTGCGCGCTGATGCAGCGCACCAGAAGCGCGTGGTCGCCGCACGGGCCCCGACCCTCTTGGTGCTGAACTACGGCGGCAACGAACGCGTCGACCACGATCTCTCGGTCGACGGCCACGCCAAGGACCTTGTGGCTCTGACCAACCTCTTCCGCGCGGGCGCGCCCAGTGCGGCCTGCCTCATTGTTGGGCCGATCGCTCACGGCCAGCGGCGGGGTGGAAAGGTCCGCTTGGACCCGCGGCTTGAGACCGTCTACGCAGCACAGCGAAAAGCGGCCAAGGAAGCCGGCTGTGGCTTTGTCGACACGGTCGCGCTCATGGGCGGCGACGACGCGATCGCCAACTACCGCAAGCAGAAGCTCATCGGAAAGGACCTCGCGCACCTCAACCGCGAGGGGCACGTGGAGCTAGGCAACGCCATGGCGAGCTGGCTGCTGGCCGAGTACGACGCCTACAAGGCTGCGCTGTGAGAGCAGGCTCGCGTCCTGCTGCTGCTGGGTCCAAGCACGCCGGTGGATGACACGCCGGAAACGCCGGTCGTCGCGCGCCTTGTCGACCGCCTCTTGGAGGCCGTTCAGCTCAAGAACGTCGCCCGCGCTGGCTGGGTCCGCGAGGGGGTCGACGCCCCGGAGTCTGTGGCCGCCCACAGCTGGGGTGTCGCGTTCCTTGTCGTCGCTCTGCTCCCTGACGACCATGACCTCGAGCTCGCCCTGACCTACGCCGTTCTCCACGACCTGGCAGAGGTACGGGTCGGCGACATCACGCCGCGCGACGGCATCGATCGCGCAGACAAGCTGGCGCGTGAGCGACAGGCGATGGCTGAGCTCCTCGCGGGCTGGCCACGTGGCCGCGGCCTCCAGCTCCGGTGGGAGCGCTACGAAGCCCAGCAAGACCGCGAAGCCCGCTTCGTTCGACAGCTCGACCGTCTCGACATGGCGCTGCAGGCCGTGGCCTATGCGTCCCGCGATCGCCGCGATCTCAGTGAGTTCCTGACGTCGGCCGCTCGGGTCGTAACGCACCCGAAGCTCCTGCCTATCATGCGTGAACTGCACACCAGACATCGCCACGTCATGACCGAAGGCTGGCATCCCGATTGACGCAGCGAGGTACCTTCCTCTATCTGCAAGCACACCTCATCGTCGGCCGACGCGCCGACACTCCCGATAAGGAGACGCCGCCATGGGCATGCGCGAGCTAATCGCCAAGTACTCGAAGCAATTTCCAGCCCTCGGACTCGTTGGAAACACCCCGCTGGTGCGCTGTAATGTCTTTGCCGACGAGTTTCCCGACGTTGAGGTCTGGATCAAGGTCGAGTCGTTCAATCCCGGTGGCTCGCTCAAGGACCGACCGGTCCTCTACATGCTGCTAGACGCACTCGAGAAGGGACAGCTCGACGGCAAGACCATCCTCGACAGCTCGAGCGGCAACGCCGGCATCGCCTACGCCTGGATCGGCAAGGTCCTCGGCGTTCCCGTGCGACTCGTTGTGCCGGACAACGCCAGCGCCGAGCGCAAAAAGCGCATCCTGTCGCATGACGCCGAGCTCTTTCACACGGCGGCCCACGACGGCTACGACGAAGCGCTCCGCGAGGTGCGTCGCCAAGCCGAGGCGCACCCTGACCTGTATTACTTCTGCGATCAGTACGGCAACGACTACAACTGGCGCGCCCACGAGGAGTCGACGGCCCTCGAGATCTGGGAGCAAACCCAGGGTCGCGTGACCCACTTCGTCGCGGGCGTTGGCACCGGCGGAACCATCACGGGCACCGGCAAGGGGCTGAAGGCCTTCAACCCCAACATCCAAGTTGAGTGCGTGGTGCCCGAAGCTTTCCCGGGAGTCGAGGGCCTCAAGCCCCTCAAGGACCCCGACGACATCGTCCCCGCCATCCTGGACAAGTCCGTCATCGACCGGATGTGGGACGTCGACGTCGACCGCGGCTGGGAGATGAGCCAGGTCCTCGCAAAGGCCGGCCTCTTCGGCGGTCAGTCAAGCGGCTGCTACCTCTCGGGCGTCTACGATGTCGCCAAAGACATCCAGAAGGGTGTGATCGTCACGATGCTCTGTGACGTTGGCGAGCGCTACATGTCCACTCGACTGTGGGATCTGTAGCAAGCAGCTGAGGCTTGCCGCGTCCGCTGCGCGCGGAGCCCGCGTCGGCGTCCGCAACGATCAAAACCCGCGTCGCAGACGTGCTGCTCGCGCGAGGCGAACCCGGCCTGCGCGGACGCCGCGCGGGCCTTTGATACCGGGACCATCCAGTTCTCCATCGAGAGATCTTTGGAACGTTTTGATAAACAGAACGCAACCGCAGCCGGTCCAATGGTGTATGCGGTTAGGCAGAGGTGACACGTGAGTCGATTGCGAAAGGAATGGAGTCTCCGGCCGGGAGCGCGCGTGACGGCCGTCGTGGTGAGCCTGACGCTCGTTGCGACGCTCGGCGCTTGTGAAGGGCGCGGCGACGATGGCGGCAAGAAGGCGAGCGCGGCCAACGTCGGCGACAAGCGTCTTGGCGTGTTGCGCTTTGACGACAAGATGACGCGTGTGGCGCCGATGGTCATTCACGAGCCCCGAATGGACCTGCGCACCTACTGCCTCAACCTCCGCGATACCGCCAAGAAGCAAGGCAAAGAGATGCCGCTCTGCTTCGAGGAGAAGAAGCGGGCGCGCAACGAGCTGAAGACCATCCGGGTCGAGACGGCGCCTAAGGCGAAGATCGGCCAGATGATGAAGATGCTCATGGCCCAGAACGAAGGGGCGCACTTCGTCGTCGACGAGACCCAGACCATCTACCAGGTGCTCGACCTCACCCATGCAGCTCGCCGAGGCACTGCCTACCCGCGTGGCGAGGTGCGTGTCATCTCGGTCGGTGATGCCGAGCCCACCGTGAAGCTCATCACCGAAAACTTCGGCAGCTCGCTCAAGATCACGCGCCACAAGCTCAAGCCAACGTCGATACCGGCCGCCCCCAAGGCGCCGCCAAAGCCTGACAAACACGGCGCCGAGCCTGGCCACCACTGACCTCCGCGCCCCACCCATCGAACCCTCTCCAAGAAAGGACGCCCACATGAAGCGCATCCAGCTCCTGACCCTCTCATTCATCTCCGCCGCGGTGCTCCTTGCTACGGCTGGCTGCGACAGTGGCGGCGGTGAGGACGGCGACGCCGGCAACACCCCCACATTCGCCGGCGAGGGTGACCCCTACCCCGCTGTTTCGCTCAGCCAGTGCGACGGCACGCCCGTCGACCTCGACGCTTGGATCGGCGAGCACGACGCGGTCTTCATCACGTTCGGCGCCAAGTGGTGTGTGGCCTGCCAGGAAGAGGCGCCCATCATCAACTCGGAGCTCGTCGATGGCCTCAGCGCCGAGTCCGTTGGCGTCGCGCAGATCCTCATCGAAGCAGACCCCGGCGTCGCTCCGAGCGAGACCCTCTGCGCTGCATGGCGCGACGAGCTGGGCGCACGCTTCACCGTGCTCGTCGACACCGATCAGAACAGCTTGGCCGACCACTTCGGCGAAGGCATCGGCCAGCTGCCGCTGCACTTCATCGTCACGCGCGACAAGACGATCCGCCTCCGCAAGCTCGGCTCGCTGCCCACCAACATCCAGCAGCTCGTCCGCGACTGGCTGCCCTAGGCTTGACCGCTTGACCGCTTGACCTCACGCGGCCCGAGGGCGAGCGTGAGGCGTGCGCGTAGCGATGATCAACCCGTCGGGCTCAGCGTTCGGCTATGTCCATCACCTCTGCACCGCACTCGTTGGGCGCGGCGCCCAGGTCGATCTGTACACGGGCCCCTTTTGGGACACCGCGCTTCGTGGGCTACCCGTGCCCAGCTATCGCCACCGCCAAGCGTTCTATCGCCACACCTTCGAGCGCTCGCGGCGCCCGGGACCCACACGCCCCCTGTGGCGTGCTGCGCGACTCGTCGAGCACGTCCGAGGTCTCGCGCGCATCGCCAGAGCCCAGCGCGCCTATGACGTCACCCACGTCCAGTGGCTACCGGTGCCAGCCCTCGACGCGCGAGCCTTGAAGAGACTCTGCCGCCGGGGTCCTGTCGCCTACACCATCCACGACGTCTACCCGCACGACGTCCCCGAGACGGACGCTGCACGCAGCTTCTGGGCCAACGTTTACGCCTCACCCCACGCGCTCATCGCTCACAGCCAAGCCGACATCCGCGAGCTCACCAGCGCGTTCGACGTACCGCCAGCGCGCCTGCACCACGTGCTGCACGGCAACTTCGGCTACCTCCGACACCACCCGATTCGAACCCATGAGTCCCCAACCGACCTCCTCTTCTTCGGCTTTATCGGCCACTACAAGGGGCTCGACGTTCTGCTGGACGCCCTCGCACGGCTTCGTGACGCTGGCCACAGGTTCAGTCTGCGGGTCGTCGGTCGGCCGCTGACGACCTTCGACCACTACCAGCGCCAGATCGACCGGCTCGGACTGAGTGACCTGGTCGATGTACGCCTCGGCTTCATCGACGAACGCGACATTCAAGGCCACTTCACCAGCACGCGGCTTGTCGTGCTGCCCTACCGCCGGATCGGCCAGAGTGGCGTCGCCATCACGGCCACCACGCTTGGCCGCGCGCTGGTCGCGAGCCAGGTGGGAGGTCTCGGCGAGCTCGTCGAGACCCTTGGCAACGGTCTGACGGTGCCGGTCGATGATGCGTCAGCGCTGGCAGACGCCATCGAGAAGCTCCTCACGGACGACGCCTTCCGGGCTGGCTGCGAAGCCGCCTCGCTTCAACACGCCGACACCACGCTCGCTTGGGGTCCCATCGCCGATGCAACCCTCGCCGCCTACGACGCCGCGCGGTCTTCGCACGGACGGGGCCAATGAGGCGTTGCCGAGTCGCGGTCACGCACCCGCGCCTTGCTCGCGGCGGGTCGGAGGCCACCGCGCTGTGGACGCTCACCGCGCTCGCACGCGACCACGACGTGTCTCTGCTCACCAGCGTTGCCCCCGACTGGAGGCGCCTCGACCGCTTCTACGGCACCACGCTTGCGAGCTGTCCGCCGAAGGTCCTCCTGCCCAGGTTGCCGCGGTTCGCGCTCGACCGCAGCGACGCGGTCGCCCTCCGACACGCACTCTTCGAGCGCTTTTGCCGCCGGGTGGCAGGCCGCTTCGACGTGCTTGTCAGCAGCTACAACATGGTCGACTTCGGAGTTCCCGCGATCCACTTGCTCGCCGACTTCACCTGGGACCGCTCCTTGGCGGAGCGCTACGACCCTGCCCCCGCGGCAAAGACTGGACGACTTCGCTCGCTCTACCCGCTCTACCGGCGCGTCGCTGAGGCCGTCGCAGGCCCCGCCCGCTGGCCGATGCTCAAGCCCGACAGCGGCGACCTCGTGCTCGCGAACTCCGCGTGGACAGCCGCCCAGATGGCCGAGCTCTTTGGGCTCGCAACGCCGGTGATCTTTCCCCCGGTGGATCTGGGCGGCCACGAGAACGCGCGAGACGCCAGCGCGCCCTCAGCCCGCCAGCCCTTCCACCTGGTCGCTCTCGGTCGCGTTGCGCCGGAGAAGCGTCTGCTCGACCTCATTGCCATCGTAGCCGAGGCCCGCCAGCGCAGCGGCCATGCGTTCACGCTCGCGATTGTGGGCGGCGTAGGCACCGATGCTCACGCCCAGTCGCTAAGAGATGCCGCGGCGAGAGCTGGACAGTGGGTGACGCTCGAGGGTGAGCAAACGGGGGCGGACAAGGCCGCTCAGCTGGCGCGCGCCACCTTCGGACTGCATGGCCGCGAGGGTGAGCCCTTCGGCATCGCCATCGCCGAGATGGTCCACGCGGGCGTCCTGCCCCTGGTGCCACGCGACAGCGGCTCGGCCGAGATCGTCTTTGAGGACGACCTCTGCTGGTCGACGCGGGCTGAAGCCGTCGAGACCCTCACCGCACTCGCCGACGACCCGACACGCCAAGCCGCGCTGCGAGACCGGCTCGCGAGCTCCTGCGAGCGCTTCAGCGTCGCTACATACTGCGCCGACATTCGCCGTCACGTCGCGGACTTCGTCGGTCGTCGGTGATCTCGCGACGACCTGCACCCTGCTAACCGTCGCGCCGACAGCCGTCGAGCCAGCGTGCGAGGTCATCGGTCTCGCCGAAGATCGTGTGACTGAGACTCCGAAGCTCCTCATCGGCTGCAATTTCGCGTAGCCGTGGATCGTCTTCGAGCCGCCGCCAGCGGTCGACGACCGCCATCTTCGACCCCTCGTTTCGGAACCGGCGTTTCTCGAACGAGCTGCCGCCACCATAGCCCGTGACGTAGTCTCTGTTGGCATCAGAGAAGGGCACGCCAAGCTCTTCGGCGAGCTGGCGCCGGTATTCCTCGTCGGTCGCCCAGCGGTCATAGTTGGCGACAACGCTGTCGCCTCTGAGCGGCGCACTTCGCGCCAGGGCTGCACGGGCGTAGTTCTTGTAGCGCTCGACAAGGTCGGCCCGCCAGACCGGGTCGTCGGCGATGTCGCTGATCGGCCAGTTCAGTCGGGACGCAAAGAGGTTGTAGGGGTTGCGGATGATCATCATCGTGCGCGGCCTGAAGCGATCGATGCGCGTTGGCATCGCCGCAAGCTCGGCGAGCGGTGGATCTTCGTAAGACACAACGAGCTGGGTCGGGGTCCGATATGGCGGCCGAACCCAGAGACGGCTGTGACTGGGCATGTGGTGGCGACGCGAGAGCGCAAAGTCGCGGACGACGTCGTTGAGAAAGAGCGTCGCACCGGGGCGCTGGGCGAGATACCAAAAGATCACGGCGTGATTGCCAGCGCGGCGCAGGCCAATGACGCGCAGCACCGACAGCTTGCGGCGCCTCATGAGAAGCTCGATGAGGACCTTATGGCTCTGCCCGCGGACCCACGCGAACTCGCTGTAGTGCCTGTCGAGGAACGGCCAAAGCGGCGAAGCCTCAAGCAGTGACCGCAGTCTGGGATACGAGGAAGCCATGGCCGACGACCGTAGCCGCGTCGCGCACCACGCGCAAGGCGGTCACTCGGTGTAGTCGAACGCCACGGCGGAGTAGTCGAGATGGAGCCACCAGCCAGACTCGCCGTTGTGGAAGTCGCGGTCGTCGCCCTGACACGGGTTGCCGTTGCCGCCGAGCAACAAGCTCGACAGCGACGCCCCACCCACCAGCGGTAAGTTGGCGGGCAGGAGAACATTGTTGGCGACGGACTCTGGTAGGAACCCAATGAGGAGGCCGTCGGTGAGGCCAGGGGAGACGGTCCGCGCGGCCAGCTGGGCGTCCTTGAGTCCCAGGGTGATGCCGGCGAGGTTGACCACGACGGACGCTGGCTCGGTGACGAAACACGGTGCGTTCGGCGCGTTCGGCTGACCGCCGCTGCCGAGGTTTGCAGGGTCGGCGCTCAGGCACGTGCCGAACCCAGGCTGGGTGTGCACGAGCTGGGCCAGCTCGATGTCCGGGATGCAGCTCCCGGCGGTGTCGCACTCGGGATCGACAAAGTCGACGTCACCACCGGCTAGCAGCGGATCGAAGGGGCGGAAGAGCAGGCCCAGCGCCAGGTCGAGGATCCCGTCGCCGTCGGTGTCGTTGGCCAGGGACTGGTTGATGAGCTGGTTGACGGCGTTGTCGGTGATGTCGAAGCAACCACCAAAGTTGGACGCGAAGAAGAAGTGCGGATCGACCACCCGCAGGTCGTCGAAGACGAAGAGCTGCGGCGGCTCATCGACCGGGCCTGTGTCCGCGGGCGGCGTGGTGTCCGCGGGCGGCGTCGTGTCGGCAGGAGGCGTCGTGTCAGCGGGAGGCGTCGTGTCAGCGGGCGGCGTCGTGTCCGCGGGAGGCGTCGTGTCAGCGGGCGGCGTCGTGTCTGCGGGAGGCGTCGTGTCAGCGGGCGGCGTCGTGTCTGCGGGAGGCGTCGTGTCAGCGGGCG
>CALHXW010000433.1 GCA_938040325.1 uncultured bacterium | reverse complement strand
AGCGGCGGCATCAGCCCGTCGCGCAACCAGACCGCGCTCGGCTCCGCCAATGAAGAGTCCAATCCGAGCACATGAGTGACTTCGGTGCGTGTCTTGAATTTCGCGACCGAAGGCGGACCCAATCGTCGTGGTGGCCGTTAGTCACAAGATCCTAAACGATGACAGGGCTGCCGCCCTCGCTCGCAAAACTCGCCCACCCGCCATGACGCCAGATTACATAGGGGCTACGCGCCCCTCGCTCGCAAAACTCGCCCACCCGCGTTTGATCGGGGCGTGGATGACCTATCAGTGATGAACGGCTGTGGTCTGTCCGAAGTCTTTGCAGGCGCCGGCCACTCGGTACGCGGTTCCTGTCTTGAATTGTGGTCCCCGGCGCGGGCCAGAAGCGCACATGCAGCGCTCGGATGCCGGGCGGCCTCTGGGTTGGTGCGGACCTTGTGCCCATCGTCGGCGTCCGAGACGCGACTGACGGCGCGTCGCTCACACTGGTGACGGCGTATCCTGATGGGAGCCGTGTTTCCACGAGGTTAGAGGGCCTGCACCACCCAGTGCACTTTGCTCAACCAACACCCAAGGGTGGGTGGCTGGTCGTTGGTTCCCGCTGTCGGCGCCGCGGTCCAAGCGACATCGAACGAAATGGGACGCTCGTCGACGCCGATGGAGGCATGGTGCGACGCCTCGTCCTCGGTGACGGCATCCAGTCCGCCCAGGTCGACGCCCGCGGGTACATTTGGACCAGCTACTTTGATGAAGGCGTGTTCGGCAACTACGGCTGGAACGAGCCGGTTGGCGACTGCGGCCTCATCACTTGGGATGCTTCTGGCGACATGACCTATCGCTTCGACGCCCCCAGCGGGCTCGACCGAATCGTCGACTGTTACATGCTCAACGTCACGTCGCGGACGGAAGCATGGCTGTCGTACTACACGGAGTTTCCGCTCGTGCATCTGCGTCATGGCGCTGTCGCCGGCGTCTGGCGTGGCCCGCTGCGGGGGGCCGCGCACCTCGTCGTGTCCCGCTGCCAGACGCGCGTGATGACCGACGGTGGCTACAACGCGCGAGACACCTGGCAGGTGCTCTCCCTGACGCGGGACGGCAACGCTGCGATAGAGCAGACGCTACGGCTCACGGTGGGCGGCGTGCCGGTCGACGGTAGCGAGCCCATCTGCGCGCGCGGGCACAAGCTCTTCATTCTCAAAGCGTCGATCGTGTATGCCGTCGATCTTGAGCTGCTAGCGCGCTGACCCTGTCGTCTGCCAGCTCACCCTGAATTCAAGGGTTGCGCAGGGGATAAAGGTAGCCCAGGAGTCAGGAGTCCAGCGGCTACCGTAGCGAGCCATTCTTGCCGCTTTGTGGACTTCGCAGACCCCACCAAAATCGCCGAGAGATTCGATGGTTCACGGAATAGCTGTTTTGAATCAGGCTGTTGGAGCCAAGGGGTCAGTTGTCTCCAGAGTGGGGACATGTGCCCCCGGATCGAGCGCCTAACACTGACCGCTAGAGAGGCCATCCGAGCAACCGATCCGCTTGTGGCCTGTATTCGCAGCATTGGCCCGGTCCTTGCTCTACGTCGTTTCGAACTGACTGGAGGATAAGATGGCTGGCCCGATTCCCTACGAGACCCATAGCAAGCGGCTGGTGCCGCAACTCGCCGACCCACCGAGAACCGACGACAGGTCGCGTCGTTCCCATCACGCCCGACGTCAACAAGCACAGCTGCCATATCAGCAAGGTGCCCAGTTGACGCAACCCGGAGGTGCGGTCTCTCAGGCACAGCGTCCTGGGCACTCCACTGGCAATCGTCAGTTCCGGATGGTCGTGAGCGGTGGTCGAACACACACGGAACAGGGCTCTGCTGTGGCCCCCATCTATCAAACCCGCTCGCAGCAACAGCAGCAGCAGACTCACGGCAGGAGCATCGACATCCTTAGTGGACCGACGCGTGCGATCATGGATCCAGTTCTCAGGCATCTCTCGCCTGGAATGGCGGAGCACTTAGCGTCCGTTGTGCTGATGCGACCAGCGATGGCATGGCCGATCCGCCGGGTGATGGAGCACCCCTTCTTGCGTCACCGTGGCGCGACTTATGAAAACGTCGCGGGGATACTCACCAACGCAATGAGTGTG
This sequence comes from uncultured bacterium, assembly GCA_938040325.1. Lineage (GTDB taxonomy): Bacteria > Myxococcota_A > UBA9042 > PHBI01 > PHBI01 > CALHXW01. The sequence goes on along the minus strand of CALHXW010000433.1, from coordinate 14,520 downwards.
GCTGAGCTCAACCAAGTGGCAGCGATGCTCGACGACCACCAAGCGCGTCACCAAAATGGGCGCAACATCGCCCTGTGTACGCTCACGTCGACCCCGAAGGGCATCGCCGGCGCAATCCTCAACTTACTCGGACTGATGCCCGATGCAACATGCCAACGATGACCTGCATTTCCGACACCCATGACGGCACCCGGTCAGGTCGATTCGTCGGTGCGCCCGTGTCCGACGAGATTCAAGGCGCAAGGGCGCGGGACGGCCAACTTAAGCCCAAGGAACGCAGAAGAACGTTGGACGGCGGTGTGCTGGTGGCTCAACCGACCGCGTGCCCTTATAAACACACCAACAACCGTCGAGGCTTCATGAGAACACCCCAACAGTCCATGGCCGTCGCTGGCGTTGTTTTGCTCGCGGCGTTCGCGCTTTCGTGTACGAGCAAGCAGGCGTCTGTAGAGGAGGCGAGTACCATCGTGGCATGCGCCGCTGTGCCCGCGACGTTGGCGGAAACTGAACCAAGCGAGCGCGTGCGTGTGATCACTGCCGCGTGCTTGCCCTTGGTCAAAGACATTGCATGTCGAGAAGCCTTCATTAACGGGCCCACTGGCTCAGAGCTACCGGTATGTGTTGCTCGGTATTGCGCAAAGCTACCTGAGCCCAAACCGAAGCTCTGCGAGCCTGAGAAGGCAGAGCAAGTCCAACGTAGGCCGCGGCACGACCTGCCGACAGACTCCAAGACCAAGTCCGCGGCTCTGCTGAACGCCTTCGCGCTTGCGATGTTTACCCACGACCATGGTGACCTCTCGCCTGCCCCGACGGGTGGCCTCTCGGCGCTCCTCGCGCGTGATTCGTTGCGGGTTGACGTCTCGCTACCCTCTCACGGGTCGGTCCCGCCAGGCTCCACCGAGTCTGAGCCTACCGTCACCCTGACCACGCGCTCTCTCACGGTGACCTCTGGACCGCTCGCGGCTCCGCTAAGTAGGACGTACCATCACCGCGAGGAGCTGCAGGAGCCCGCGGAACTTCATACCAAGAAACACCCGGTCGCACTGCAGGTTCGTGTCGCAGGTCCGGTCACCGCTGGGCCGGTTGCCGGCGAGATTTGGATAACGCGTGACCAGATTGTGCTGGTGATACCCGGCGGGGAAGGCGCTGACCCAAAACAGCGCACGTTTCCGCTTTCGGACGGCTACATCCCCCGCGCAGACATGGCGGTGCGCGACGGACAGGACGTCTTCGCGCCCCTTTTCGATGCCCTAGCGCCAAGGGGTCGACGTCGCCGGTCGATCCGCATCGTCGCTGATCATAAGTGTGCCGCCGAGACAGTGATGCGGGTGATGCAAACGTCCAGCCTTGCGGGGTATGAAGACACAGGCAAAACCCTCGCCCCACAGCCTGGGATGGGCAATCCATCCGGCATCGACGTCACCGCTCTCCGTGATGCGCTTGTTGCCCACGCAAAGACCGGCGGGCGCCGGGACCGAGTCACGATCATGCTCGGCCCTGACGTCTTGTGGCTCGACGTCAGGCGGGTGCATGCGGTTGTGGACCTCCTCGGCGACTTCGATGAGATCGCACTCGTGTTCGCCACTGACTGAGAGCGTTGAGGGACTCGACTCGGCCCTTCAGCGGGTTCGGTACCTAGCGATCGTCTTGCGGAGGCTCTTGAGAATCGCTCGCTTGAACTCGGGCGTGTTGCGGTCGGCACTCCAGTTCAAGGCGTCTGCGAAGGGCTCAGGACTGTGGCTGAGGAAGTCAATACGGTGGCCGAACTCCAAGCCAGTCGTGGCGTGAGAGTCCATGCGCATGCCTTGGGAGATAGAGATCTCGCGACGGCTATCCATGACCGGACTTGCGACCGTCACAAAACGCCGAAGCTCCGCAGACTTGCCGGGTCCGGGCGAGCTGGTGTCGAAGGTATGTCCTGGGTGAAACGCCGCTGCGGCGTCGGTGATGGCAGACTTCAGGAGCCCCGTGCCAATGCCGGTCACTCGCGATATGTCGTCGAGCTGCGCGGCTTCGACATAGGCCCGCAGTGCCTTGTCTTCCTTGTTGACGGTCCTTGCCGTCACATGGCTTGCGGGAACCGCCGGGGCAGGTGCCTCCGCGGCCGGAGTGACCTCGATCTGAACGGTCGTGACCTCGGCCGCGACCTCAGGAGCCGCGGTTGCTGTCGTGGGGGGCGCGACCTCGGGGGCCGCGGCAGGAGTTGGCGTCGGCACCTGTGCTGTGCCGGTGCCGCAACCGAACAAGACAACGAGCGTCAGGACAGTTTGTGGAATCATTGCGTGTCTAAACATGTCTCTAAGCCTAGTTCCGTGGAGACCGCAGGCCAAATATTTGAAGCGTTCAGTTTGGCGTACCGGCGTCGTGGTTGACTCACGACAAGCGGCCGCCGGGGTCACTCAAGCAAGCGCGAGGCAGGCGTTCGCGTCTCGCCGCTGTGCCCGGAAAATCACCCTGTTTGAGCGCGGTGTTACCCCGCCACAGCGGCGGCAATCGCCCCTCGGAGCTCCATGTCTTCGGGCGGGGTGCGCGGGGAGAAGCGGCCGATGACCGTGCCGTCGCGGCCGACGAGGAACTTGCCGAAGTTCCAGCTGATGTCGTCGCCGTCGCCAACAAGGTGTTTATAGAGCGGGCTTCGGCCCGCGCCGTTGACGTCCTGCTTTTCGAGCAGCGGGAAGTCGACGTTGTAGCGGGTTGAGCAGAAGGTCTGAATCTCGCCGGCGGTGCCCGGCTCTTGGGCGCCAAACTGATTGCACGGCACACCGACCACCGTGAAGTCGCTGTCGTCGAGCTCGCCGTTGAGAGCGACCAAACCCGTGTACTGCGGGGTCAGCCCGCAGCGCGACGCCACGTTGACGAAGAGGCAGACCTTGCCGGCGAGCACGCCTGGGTCTAGGTCGCTGCCGTCGAGTGCCTTTAGCTGCAGGTCATCAAACCACATCGTGTCTCCTCCATCTCATCGCTGATACTGCCACTCGGCTAACACACGTACGTGGACATGCCCACTATGTCGGAAGTCACGAAGTGGTTACCGGACGAACGTTTGAGCAATTATTTAGATCGATGCTGGGACTCGAACGTTGTCCGGTGATACCAACACGTCTCCGAGGTACCGCTCATGCACCGCATCGTTCGACCAGTTTGCACTCTCTTGTTCGCGCTCTCATTGCTCGCTGTAGGCGGCTGCACAGAGTCCAGCCAACACACCAAAAACTCCGTTGAGCCGCCCGCTAACGTGGACTGCGGCGGGTGCCAATGGCGTGAGGCCCGCCACGTCGACCGCAGCGACCCAAACCTCGGTCGCCACTCACTCGGTGGGCACGCGGCGGGCTGCTTGCGCTATATGCCTCGCGGCATGAACACCATGATCGAGACCTGTGCCGCGGTCTGTTGCGACGGCTGACCAACACACCAACAACCGGCGTGCACCCGCCAAAGGACCCCGCATGAAGACCTTTCTCAAAGCCGCCCTCTTTGCGACGCTGCTCTCAGTGGCGACCGGCTGTAGCGACCCGAAAGAAGGCAAGGACTGCAAACAAGCTCACTGGCTCGAAGAGAGCAAGATCCGCAAAGGCGACCCTGGTGTCGGTAGGCACTCCGTGGGCGCCCACCCGGCGGGCTGCTACCGAAGCGAGATCGAGGGGATGAACACACGTCTCGTGCCGCTCGACCCCGTGTGCTGCGGGCGATAGACGTCGATCGCTTCATCCGATTAGGTCGCTCGGGGCATCTCGCGGCTCGAGGTCATGCCGATGGCCGCTAGCGCGCACCCAATCGCAAGCGGGTAGGGCGCGGCGGCACTCAGCCCGAACATCAGCATGTTCGGCGCAATGACCTCCATCATCATGAGTGCCCCTGGCAAGAGCAGGATGCCCCCGACAATCAAGCCGCCGCCGGCAATGAGGAACCCTGCCGGCGTGTCGTCGTTCTTGTTGGCCTTGAGGTACGCGATGCCACCAACGATGCCGAAGATGGCAGCGGCAATCATGCCGGAGGCCATCAGCAGCTGCACCAGCTCAAACTGCTCGCGGCCGCCGGGTCCCCCCAAGGCTGGGGTGATGATGCCCGCGAGCCCGAGGCCGGCCAGCAGCACCAACCAGCCGGTCGCGTTGAAGAGGCCGGACTGCGCCGGGATGCGGCGCTTGAGCTCGCCGTAGCCGACGAACATGCAGATACCGCCAATGAGGAAGAGGCCGCACGAGACCAGCAGCATCTCGCCCTGGCCACTCATCCCGCGAAAGCCGATGGCGCGAAAGACGAACGCGTAGACGCCGAATGCCGCAGCCATCGCCCAGCCGCCGACCGCGCCCGTGACGAGCCTTCCGTTCCCAGTGGTGTTGTCTGCCATGGTGAGTGCCTCCCGTGGTTTATCGCAGGTCACGTCATGAGAATCTGACGCGCGAGACAGCGTTTGTCGACCGCACCCAAACCAACAAAAAACGCGCCGTGGAAGGGCTCCGCGGCGCGTTCTCACTGTCACGAATCAGCCAGGCTAGCCGACGTGCGCGCCGCTTCGGCGTCGCGCCAACACCAGCACCATTCCAGCGAGCACGAACCAGACCACGCCGCCAGTGCCGCCGCCCTGGCAAGCACCGCCGCGAGCGATGACGCCCTCATCGACCGGGTCACACTCGTTGCCGACGCCGTCGCCATCGAAGTCGAGCTGTGCCTCGTTGGCGATGTCGACGCAGTTGTCGGCTTCGTCGATGACGCCGTCGCCGTCGCTGTCCTGGCACACGTTGCCGACGCCGTCTCCATCGCTGTCGAGCTGGTCGGCATTTGCGGTCTCCGCGCAGTTGTCGCAGACGTCGCCGAGGCCGTCGCCATCGCTGTCGAGCTGGTCGGCATTCGGCAGCGCGGGGCAGTTGTCGACGCTGTCGTCGGTGCCGTCGCCATCGCCGTCTGAGCCAAAGTCGAGGCTGCAGTCCGCGCTGGCCTCGTTGCCGCTCGGATCCACCGCGACCGCTTGCCAGCTGACCGTGATGTCTCCGACCGCGTCTTCGTCCACCGTCAGCGCGCCGTCAGCGACCGCCACGGGGCATGCGTCGCCGGTGAGCGTTGTCGTTTGCCCGTCCACCGTGACGTCACACGACACGTTCGTGACGGTGACGCTCACGCCGCAGGCATCCTCGGCGACCGCCTGGTAGACGCCGCCTAGCGGCTCGCCGCAGGCAACGGTCGGCGCTGTCTCATCGAGCACCGTCAGGACCGTCGTGCAGACGGCCTCGTTGCCAGACTCGTCGTTGGCAGTGAAGACCACGTCGTGGCTGCCGACCGAGTAGCCGTTGGTCTCGTCGACCACGGTGGCCTCGGTTGCACAGTTGTCGTTGGCCGTCGCGGACAGCGTCCCAGTCCAGCCGCAGGCGTCGGCAGCTGCGACCTCCGTGCGCTCAAGCTCGCACGTCAGCGACAGCGGCACGTCGTCGACGACCGTGACCAAGACCTCGCAGGTCGCGGAGTTGCCGGCGGGGTCGAGCACCGTCATCGTCACCGTCGACTCACCCACGCCAAAGACTGGCGGGGCGTCGTTGAAGACGGTCAGCGAGTCGTCTGCGAAGCAGCTATCGGCCACCGTCGGCGCGTCCAGCTCGACCACCGCGCCGCAGCTATCGGCCGGCGTCGACACGGTCACCCCGTCCGGGCAGCTGATGGTGGGGGCGATGGTGTCGACAACCATGACGCTCGTCACGCACGACGACACGTTGCCGTTGCCGTCGGTCGCGCTCAGGACGACGGGCGTCGTGCCGTAGGCGAGGCCGTCGCCGGCCGTCGTCGACAGCGACACAGGCTCGCATGCGTCCTCCGCAGCTGCCGTGATCGTGGGATCGCCTTCCGCGAAGCCGCCCACGCACTCGAAGGTCTGGTCCTCAGGGCACGTGATGGTCGGGGCATCACCGTCGAGGGGGCACGGGCTGTCGACGACTTCCCAGGCGTACACCGCCGGGGTCGGATCGCAGCGATCGGTGACCGGGTCGCACGTTCGGACCTCTAGCGTGTGGCTGCCGACCGCGAGCACTCCGAGGGTGGTCGTGCCGTTGTCGCAAGGCACCCAGCCGGCGCCGTCGAGGTTGCACTCGAACGTGGTGGCGTCGGGGTTCTCTGGGTCCTCAAAGCTGAAGCTGTTGTCGTCGGAGGGGCTCACCAGGCTGTCGGGCGTGTCGGTGTATGCCGTCTCCGGGAAGGTCGTGTTGACGTTCCACGTGTACTCGACCGGCGTCGGGTCGGGCACACCTGCTTCGCTGACGCAGTAGGCCAGCAAGGTGTGGTCGCCGTCTGCGAGGTCTTCCAGCACGACCGTCGCGTCGCAGGGCAAAAACAGCGTCGCGCCGTTCGGCGGCGGGTCGTCACCGTCGTCCGGAATCAGGACAGGGTCGAGGGCGCAGAACCAGCCCGAGGGGTTGGGATCGGTGCACTCGAGCACGAACGTCGCCGTCGTCGACTGCGACGGATCGTCAGGTCCGATGGCCACCGTTGTGTCCGGCTCGCTCGAGTCGATGGTCCAGTCGCAGCGGGCCGGCACAGGGTCGGTGTTGCCGCTGGCGTCTGTGGCGCGAACCTCGAACGTGTGGTCGCCGTCACCGAGGTCCGAGACCGCGAAGGTGCCGTCGGTGCAGTCCATCCAGGCGCCGCCGTCCACGCGGCACTCAAAGGTCACGTCCGCGTCGGTGCTGGCGAACGCGAAGCTGGCGTCAGCGTTCGCGGTGATGTCGTCGGGACACGACACGACCGTGGTCTCCGGTGCACTCGTGTCGATCGTCCACTCGTAGACAGCCGGATCCGGGTCGGGTGTCCCCGCCTCGTTGACGCAGTAAACGTAGAGCGAGTGGTCACCATCAGCGAGGTCGGTGAAGAGCTCGGCGGGGTTGCACGGCTCGAACGCAGGCTCGTCGGTGTCGACAGGGTCGAGCACGCAGAAGAACGTCGCGGGCGCTGCCGAGCAGCCGAATGCGAACGCCGCGTCGCTGGTCTGCGAAGGATCGCTTGGCGCCACCGGAATGGTCGTGTCCGGCACCGTCTCGTCGATGAACCAGATGCAGACGTCAGGCGTCGGGTCTGGGTTGCCGTCAGCACCGATGGCGCGGACCAGCAGCGAGTGGGCACCCGCCGGAAGGTCCGTGTAGCTCGTGCTGCCGCCGTTGCAGGGGGCCCAGCCGCCACCGTCGAGCTGGCACTCGAACGTCGTCGCGCCGGGGTTGAGCGGGTCGATGTAGCTGAATTCCGCGGTCGTCGAGTTCGTCGTCGCGTCCGGGCACTCGGTGAGCTCGGTGTCGATCTCGGGGCAGACGCTATCTGGAAAGTCCGCGCCTTGTGGGATGTCCGTCGGGAAGCTCGGGGCATCGTCGATGACGCCATTGCAGTCGTTGTCGATGCCGTCGCAGACCTCAGGCGCCGGTTCGAGCTGCTGCGCGTCGCAGATGGGCTGGCCGTTGGCACCGCACACCAGCACGCCGGTCGACGCGCATGCGCCGGTGCCGGCGTCACAGCTACTGCCGAGTCCCAGGCCTTCATCGACCTCGCCGTTGCAGTTGTTGTCGACGGTGTCGCAGAGCTCCACGGCCGGGTTGAACCCACCGTTAGCGGCCGTGTAGGCCGCGTCGTCGCACGCTGCCCAGCCATCGCTTCCAAGGCAGTACGATGCGGGCGTCACCGCGCCTTGGCACGCACCCTCTTGGTTGTCGCAGAGCTGGGTGGCCATCGTCGGGTCGTCAGCGTCGGTCGCGCCGTCGCAGTCGTTGTCGACGCCGTCACAGACCTCGGGGCTCGCGGCCTCAGTGTTCGGCGTGCAGGTGTCGATCTCGACGCCGTTGGCGCAAGCCGTCATGCCCGTGGCAGCGCACGGTCCAGTACCGCACGTCGTCATCTCCGGGGTGATGTTGTCGACGGTGCCGTCGCAGTTGGTGTCCTCGCCGTTGCAGGTCTCGGTCGTGCTGAAGCCCGAGGCCCCGGCCGCGTAGTCCGCGTCTCCGCAAGCCGCCCAGCCGTCCGCGCCTTGGCACAGGGTCGTTGGCTTCATGACGCCGTCGCAGACCCCTTGCTGGTTCTCGCACTCCGGTACGGTCATGTCGGGGTCGTCGCCGTCGACCAGGCCGTCGCAGTCGTTGTCGATCCCGTCACAGACTTCCTGTTCCGGCACAACGCACGTGTCGCAGACGTCATCGATGTCGTCTTCGTCAGCGTCTTCGAGGACGGGCCAGGTGAAGAGGCTGGCGACGTTGTTGGTCGTGTCGCACTCGGGGGTGGTGACGTCCGGGGTCAGCTGCACGAAGAGCTCGCTTGCGCCCCACTGGACCTCGGTCACCGTGAACTGGACCGTCATGGTCTCGCCGCTGGCGATGGACGCGATCGTCTGGCTCATCACGGCGGGTGCGGCCGTCGCGCCGGGGTGCAGGCTGACAACAACGTCCGTTGCCGCGAGGAGCCCGTCGTTGGCGACGTGCACGGTCACCAGCACGCCGGTGGTCTCGCCGTCGGGCTGGCAGTCCGCGCACTGCTCGCGGGCGGAGACGTAGACGTCGCTCAGCCAGTTCGCGAGGCCTTCGACCGGTGCGCCGGCGCGGAAGTTGTTCCACACGTCCCAGTTGTTGGCCGGGGTCGCAGGCACGCTGAGGTCGTCGTTGATGTTGGCGAGGTGATAGGCCTGCTGATTCCACACCGGCCGTGATGGCGCCCACGAGTCCGACGCACTGCCGATGACGGCGATGCCGGTCCAGTTCTGGCTGGTGCCGTGGTAGTTGTTGGCCGCGACGATGATCTCGGACTGGCCGTCGTTGTCGACGTCCGCGACGACCGGGCTCTCGTAGAGGGTGGCGTTGTTGAAGTCGGTGTTGGCGTAGCGGACGGTGCCGTCGACGCCGTTGAGAATGCGGAGCGTGTTCTCGTCGCCGTAGAGGACCTCGGCGGTGCCGTCACCGTCGAAGTCGAAGACGCTCGAGCCAGTGCGGCCGCTACCGTCAAACGATGGCGTGCGCCAGAGCAGCGTGCCGTCGGCTTCGATCACCGCGTAGGAGGCCTTCTCAGCGAAGCCAATCTCGGGCTCGCCGTCGCCGTCGAAGTCGGCGATGGTCGGCGGGCCGCCGCCGTCGCTGGCGTTGGGGACCACGCCGACCGAGAAGCCATCGAGGGTGTCGGTGTCGGTCGCGCCGTTCGGGTCGTACATGATGACCTGGCCGGTGAAGAACTCGGTGACGACAATCTCGGGCTCGCCGTCACCATCAAGGTCGGCGACCGCGGACGAGCCAAACGTTGCTGCGCCGGGCACGGTGTACTTCAGCACAAGCGCGGTGCCGGTGGTCGGCAGGTCGTAGACGCGCCCGCCGTCGACGATCTCAAGCTCGGCATCGGCGTCCATGTTCACGGCGTAGGTGTCGACCGCTCCCTCGGCGCCGGGGATGGTGGCCACAAGCGCGCCATCGGCGTCGAGCACGCAGCCGTTGAAGATGACCTCCGCACTGCCGTCGCCATCGACGTCGGCGACGCTCGGGAACTGCGAGAGGTTCGATGCGCCCCAGTTGTCGTGGCCACATGCGCTCGACGCCCACTTCTCGGTCGGGCTACCCGTGGTGCCGGGTGCTGGCATCTCCCAGACGCCGAGGGCGCCTTCCAGCTGCGCGATGATCTCGGGACGTCCGTTGCCGTCGAGGTCGGCGAGGGCGACGCCGCCGTGGCCTTGGACCTGGATGGAGACGTTGCCCATGACGTGGGCGTTGGTCGACCACAGCTCGACGGGGGCGCCCATCGCGTCGGTCGTCAGCAGCGTCAGGTAGCCTGGGTTCCGGTAGCCCCCGCCGGTGAAGCGCGTGAAGGCGATCTCCGGAACGTCATTGCCGTCGATCGCGCCGTCGCCGTTGTCGTCGGTGAGGTTGCCGACAACCGGCGTCATCATGACCTGGCTGTACGCTGGTGCAGTGGTGAACGTGTTCTTGAGCCACTCGACCTCTGGGTCGAGCGCGCCGATCTCGGGCGGCACAGTGCACGTGGGATCCACCAGCACCGGCGGGGTCATCGCCGCGCCGTCTTCACAGGCGAGCGCGGCTGAGCACGCAGCATCCGTGCACGGACCACAGCTGGGCGGGTCTTGGCTGGCATCGCAGATGGGGGCGCCGACGCTGCAGCCGGCGTCCACGCCGCCAATGGGCAGGGTGTCGAGGCAGGCCGTCTCAAAGGAGCCCTGAGCGAAGACCACGTTGCAGCCTGTCTCGACCGACGCGGTCATGCCCATGCTGGCGTTGGCGGGGTAGCCCGTGATGCTGTCGGCGGGGCAGGCCCAGGCGTTGTTGGCGGCGATCGCTGTGCAGCTGCCGGTGTAGCCGTTGGGCCCTGTGACGTTGACGGTGATGACCGAGTCGTCGGGCGCAAACGTGGTCCCTGATGGCGCGGTGGCGACGGTCGTGACGAGACCGGCGGGAGCATCGATGGTCAGCGAGCCGCCGGCGATGTCGGTGAAGGCCGAGAACGCCGTCGGCAGGCCATACTTGGCGCTGCAGCTGTCCGGCATGTCGAGCCCCGTCGGGTTGAACCCGGCGCCGGTGCCGGCCGTGTTGGGGCTGCTGATGACGCCAACCTTGTCGCCGCTGTTGAGCGAGCCCGCGTAGATCTTGCCGTCGACGGCGAGCGAGAGCATGCCGCCGTGGGTGCCATTGGATTGCCCCAGCTCGATCACGGCGTTGCCGTTGGCCAAGTCGATTTGATAGATGCCTGGGGCAGGTCGGTAGGCTTGCGCATAGAGCTTCGTGTCATCGCTTGACCAGGCAACGCCGTAAGTGAGCTGCTGTCCGCCGGTCTTGTCGAACTCGGTCGCGGGAAGCACGACGTTGGTCTCGTTGCTCAGCGTTCCGTCACAGCGGTCCACGTCGAAGATCACCACGTTCGAGGTCGCGGTGTCGTCGCCATAGCCGCTGATCGCAATCTTGGAGCCATCGGAGTTGGCGGAGATCTGGCCGAGGCCGGGTGCGACGGAGTTGTCGGACGGGTGGAAGCTCTTGAACTCGATGCCGTCTGCCGTCACCAGCGAGATGAGCACGCCGTCGACGTTGTTGAACCCGTCGTTGTTGGTGCTGAAGAGCCAGTAGTCGCTGCCGTTGGCGTGCGGCACGACGCCCAACGTCTCGGCTGAGCCCAGCGTGGCGCTGTTGCCCATGGCGTCGGGAACAACGGTCGGACCAGAGATCTTGGTGCCTGGGCTGGTCGACATGTTGAAGCGCGAGTAGCGAATCGCGTCGTCGGTGGCGCCGTTGATGGGCATGGCGACGATGTAGTAGTGATCTTCGACGCCAGGAACCGGCAAGATGATGCCGGACTGGGCGGCAGATGGATTGCCGCCAAGTCCAGTCGCGATGACGGTGTTGTCTTTGTTCCAGGCGGTGATGCCGTCGGTGAAGAGCACCAGCTCGCCGGTGTCGGTGTCGCTCCAGGTGGCAACGCCCTCAGCGGTGTTGATCACAGGGTTGGTCGACGCGGTCGCGTTGCCGTCGGCGTCCCAGGTGATGGCGCAGCCGGTGCCGAAGATCCACGTGTTGTGGTGCAGCGACATGCCGCCCTCAGGGGTCGGGTCGCAAGCGTCGCCGATGAGGTCGCCGTCGGTGTCTTCTTGGGCTGGGTTGGCGTCGGTGGGGCAGTTGTCGGCTGGGTCGGTGATGCCGTCGCCGTCGGCATCGGCCACGGTTGTCGGGCACTCGGGCGCAACGATGGGGCCGGCCGCGGCGGCCTCGACGTACCAGGCAATGTCCATGCCGTCGGAGTTGGCGCTCAGCAGGGTCAGCGACGTGGTGTTGAGGCCGGACAGGCGAATGGCGCCGCCGGCTGTGGTGGGCGTGACGGCCGTGCCGTTGATGACGAGTCCCGTCGCGCCTGAGACGACTTGGAACGCGCTTTGGAAGTCGAACGTGGCGTTGCCGCCGTTCTCCTTGAGGTAGAACACGATCGAGTGGATCGGCCGGTCGAAGTTGATCGTCGCGTCGCCGCCGCCCATGTGGAAGGCGTCCTCGAACTGCACCGGTGGGTCGAAGTTGGCCGTGTCGAAGCCGTTGTAGGTGCCGGTGGTGTTCGCGCCGCAACAAGTGCCAATCAGCACCTGACACATGTTCCAGCGAACGCCGTTGGACGTGCCGAAGCTGTCGGCGGCGTTACCGGTGCCGGAGAGCGGCCCCTGGAACTCGATGTCAAAGTCGCGTTCGCCGGGCGTTTGCGCGTGCGCAAGAGGCAGAGAGAGCAGCAATACGGAAGCTGCAAGAGAGAGCTTAAAGAGCGGCCTGTGCATCGAGAACCCCTGGAGATGCGAAGAGGACTGCGGCGAGTTGTTGGTGTGCGCAGAGTCTATGCGGGCTCCGTCGTCAGTACAATGCGTCTCCGAGTACAGGGGGGGCAGCCCACCACGCTAGCACCGCCATGGACAAGGACTCGCAGGCCTACGCGGCCGCAGCGACGTAAGATCGGTGAAAGGTCGGACGGGGGTATGTAAGCACTTGTAAGCGGGTGTAAGTCGTCATCGCAGTGTCAGGGTGCGAGCTTGGGATCAGCCGCGCAGCCGAAGCCGCTAAGTCCGGCCAAAGACAGCCCAGGAGTACCAATGCGTCCCATGACCTTCTTGAGAACCGCTCTATCTGTTTGCCTCGCCGTTGCACTTGTCGCCTGTAGGTCGGGAGGCCCCGTGCCGGCGCCCCCGACAATTCCGGGCGTCCCGAATGCAGATGACATTGAGAGCCAGCTGCCAACCGAATGCTCCCTGCCTCCGGGCGTTGTCGTGACGAACGTTGCGCTAAACGAGTCGCAAGCTGGCAATCTCGCTGGCCAGACTGGATACGACGTCACGATGACGCTCAATCGTGCCTTGAGACCTGGCGAGACTGCCATTGCCTGTTACGTCGTGCGAGACAGGGACGTCGTTCTCAAGGTGATCGCAGGCGGATTCGTCGGATTTCTTCCAGGTCAGGGGCGCACCGTGACGCGTGAAGATAGTTTCTTGCTAAATTGCGACGGCCGACGCGATGTGGTCGGTGCCCAACCCTCTCCCTACGACTCGTTGAACGCGTCGAGCAACGAGCGCAGCACCAACATCTCGGTGCAGCACGTCGTCGGCATCAGCTCGTTGGACGTTGGCGTCGTGAATCTACCGACAGGAATCAACGGGCCGCGCTCCAGCGAGATGCGGGTCACGTGTCCCTAGTAGGCCCGCTGCGGTCGAACTGAGCACGCAGCTTGAGAAGATAAGAGTGCGCGTCGGCGGCCCATGGGCCGTCGCCGCGAGCATGCTCGCTCAACACGGCATCGACCCCTTCAGCGTCCGACTCGCACAGCGCATGAAGCGACATCCGGATGGCGGTTCTCACGTAGGTGCTGTCGGGACGCTCAGGCAATGCGCGACGCAGTGCCTCGCCGCCGGGTTGCCCTTCGAGCAGAGCGGCGCTGAGGTCGAGAGAGACCCGGAAGCCGTCCCGAATGATGCCGTACTTGCTTAGATAGTCCGACGCTTCGAAGTCCCGCTTCCAAGCCCGCACGAGCGCGAGCGCCTCCGGTCCGCCAATGGCCGGCATGCACTCCACCATCGTGCTTCGAAGGTGGACGTCTGGCACGGCGTAGATTCGCGCCACAAGATCAAGGTGTTGGCGCATCGCGATAGGGGCATGGCGAAGGGACGCGACGACCTCCTGCAGATCGCAGGCGAGGTCATAGCCAACATGCTCCTCGCCGTCCTCGTCGGTCTCTGACGACGCGATCATCGCTCGCTCGATCGCTGCGCACAGCGCTGGCAGTGCTTCTTCAATGGCCCAGCCGTGTCGTACGAGTATCTGGCCGAGCGCATAAGGCTCCACGCCGCGCCGCAATGCGTCGAGGAGTGGTTGCTTCATTCGCTCCGGCAGTGGGGTCGGGCTCGCGTCGTTCCATTCCTGCGAGACCCCTGTCCGAACGGCGAGGAAGGAGAAGATGTCTGCGCCGACAGCGCCGACAGACGCGTCAGGCTCCGAGACAAACCGCAAGGCAGCATCGGCGGCGTCGCGGGGGCGTTCGCGGACAAGCGGAAAGAAGAACATCTCCCGCGAGAAGTGCTGCAGGGCTGCTGCACATAGCAGTGCCTCATCGAGTGGAGCGGGCTGGGCGATGAGTAGCCGCCGGAGTCGGGGCTGATACGTGTTGTCGTCTAAGAAGTTGTCCTCGTCGACCGAGACCTCGCGGCGCAGGATCGGCCAGGCTTCAGAGGCGCGGGCTCGCAGCTGGGCGCTCGCAGCGTCGGCGTCTCGATCGTCGCCGCTCTTGAGGACGTTGAACAGCGCGGTGATGGTTGGCACTCGGGACTCCGGAGCGGGGAAAGCATGCAGGGTCGTTGACACCGGACGAGGCTCGAGAGTGCAGAGTCTCTTACGCGCGATTGCCGAGACGGACGATGTGGGCCGCCCGCTTGGGCGCCGCCTCGTCGTCCATCAGCACGTGCACCACCCCCTTCGCGAGGCGGGGTGAGCGCGCCATGGCGACCGCGATTGGCGCGATGACCTGCTCTTCGATGACGCGCTTGAGCGGGCGCGCGCC
>CALHXW010000432.1 GCA_938040325.1 uncultured bacterium | reverse complement strand
GCGTGGGCGGGCGTAGGGCGTAGCGCGCCCATTTTTTGGACGTTTGTGCGGTCCCGGCGGATAGTTTCCGCCATGAACTTGACCCCCGTGCGCTCGCTTGAGCTCTCGCGCTATGTTGCTGTTGCGGTGACCCTTGCGCTGATCTTGTTGCCGCTCCCGTTCGCCGCGCCGCTCGCGGGTGGCCACTCCATGACCTTCGCTGCGGTTGTCCAGACCGGCTTCGGCGCGTGGACGACCCTCATCTGGGTGGGCGTCATGCTGGCGCTTGTTGTTTGGCGCTGGGTCCATCGCGATGGACTCTCGCGCGGCCTCACGTCGGCCCTCGCTATTGGCGGTTTTCTCTGCCTGCTCCAGCGGCACGTCATCATCTTCGGTGGCCCGCGCTTTGACGCTGGCTTCGGCTCGTGGACCCTCGATATTGCTGGCGCCGCCTTCGCGTTCGCCACCGTCGCGCTGGCAGGATTCGACGCCGAAGCGAAACGACCGCAGCGCGCCTAAAACGCGCCCCTCAAAGGCCCGTCGCTCGGCTATAGTCGGCCGCGTGACCACCTTCTCCAAAGTGACCGCTCGCCGACCGCCTCTTGCGCGGCCACCGCTCCGCTCGGCGCGCGCATGAGCGATGGCCCCGACGCGCTGGATCCGACGTTCAGCGACTGGCTCTGTCAGCCGCTTGAGCTCGCCAACGACCCCAAGGTCGTCGAGCAAGGCCGTGCCTACGCCGCCGACGGTCATGTCGAGCACATGCAGCTTGGCCGTGCGATGGTCTCCGCCGTCGTCAAAGGAACGACGTGGCGACGCCACATCGTCACTGCGACTGTGCTCGACGACACCATGCGCGTCGCCTGCGACTGCGACGATGGCTCTGCCCTCTGTAAGCACGTGGTGGCGGTGATGGTCATCACGTGCGAGCGGGCCGGTCTCAGCGGTCGGTCGACGCCTGCCTCGCCCGACACGCCCGCGGTCGTGCACACGCCGTCGCCAGCGGTCGAGGCACCGCCTCAGCTCTCGCTCGATGCCCTCATCTCGATGCCGGTCACCGCGCTTCGGGCCTGGGCTCGTGCCCGAAACCTCGTGGACTGGACCTACGGCTCGGTCGTCGACCTCCTCAAGGTGGCGCCGGCACCTGCCAACGTCAGTGTCGGCGGCATCAATCCCTACCTCCATGTCGAGCACGTGCTCGATCCATCACGCGACGCGGTCGATCCGGCCCTCCGGCGCCATGTGGGCAGCTTCCTCTTGGCCCAAGAGCGGCTTCGACGCGACTACATCGCCGAGCTGCGCGCGCGTGTGTGGCCGAAGCCGGTCGCTCCATCGCTGGTGCTCTACGCGACCCGGCTGACCGAGCAGCTTGCGCTCTTGCTTGAGGAGGGGGCGCATCCAACCCCGCCAGCTCAGCGTCTGGAGACCCGTCTGCGGCTCAAGACCGTCCCCGAGGTCCGGCTCGAGGTGTACCTGCGCGGCGGCTGGGACCAGCTGGTCGCGTTTACGTTCGAAGACGACGATGTCTCTAGCCGCTCCGGCGTGAGCCGCCACAACCGAGCCGACGCCGCCATCGCCGTGCTCGACGCGATCACGGTCGCGGATCCCGTCGCGCCGATCGACACCCTGATCTCCGCCGTCGGCATTCCCGCCTGGAAGCGCTCCCTCGACGTCGTCGCTGGTCGCATCGCCAATGAGTCCGCGCTCGAGGTTCGCGGCAAAGAGGCTGAGCTCGGCTGGCGCGTGACCGAAGGCAGCTACCGGACGCTGCGGCTCGTGCCAGTCGCCTGCGCCGAGCGCGCGCGGGGGGGCTACGCAACGCGTCAGATCAAGCGCGACGAGCTGGATGCCTTGGCGGACCACACCGAGCACGACGGAGACCTGCGCGCCCTCGACCTGTGCTCCGGTGATGGCGCGAAAGAGCCCGCGCTCGCGGCGGTCCTCGACACGCTCGAGCGCCTCGTCGGCCATCCGCGCGTGTTCTACCGCGACGACGGCAAAGACCAGCATGTACGGGTCGAGACCGGCAAGGTGCAGCCCTGCTTTCGTGAGGAAGACGGCGAGTTTCTGCCCGGGCTGCGCTTCGGTCCGGAGTGGCTCTCGTTTCGAGATCTCGAGGAGCTCCGCTACACGACGCGCTTCCGCGGTGCCCGCTATGCCCCGGATCGCAACGCCTTCCAGGTGCTCAGCTGGAGCGGACCGACCGATCGTCTGCTCAAGAGCGCCCGTCTGCTGCCAGCGACGCTGCCCAAGGAAGCTGCGGACGCTGTCGTCAGCCTCAGCGATGCGCTCGCCCAGAAGGGCGGAGCGGTCGAGCTCCCGAGAGCTCTGCGCGGCAAGCAGGCCACGTCATCGCGCGAGTGCACCGTGCGCCTCACGATGGACGCTGGCGGTGGGCTGGTCGTCACGTTCGTGATCTATCCGTGCGACGGCGCGGCGTCTCAGACGCCCGGCCAAGGGCCCGAGGTCGTGCACGGCAAGCGGGGCGACCAGCGTCTCTTCGCCGAGCGCGACCTACAGGCCGAGATCCGCGCCGCCGCCACGGCCGCCGAGTCCCTTGGGTTCGAGGCCGACGCGGACTGCATCTGGGTGATCGACAGCCGCGACGAGGCCCTCGAGTTCCTCAAGATGCTTGAGCACGAGTCCCGCAGCGTCGAGTGGACGAGCCCCGAGCGCTACCACTTCGCCGGCAGCCTCGGCGTGGCCGACCTCCAGCTGCGCGTGACGCCCGCGAAGCGCAACTGGTTTGAGCCAAAGGGCGCAGCGCGGGTCAAAGACGGGACCACGCTGCCGCTGGCCGACCTCCTGCGCGCCATCCGAGAGCAGCGTAAGTGGGTCCGCGTCAAGGGCGACCGCTGGGCCCATATTGGCGACAAGCTCGACAAGGCGCTGGCACCGCTGGCCGAGCGCGAGCAGCTCACAGCCGAGCTTGCGCCGCTCATCGCCGCCCTTGCCGATGACGGAGCCGACGTCGACGGGGCAGAGGCGTGGAGGGTGTTGACGACCAAGATGCGCAGCGCCGCCACCGTCGAGGCCGAGGTCCCGCCGGGGTTCGTTGGGGAGCTTCGTCCCTACCAGCTCGACGGGTTCCGCTGGCTGGCTCGGCTGGCGGAGTGGAGTCGCGGGGCCTGCTTGGCCGACGACATGGGGCTTGGCAAGACGATCCAGGCGCTGGTGCTCATGCTGCGTCGCGCCGCGATCGGTCCGCAGCTGGTCGTTGGGCCGACGTCGCTTGGGTTCAACTGGGAGCGTGAGGCGCGCCGCTTTGCGCCGGAGCTCGACGTGACGCTCTTGCGCGGTCGCGCCGACTTTGAGCGTCTGGGAGCGCGCACCCCGGGGCCAGCAGAGGTCTGGATCACGAGCTATGACCTGGTGCACCGAAACCAGGAGCGCCTCAGCGCCATCCCGTGGGCAACCGTCGCGATCGACGAGGCCCAAAACATCAAGAACCCTGGCACTCAGCGGGCCCGAGGCATCTTTGCCCTAGACGCCGCCTTCACGCTGGCCTTGACCGGCACGCCCGTCGAGAACCGGTCGTCGGAGGTGTGGAGTCTCTTCCGCGCGATTGCGCCCGGGCTGCTCGGCAACAAGGCCTTCTTCCGGGAGCGCTTCGCGGTGCCGATCGAGCGGCACAAGTCCCCTCGCGCTCGGGCCGCCCTCGCGCAGCTGATACGCCCCTTCGTGCTTCGGCGACTCAAGGGGGATGTGGCCAAGGAGCTGCCACCGCTCACGGAGGTCCAGCTCGACGTCATCCTGAGCCCGTCTGAGCGTCGCCTCTACGAGGAGCTGCGTCAGTCCACGGTCGCCAGCCTGCGAGGCTTGGATGGCACCACCAAGGCTCAGAACCGCTTCAAGGCGCTCCAGTCGCTGACGCGGCTCCGGCAGCTTGCGTGTGCCCCGAAGCTCTGCGATCCGAAGTCGACGGTTCCATCCGCGAAGCTTCGCCGGGCGCGTGAGCTGGTCAGCCGTCTCGTCGCAGAGGGCCACCGGGCGCTGATCTTTAGCCAGTTCACGACGCTCTTAGGGATGATGCGCGACCAGCTCGTCGCTGACGGCGTCTCGCTTCGCTACCTCGATGGCTCCACCCCAGCCAAGCGGCGTGCGGAGGAGGTGGACGCGTTCCAGGCCGGCGAGGGCGACGTGTTTCTGCTCTCGCTCAAGGCAGGCGGTGTGGGCCTCAACCTCACAGGCGCCGACTACGTGATCCACCTCGACCCCTGGTGGAACCCCGCAGCGGAAGACCAAGCGACCGACCGCGCCCACCGCATCGGACAGACGCGCGCAGTGACGGTTTATCGCTTGATCACGCGCGGCACGGTCGAGGAAGGCATCGTGAAGCTCCACGACGACAAGCGCGCGCTCGCGGACGCTTTGCTCGAAGGTACCGGCAGCAGCGCGGCCCTCGACTTTGACACCATCGTCGGGCTGCTGCACTCCGGTGCTGCCGTCCTCGAGGACATGGTGCCCGATGTCGAGGAGCCCTTCGAAGAAGGCCGCTTTGAGGAGCGGATCTTCCACGAAGGCATGGGGCTCACGACGCCGCGGGAGCCCGTGTCGTGAGCCGTGCGACTACTCGGAGCTGGCGGCCTTGAGCTGAGTCTGAGGCATCCATGTCGCCAGCGTGGCCCGCAGAACGTCGAGCGTCAGCGGCTTCGAGAGGTGGTCATCCATGCCGGCGTTGAGCGCCTCGGAGCGGTCGCGCGGCAAGATGGATGCGGTCAGGGCGATGATGGGCACTTTGCCTGACGTTCCGCCGAGGGCCCGAATCTCACGGGTCGCCTCGTAGCCGTCCATCACGGGCATCGCGCAGTCCATAAAGACGGCGTCGTAGGCGATGGTACGCACCATGTCGACGGCCTCGAGGCCGTTGGCGGCGTAGTCCACCCGCAACCCCTCCCGCGCGAGCATCGCGCTGGCGACGCGGCGGTTGATGGGGTTGTCTTCGACAAGGAGGACTCGGCCGAGGTCCTGAGCAGAGGGTGGATCGATGGGCTGGGGCTTTTCCCGAACGGTTCGGATCGACAGCGTCGTGCCAACCTTCCGCGGCTGGCGGAGGGTGCTGATGAGCAGCGATGGCCGGACCGGTGACTGGATAATCTTGTCGTAGCCAAGGGCTCTCAGCCGGTCTCGGGTCGTCTTTCGTAATGAACGGCCCACGAGCACCACCGGCAGTCCGCGAGGCTGCTCTTCCCGAAGCGCGTTGATGAACGCCTCTGCGTCGACAGCACGGAGGTAGACGAGTGCGCAGTGGATGTGGCGACCGTCGACCTCGCCCTCGGCCAGTGCGGTCAGCGCGGTCGCTGGGGTCGTCACGTGGGTTGATGTGCCGCTGGCCGCTGCCATCAACCTGCCGACGCTGGGGGCGTTTCGGCCTTCGGGATCGAGGACGATCACGTGCTTGTTGGCGAGCTGCGTGCCTGTGGCGCTCTCGGACGTGACGTCCGGCACGGCAGGCAGGGTGAGCTCCACCCGGAAGACGCTGCCAACACCCACCTCGCTCGTGACAGAGAGGTTGCCGCCCATGGCCTCGACGAGCGCGTGCGTGATCGTGAGGCCGAGCCCGCTGCCCTGGGTCGTGTGGCTCTGACCGGCGCGGGCAAAGCGCTCGAAGATGGTCCCAAGCTTGTCGGACGCAATGCCGACCCCAGAGTCAGCAACGGTGAGCGTCAGGTCATGGAGGTTCTTGTCGTCGGCGACCGAGCTGACGGTCAGCGTGAGGTGGCCCGTGTCGGTGAACTTGACGGCGTTGGCCATCAGGTTGAGCAGGACCTGGCGCACGCGCGCGGCGTCGCCACGGAGGATGGAGGGAATGGCGCTATCGTAGTCGACGATGACGTCGAGTCCCTTCTCGTGAGCTGGCGTCTTGACGAGCTCAGCGACGTCATAGACCACGTCGTGCAGGCAGAAAGGAGCCGGCTCGATGGTCATGCCGCCGGCCTCAAGCTGCGAATACTCGAGGATGTCGTTGACCAGCCCGAGCATCATCTCGGCGGCACGTTGCGTGTTGGTGCTGTAGTCGCTCTGCTCATTGTCGAGGCGGGTCTCGAGCAGCAGGCCGTTCATGCCGAGGATCGCGTTGAGTGGGGTGCGGAACTCGTGACTGATGGTGGCGATGAAGTCGCGTTGGTCTTGAGCCGCCTGCTCCGCGCGAGCTCGGTTGCGGCTCGCGCGGCGCTGCAGGATCCGGTGCGACTGGAGCTGGATGTAGCCGAAGGCGCCGGTCGCGATGAGGAAGATGCCGGTGGCAAGGGAGTACTGCAGACGCATATTGGCGGTCTCTTCCGCCGACACACCGAGGTAGCCGGCGTGATCGGCGCCAACGAAGCACGCCAGCACCGCGAGGTGGATGAGCGTTGTGATGACGACGGCGCGACGTCCGATGAAGTACGCCGCGCCCAAGATCGTTGTGAACCCTGGCAGCATCGCCATGTTGTAGCCGAGACCGAGCGCCAGTCCCCAGCCGACGACAACCGCGAGCGCGAGGCCAACGCCGACGATGCCCAGGACACGCGTCGAGCCGGTGACGCGCAGCATAGCGAGCACGACGAAACACACAGCGATGGCGCCGAGCGACGCGAGGGCGGACGCGCCATGGTTGAGCAGCATCGAGACACCAGCGATTGCAGCCATCCCGAAGGCCATGGCCACAAAGAGCACAACGGCAAACCGCGCACGGAGCTGACCGTCCTGAAGCTCGTCGTCGGGCACATTGGCGCAGCACCAGTCGATGATTCGGCTGATGAGGCTGGGTGCGTGCGTGTGATCCTCTCGCATCGTCTTCAATGTCGACCCCCCCGACGTCTTTCTTGACCATAAAGATTGTTGCGGGTCGGTTCGACTTTGCGGGCTGGACGCCTGAGCGCGATCGGCGCCGCGCGGCACAGGAGCCACCTCGCGGCAATCCACGATCCGCGGCACGTCCGTCACCCGCCGCGTCAATCGACCCTCGACGGCCGGCGTGACGTTTCGTTCCGATTGGGGTGTTGACGATGTGTCCCGCGGCGCCGAGGCTTGCGCCATGTACAAGACAGCGCACGTGAACGGCCTCGCGATCGGCTACCTCGAGCAGGGACCTGCAGACGGCCCGCTTGTGGTCTGCGTCCACGGCTTTCCAGACACCGCCCACACGTTCCGCCCGACGCTGGAGGTCCTTGCGGAAGCAGGCTTTCGCGCCGTTGCAATGAGCCTGCGGGGCTATCCGCCATCGGAAGCGCCTGCGGACGGCGACTACGGTCCCCTCACGATCGGTGCCGACATCATCGGGCTCATCGATGCGCTGGGCGCGGACAAGGGCGTGGTCGTCGGTCACGACTGGGGGGCGATGGCGGCCTACAGCGCGACCGCTCAGGCACCCGAGCGTGTCGACAAGCTCGTGACGCTCGCGATTCCTCACCCGCTGTCGATCAAGCCGAGCCTGAAGCTGCTGTGGAAAGCGCGGCACTTCCTCACGTTCCAGCGCAAAAAGCGCACGGTTGCTGCGTTCCGCAACAACGACCACGCCTTCGTCGACGCCATCTACCGGCGCTGGTCGCCAACCTGGGACTTCGACCCATCGGAGACCGCCGAGATGAAGCGCGTCTTTGCGCAGCCCGGCGCGATCGAGGGTGCCCTCGGCTACTACTGGTCGTTTGCGACCCACAGCCGCGGCGCCGCCAAGAAAGCCGTCGACGCGGTGCTCAAAAACAAGATCCCGTGCCCGACGCTCGCCTTCGCCGGTGAAGACGACGGCGCGCTCGACATGCGTGCCTTCGAGGCGTCACGACGGGCCTACTCGGGCAGCTACGAGTGGGTGTCGGTGCCGAACACTGGCCACTTCGTGCACCGCGAGGCGCCGGACTTCTTTCATGAGCGGCTGCTGAGCTTCCTCAGGTCGTAGGCCCGAGCCCGCGAGCGCCGTTCATGCGTCGAGCGCGAAGCCGTCCTCGCTGTACACCCGGTCGAAGACGTCTGCGTAGCTCGCTTCGATGGCTTTGCGTCGCAGCTTCATGGTCGGCGTCAGCTCGCCGTGCTCCTGGCTGAAGTCACGGTCGAGGATGACGAAACGCTTCACGCGCTCGACGTTGGAGAGGTTGGCGTTACCGCGCGCCACGGACGCTTGGATTCGGCTCCGAAAGCTTGGGTCGCTGGTCACGAGCGCCATGGCTTTCTCGAGCGCTGGGCTGCGTCCGGTGGGGTTGTCCATCAGCTCCCGCTCCCGCGCCTTGAGCTCCTCGCGGCTGATGAGGTCGCGGTCAACGCCGAACTCAAGCGTCTCGATCGGGCTCGGTGCGACGAGCGCCGAGACGAACTTTCGCGTGTCGCCGTGGGCGTGGACCTGGCTGATCAGCGGGTCGGACTCGCGCAGCGCCTTTTCGATGTTGGCGGGTGCGAGGTTTTTGCCGCCGGCGGTGATGATGAGATGCTTTTTGCGGTCGGTGATCGACAGGTAGCCGTCGGCATCGATGTCGCCGATGTCGCCGGTGTGTAGCCAGCCATCGATCACGGTCGCAGCCGTTGCCTCCGGGGCCTTGTGGTAGCCGGCAAAGACCCACGGGCCACGCATCAAGATCTCGCCGTCGGGGGCGATCTTGGCTTCCATCGGAGCGATGATCTTGCCGACGGTGCCGAGTCGCACGAGCCCTGGGCGGTTCATGTGCGTGACAACGGTCGCCTCTGTCATCCCGTAGGCTTCGTAGACCGGCAGTCCAGCGGCCCAGAAGAACTCGAGGATCGACAGAGCGATGGGTGCCGCGCCCGTGATGAAGAGGCGAACGCGGCCGCCAAACGCGGCGCGGATGCGCTTGAACACGAGCCGGTCGGCCACGGCGAACTGCGCACGAAGCGGCATCGGCACCGGCTTGCCTGCGTGCTCAAGACGGACCTTCCGCGTGCCGACGCTCAGCGCCCAGGCGAAGAGACGCTGGACCGCCTTCGGCTTCTTCTCAAGCTCAGCCAAGACCTTGGCGTGGGCCTTCTCAAAGATGCGCGGCACCGAGCCAAAGAGCGTCGGCTGGACCTCGGCGAGCTCCTGAAGAACCGTCGCCGAGCTTGTTGCATAGGCCGTCGCGACGCCTGCCGAGACGCGGCCATAGAACGCGAGGATACGCTCAGCAACGTGTGCCATGGGCAGAAACGACAGCGAGATGTCGTCTTGGTAGAAGACGAGGAACTGGTCTTGCACGCCGAGAATTGCCAGCACGTTGGCGTGGCTGATCATGGCGCCCTTGGGGGGGCCGGTCGTGCCGGACGTGTAGACGAGCAGAGCGGTCTGGTCGGGGTCGATCTCAGCGAGTCGGCGTTCGATCGCTTGCTCGTCGAGACGCTCTCCGGCAAAGCGCTCGGCGCGCGTCAGGCGACTGTCACGTGCGCTGAGCGCGTCGAAGTCAGCGTCGCTGATGCCGTGCCAAGGGACGATGGCGAGCACCTCGGGCATGTCGGCCACCGCGTCGAGGACCGTGTTGAGCTCGGCTACCGTGTCGACGAACACCACACGGGTGTCGCTGTGGGCAATGAGGTAGCGCACTTGGTCGACCGACTGCTTCGGGTAGATGCCCAGAACGACCGCCCCGATCAGCTGCGAGCCCATGTCGTAGACAGCCCACGGCGGCTTCGTCGCGCCCAAGATCGCCACGGTGTCCCCTCGCGACAGGCCGAGCTCAACGAGCCCAGCCGCGACCTTTGTCGCTTCGATATAGAACTCTCGCCAGGTGGTCTTGTGCCAGCGCCCGCCGCGCTTGTCGTAGAGTGCCGGGGCGTCCGCTGAGCGCCCAGCGCGAAGCCGAAACAGGTCGCCCAGGGTCCGTGCGTTGTGGGCGGTGAACGATGTGCGGACGTGGGGGCCTGTCTCAAGCATGGTCTGTCCTCCTCTCAGCTCGCTCGTCCAAAACAAGCGCTATTTCGAGCGTGGCGAACGCTCCGGTGCTTGCCCGGCGGCGTCGGTCGAATGCAGGCCCTGCGAGCATCGTTGAGCTCCAACTCAAGGCCCGCCGGCCGACAGCCCGACACTGAAGGTCGCCTCGACGCGGCGCTTACCGGTCATGCTCAGCGTGCCGCAGATCCGGTCATGGGTGCGGGCATGGACGGTCACCTTGCCGGTGGCCTTGCCGTTGCCGATCGACGTTCCGCCCGGCAGGTGGAGGACCACGCGTGCGTTCGAGCCCGCGTCGCCGTTGATCGCGTAGTCGCCGCTCAGCACGTCGCCCTCGGCCTCGTCGATCCGCAGCTCGATGCGCAAGACCCGCTCGCCCGCCGCCAGCGTCGAGATGTCGGTGGGGCTGTCGGTGGCGCTGCTGAGCTCGACGAACACGCGACCCACGCCGGCGGACACAGCGCGGCCACTGGCGACAGCGCCAAAGTCCTTTGGCTCGCCTGCGACGCGCGTCTGCGGGCGATAGCTCACCTTGTTGGCGCTCGGGCAGCCGCCAAGCTTGCGGGTCTCCGCGGCGATCGTGGTGGGCGACAGCGCCGGGTCGGCGACCACGACCTTCAGCTCGCTGCAGGTGCGGTAGAGGTGATGGGCAAAGCGCACGTCGGCGCCCGTGAGGACGGCCATGCAGTAGATCGGCTTCGGCCAGCCCGGCTGATAGTGCGTGACGCCGACCAGCTTACGGACGGCAGGCTGCGGCTTGGCCGTCTCGGCCTCGACAGGCTTTGCAGCGGCTCCGGTCGCGATGAATCCCCACACGCCGGGGCGGATCTTGTCGCGCTTATCGATCGAGGCTCCCTGGCCGACCAGCGCTCGCTGAATGTCTGGCGCACCCTCGATGTTTTTGACGAAGCTCGATGCCCGACAGGGCCCGTGGCAGGTCGCTGCGACGGCCAGGCTAGAGCCGCCGGCCCCGTCGCCCGGCGGACTGAACGCGACCATCGAGGCCGTGGACGCGCCCTCGCCACCCTTTTGCCAGCCATGGGGCACGTGAACGCCGACGTCGATCGCCAGTTGGCGCGCTTCGGTCGTCGAGCGCACGTCGAGCGTCACCTTCTTCGGCGTGAGCGCTGGTCCGCTCGCCGTTTGGCTCTGGTTCGAGCTGCTGCCTGGCGCCTTGGCGCTCGATGACTGCACGGGTTGCTCAGCAGGTCCGCAAGCAGTCCACATCCACCCGAAGGCCAGGCCTGCGGCGAGCCACTGCTTGCGTCGCATCAACATCGACCACTCCATCGCGTTCATCTCGTGCGCGCTTGGGCACGCAGCATCACAGGTGTCTCATGAGACGCTAACAGCGTCGAGCCTGGATGGCGTGACAGGCGGCTCCGCAGCAACCGTGGCGGTGGAATGAAGGCCCTGCGAGCATCGTCGAGTTCGGGTGAGCGAATCGAGCGAATCGATGCTGCTAGCGAGGGCATCGCGGAAGTCGTAGCCGGAAAGAGCGCTTGTTTTGGGACTAGTCTATTGAGCGCCAAAGCCTTAGCATTTGGCTGCGACACTAGGAGACATCATGATCTGGACCATTCTCATTCTCGGATGCTTCGGCGCTGCGGGCTACGCCTACACCAAGGGCCAGAACCCTGTTGCTTGGGGCCTGTCGAGCCTGCCAGGCGTTGCGGTCCTATCGATGATGAAGAGCACCAAGGGTCAGCGACTGGGCGAGAGCCGTCGCGCCAACAAGGAAGTCGGCACGAAGGTTGGCCTCGTCACGAGCGCCGCCACCACTGGGAGTGCTATCGTGCTGTCGCTGATGGGCGTCATCTAGGCACTCTCTTTCGCCACTGCTACATAGCGCGCCACAGAGCGTTGTAGCGCTAGACGAGGACGGCGTTGTCCGAGTTATCCGAGATGTTGGCCAACCGCGTCCGCAAGCGGTCACGACACCTGTCGAAGTGGGCGCGCCGCCAAGGCATCACCTGCTATCGCGTCTACGACCGCGATATCCCTGAGATCCCGCTTGCAATCGACTGGTATGACGGCCGGGTCCATGTCTCCGAGTACGCGCGCAAGGGCACCGAGCCCATCGAGAGCGACGTCATGCGGGGCTGGGTCATGGCTCTTGCGCGCACACTTGAGGTGCTGCCCGAGGCCATCTACGTCAAGCGTCGTGAGCGTCAGCGCGGCTCGAGCCAGTACACACGCCAAGCCGAGGGCGGACACCGCTTCCAGATCACGGAGGGGTCCGCAAAGCTCTGGGTGAACCTGTCGGACTACCTGGACACAGGGGTGTTCCTCGACCATCGCTGCGCGCGCGAGATGGTGCGTGATGAGGCGGAGGGCAAGGACATGCTCAATCTCTTTGCCTACACCGGAGCGTTCAGCGTTCAGGCGGCACTGGGAGGTGCGCGGTCGACCACAAGCGTCGACATGTCCAAGACCTACTGCGAGTGGGCCATCGACAACCTCTCGCTCAATGACTTCCGAGGCCCCTCGCACGAAGTCCTCTGTGCGGATGTGCTTCGCTGGCTCGAGCGGGCGCCGCTGGCGACTTACGACCTCGTCGTGTGCGATCCCCCCACGTTTTCGAACTCTAAGAAGATGGTCGGCCACTTCGACGTTCAGCACGACCATGCCGCCCTCCTCAAGAGCGTCGCAAGGCTGCTGCGGGCAGACGGCGTTTGCTATTTCTCGACGAACTTCCGGCGCTTCAAGCCCGACGAGCATGCGTTCGCCTCGTTCAGCGACCACCGCGAGATCACGGCGACGACCGTCCCGCCCGACTTCAGGGACCGGCGAGTCCATCGCGCCTGGCGCCTAACCAAGTAGCGTGCTCCCAGGCTCGCGCCTGCTGGAGCTGGCCACGAGAGTTCCTGCTCGTCTTGCGCGGCGGATGCGGAGATGCCGCGGGTGAGGCGTGGGCGTGCTGGGTGACGGGTAGGCGTGCTGGGTGACGGGTGAGGCGTGCTGGGTGACGGGTAGGCGTGCTGGGTGACGGGTCGGCGTGCTGGGTGACGGGTAGGCGTGCTGGGTGATGGGTGAGGCGTGCTGGGTGACGGGTCAGCGTGCTGGGTG
>CALHXW010000431.1 GCA_938040325.1 uncultured bacterium | reverse complement strand
CAGACCCGCGAAGGGCACGCCCGGGGCAGAGTCACAGCCGCCACCGGCGAACTCGACCGCCAAGTTGGGGTCCGCACAGGCGTTGCCGAAGCCGTCGTTGTTGGCGTCGAGCTGCTCGGCGTTCGGGATGTCGGGGCAGTTGTCGTCGATGTCGAGGACCGTGTCGTCGTCAGAGTCCTGACAGAGATCGCCGATGCCGTTGCCGTCTGCGTCGCGCTGGTTCGGGTCGACCACCTCAGGACAGATGTCGCAGATGTCGCCCCAGCCGTCGGCATCGAGGTCCGCTTGGTCTTCGTTGTCGACCTCCAGGCAGTTGTCGCAGGCGTCACCCACGCCGTCGCCGTCGTCGTCCGCCTGGTCCACGTTGGCGTCTTCCGCGCAGTTGTCGCACGCATCGCCGAGCCCATCGCCATCGTCATCGGTCTGGTCAGCGTTGTCGACGGCTGCGCAGTTGTCGCAGGCATCTCCCACGTCGTCGTCGTCGCCATCTTCCTGGTCGACGTTGGCCAGCTGCGGGCAGTTGTCACATGCGTCACCGACCCCGTCGCCGTCCTGGTCGCCCTGCGACGCGTTGCCCACGCTCACGCAGTTGTCTTCCTCGTTGATGACGCCGTCGCCGTCGAGGTCGGCAGCGATCTCAAGCTGACAGTCAACGCTCGCGTCGTTGCCGCTCGCGTCGATGGCTCGCACCACGTAGCTGACGCGCAGCACGCCTTCCGCCAGCCGCGCCTCAAAGGTCACCGTGTCCTCGGTCAGCACCACTGGACACGCCTCGAGCGGCAAGATCTCAGCCACCCCATCGTCATCGACCAGCTCGCAGAGGACGTCCACGACCTCGGGCTGAGTGCCGCACGCGTCCTCAGCGCTCACCACGGCGGCGCTCGGCACCGAGTCCACCAGCTCACCGCACGAGACCACCGGCGGCGTCACGTCGCGCACGGTCACGGTCGTCACGCACTCGGTCGTGTTCTGCGACCCGTCGGTCGCCTCGAACGGCACCTCGTGGACGCCAACCGGCCAGGTCTCAGCGACCTCAAGCGGGGTCTCGTCCATCGGGCAGTTGTCGCTCAAGCTGGTCACGAGCTCGCCCGCTGCCTCGCACCTGTCGGCCGCCGCATCGAGCACCACCTCGGATGCGCAGTCGACGACGGGCGGCTCCGCGTCCACAACGACGACTGAGACGTCGCACGTCGCCTGGTTGCCAGTTCCGTCCACAGCCGTCCAGGTCACCACAGTCTCGCCCAGGCTATAGGCGGGCGGCACCTCGCCATAGACGATCACAGCCTCGCCCTGGCAGTCGTCGAGGACCTCCGGGTCGCTGACCTCCTGGGCCGCACCACAGGTCCCGGCCGCCGTGTTCACCTCGATGTCGTCTGCGCAGACCATCGCCGGCGCGGCACTGTCGACCACCAGCACGCGCGTGACACACGTCGCCAGGTTCGCGTTGCCGTCGGTGGCCTGAAACACCACCGGCGTCGAGCCCAGCGGGAACACCGGCGGTGCTTCAAACTCAACCTCCACCGGCGCACAGCTGTCGGTCGCCACCGCGACAAACTCGCTCGCGTCGAGCACGGCACCGCCTTCGAGGCACTCACGCTGCTGGTCGGCAGCGCACGTCATCATCGGCGAGTCAGCGTCCAGCGGGCATGGGCTGGTGCTCACCACCCACGTCGTCACTGCGGGGGTCGGATCGCACTGGCCGTCGGCGCCGATGCTCGGGTCGCAGGCGCGCACCGAGAAGGTATGGGTCCCGACCGCCAAGACGCCGAGCTCGCTCACGCCGCCGTTGCAGGCCGTCCAGGCCGCCCCGTCGAGGCTGCACTCGAACACGACCTGCAGTGAGTTGGTCGGGTCCTCGAAGGTGAACGTGTTGTCCTCGGCCACGCCGACTTGGCTGGGCGGTGTGGTCACGAACGCGGTCTCCGGCACGGTCGTGTCGATGAGCCAAGTGTGCTCAGCCGGTGTCGCGTCGACGCTGCACGCACGGTCGGCCGCGTAGACCACCAGCCGATGTGTGCCGTCGATGAGGTTGTCATACTCGGTCACCGGGTCGCAGACCACGAAGTCACTTGGCTGCGGCGGCACGCTGGTCGCGTCGAGGGCACAGTAGAAGGTCACGCCTTGCTCGTCGGACTCAAAGACGAACGTTGCCTGGTCGTTTTGGGCCGGGTCGGTCGGGCGGATGGCGATGATGGTCTCTGGCGGCGTGACGTCGACCACCCAGCTGACGCTCGCAGCCGTCGGGTCCACGTTGCCCTGGGGGTCGATCGCGCGGACATCGAGCGTGTGCTCTCCCTCGGCCAGCGGTCCGAGCGTGATGCTGCCGCCGTCACACGCCTGCCACTGCCCTTGGTCGAGCCGGCAGTCAAAGCGGCTGACAGACGGATCGTCGGGCGCCTCGAACGTGATCGTCGAGACGGTCTCGCAGGTGATGGCGTCAGGCGTGTCGACGAGGGCGGTCGACGGGGCCGACGTGTCGATGAGCCAGGTGTAGGTGGCAGGCGTCGGATCGGCCGTGCCCGCCGTGTTGACGACGTAGGCCCAGAAGGTGTGCTGGCCTTCCGACAGCCCTGTGTAGCTCTCCAGCGGGTCGCAAGCCGCATAGTCACCAGCTGCGGGCGGGCTTGTCGCCGGGTCGAGCACGCAGAAGAAGCCAGCCACGTCGTTGACGGTCGCTAGCAGCGAGAACATCGCGTCGGTGCTCTGGGATGGGTCCTGGGGCTTGGTGCCGATGATCGTGTCGGGCACGGTCGTGTCGATCGACCACGTACAGAACGCGGGTGTCGGATCGACGTCGCCGGTTGGTCCGACAGCGCGCACCAGCAGTGAGTGCTGACCTGGAGGCAGGTTCGTGAAGGTCACCGCGCCGCCGTTGCAGGCCTCCCACTCGCCGCCGTCCAGCCGACACTCGAAGGTTGTCGTCGCGGCGGTGACCGTGTCGACGTAGGTAAAGTCGGCGTCCACAGCTGCCGTGATGGCTTGGGGACACGACGTCAGCTCGGTGTCGAGCACTGCGCAGGCGCTCGTCGTTCCGCCGATGCTGCCGTTGTCGACGGTTCCGTCGCAGTCGTTGTCGAGGTTGTCGCAGACCTCGTTGGTCGGGACGCCAGCGACGGCGTTGCAGGCCGCCGTCTGGTCCGGCTGGCAGACGATCTGACCCACGGGGCTTAGGCACTGGCCGACGCCAACCGTGCAGGGCGCGCCCAGGTCGAACTCTTCGTCGACCTCACCATCGCAGTCGTTGTCCTTGCCGTCGCAGACCTCCGGCGCGACGGCGACCACATCGGCATCGCACGTGACGTCGTCCTCGGCTGTGTTGCAGACGTAGACGCCCGTGGATGCGCACTCTCCCTGGCCGACCGCGCAGCTCTCGCCCACCGCGAAGCCCTCATCCAAGCCGCCGTCGCAGTCGTCGTCGACGCCGTTGCAGACCTCTGCTGCACCTGCGTTCACCGCGGGCGCGTCGTCATCGCAGTCGTCGCAGCCGAGGGCGCAGGCCGTCACGCTCACGCCGGCTGCGCAGCCGATCGCCACGTCGCAGTAGCCGTCACCGTCGTCGTCGCAGCCCTCGTCCGTGCCGTCCGCGCAGTCGTTGTCGATGTTGTCGCAGATCTCGGCGGCCCCTGGGTTCGCGGTCGCCTCCTCGTCGTTGCAGTCGCCGCACCCCATCGGGCAGACCGTCAGCGTGACGCCAGCGAGGCACTCGAACGCCGCGTCGCACCAGCCATCGCCGTCGCTGTCGCAGCCCTCGTCAATGGCGCCGTCGCAGTCGTTGTCAGCGTTGTCGCAGCGCTCGACGGTGTCGGCCGTGTCTTCGACGCACACCGTCTGGGTCGGGTCGAGCGGGTCGCACTGGGTGACCCCACCCTCGCAGGCATCCGCGTCATCGCCATCGCAGGCAACGCCCAGCACGAAGCCCTCGTCGACCTGGCCATCGCAGTTGTCGTCGAGGCCGTTGCAGATCTCGGCGCCCTGGCCGATGAACGCATCGCAGGTGTCCAGCTCGCTGCCAAAGACGCAGGCGATCTCTCCGACGCCCCCCTCGCACACGCCCTCGCCGCACGTGGTTGGCGTCGCCGCGTAGTCGTCGTCGACACTGCCATCGCAGTCCTGGTCGATGCCGTCGCATGAGGCGTCTTCGGTTGCGTAGTTGGGGAAGGCATAGGCGGCGTAGTCCGCGTCGCCGCAGGGCTGCCAGGAGCCGCCCGTGCACAGCGCGGTCGGCTTGATGCTGCCCTCACAGACGCCGCTCTGGCGCTCGCACTCAGGGCGGAAGAGGTCCGGGTCGCTGGCGTCGGTGAGGCCGTCGCAGTCGTTGTCGATGCCGTCGCAGAGCTCTTGCACCGAGGCGCTGTTGTTGGGCTGGCAGGTGTCGATGACGGTGCCCGCGACGCAGACCTGCTCGCCGGTCGCGCCACACGGCCCGACGCCGCAGGTCGTAGCGACGACCGGGTAGTCGTCGTCGGCTTGTCCGTCGCAGTCGTTGTCGACCTGGTCGCAGCCGGAGTCGGTCAGGTTGTAGTTGGGAAACGCGTACGCCGCGTACTGGCTGTCGGTGCATGGCTGCCACTCGCCAGCCACGCACAGGCTCGCCGGCTTCGACGAGCCCTGGCAGACCCCGTCTTGCTTCTCGCACGCCACCAGCGTCAGGTCAGGGTCCTGCCCGTCGATGAGGTTGTCGCAGTCGTTGTCGATGCCGTCGCAGATCTCGAAGCCGCCCGAGCCGCTCGAGCAGGTGTCGACCACCTCGCCGTTGAGGCAGACCTCCATGCCGGTGGCCGAGCAGGCGCCGGTGCCGCAGACCGTCGCCGAGCTGGTGAAGTCCTCGTCGACATCGCCGTCGCAGTCGTTGTCGCTGCCGTCGCATGTGTCGGCGCTGGCCGAGTACACGCTGGGAAAGGCGTGGCCGGCGTAGACGGCGTCTGTGCATTGCTGCCAGATTCCGTTGACGCACAGGTTCGCGGGCTTGCGCGCGCCGTTGCAGAGCCCGAGCTGCTTGTCGCAGTCGGGGCGCGTCAGGTCGTCATC
Source organism: uncultured bacterium (assembly GCA_938040325.1). Lineage (GTDB taxonomy): Bacteria > Myxococcota_A > UBA9042 > PHBI01 > PHBI01 > CALHXW01. The sequence goes on along the minus strand of CALHXW010000431.1, from coordinate 7,767 downwards.
CTGGGCGTCGACCAGCCCGTCGCAGTCGTTGTCGAAGCCGTCGCAGACCTCAACCCCGCCGGTGGTGGGCTCGCAGCTGTCGATGACCTGGCCGTCGACGCAGCTCGTCGCGCCGGTGCTGACGCACACGCCGAGCCCGCACTGGGTTGCCTGGGAGGGGTAGTCCTCATCCGTCTCCCCGTCACAGTCCTCGTCGATGCCGTCGCAGATGTCGTCGATCGGGTCGGGGTTGGAGATCATCGTGTTGCGGCACTCGCCGAGGAAGTTGCAGCTGTCGATGGTGCAGGCGCTGTCGTCATCGCAGCTGCAGTTGGCGCCGATCCGGAGCACCGTCGTCTGGTCTGGCGTGATGGTCAGCGTCTCGGGCACCGCGACCGTGTAGGCCCAGACCTCGTCGGCGCCGTCGAAGGGGTTGACGATGGTGAGCTCATACTCGCCGCCGGGCAGCGTCGTCGTGATGTCGCCATTGGTCGGCAGCGCGAACGAAAAGAGCTGGCCGTCGTCGGCCAGCAGCTGGACAGACCACGACAGGAGCGCGATCTCGCTGGTGTCCCGCAGGCCATCGCTGTTGTCGTCAAACCACGAGAGCACGTTGATGAGGCCAGGGCACTGCTGGTGCTTGGCGGGTACAGAGGCCTGCGTGCCCACAGGCAGGACCTCGGTGCTGACCATCGATGCAGTCGCAAACACCTTGGTTCCAGGGGCGGCGATGGGCGGCAGCAGCAGGTAGAGCGCAACGGTCGCGGTCTCGTAGGGCGCGAGCGTTGGAACGGTGAAGCGCACATGGGTCGTGCTGAGGCCGCACGAGGCCACCCAGGTCACGGCGTTGTCGTCGGAGCACTCGACCGTGTAGCTGGGGTCGGCGCTGTGGCTCCCGTAGGCGGTGCTGAGCTCGGTGCTGGTGCCGTCACCGAGCTTCGGGATCGGAATGATGGTCTGGACATTGGTCAGCGGGATGCCGCCGCTGTTGAACATCTCCGCACTGAAGCCCAAGTCCCGCGATGCATCGGTGGCGTCGCCCGAGCAGGTCGGCGTGAGCGTGATGTCCTGGCGGCCGGGCACGCTCATCGTGATGTTTCGGTTGCGGGTGTAGCCATTGGTGTAGGTGTTGTTTTGGCTATCGTTGGTGCTGTTGAAGGTGACGATCTCGCCGTCGATCCACTCGTGGCTCTGGTCGAAGTAGTAGGTCAGCAGGAAGTTGCCGCGGCCGGCCGGCGAGCAGGGCGTCGTCGTGCAGCTGTTGGAGAGGATCCACGGGCTCGAGCCGGTGCTCGTCGTGATCGAGAGCGTCGAGGAGCCATCGGCGTTGGGCGTGGTGGTCCAGCTGAGCCCCGTCGGTGCGCTGCACTGGGTCGTCACCCACTCGACGTCTTGGAGGACAACGCCCTCGGGCACGGTCACGGTGAAGGTCGGGTCGATCGCGAGCACGGAGTTGGGCTGGAGTCGGAGCACGCGCGTGTCGCCAGGGGAGGCGGAGGTCACCTGGAACGCGTTCGACTGGTCGTAGATGTAGGAGGCGTGGTTGAAGTACGAGTCAGCGCTGATCGTGCGCTCTTGGCTCGAGGAGTGCGAAGACAGCGTCGTGGGGTCCGCTTGGGCGCGCGTGCCGCTGGCGTAGCCCTTGAGCTCGATGGTGTCGCCCGCACCCGCGCAGCTCGAGGTCTTCGCCTGCATGCTCATGTAGGTGTTGTGAAAGACCACGTCGCCATAGGGCTCGTGGCTGGCGTGGGCCGGCGAATACGCGACGTAGTGCGTGGAGCCTGTGAAGTCATTGTTGCTGTATCGCGTGACTTGGACGCAGTTGTTGTCGCGGTAGGTCGAGATGAACTCGGCCTGGGTAAACGTGGTCGTCGCGTCCGCGTCGGGGAGCTCACAGACGTAGAGCTCAAACTCGTTGAGCGAGCTGCTGTCGGACTGCCACGACACCGAGACGTTCGGGCGCGTGTACTCGAATCCGGCGGGGAGGTTGAGCACGCCGAAGTAGTCGTAGACCGGTGCGGCGCCGTGGGGCGGCCCGATCTCCATGTTTACGGAGAACGTCGAACCCACGGTGAGCGTGCCCGAGAAGTAAGTCCGCGTGGCGATGTCGCCGTCGCAGGCCCAGTTCACGGCGTTCGAGTAGCCGCCGGCCCACAGCTCTTCGGGGGCGGAGCCGTCCGGCGCGTAGCTGCCCGTGATGGTCGTGGTCAACGCGGAGTTGTCGATGGGGAGATCGGCGCAGTCGACCCAGAGCTGGTGGTCCACCCAAGACGAGCGGTTCTGCAGCTGGGCGCGCAGGCCCTTGTCACCGTTGTTGAGCGCTCGCACCGAGCCAAAGCCATAGCGCGTGTTGGCGACGGTCTTGGCGGTGGGGGCAGCAGCCCAAGCGGTGGTTGGCGCGACGATATCCCACTCGACGGACTTGCTGCGGGTGCGGAGGTAGGTCACTTTGTCGCCGAGGGTCCAGTCCACGGTGGCGCCCGGGGCGATGAACACCGAGCCGTTGTTACGCGGGCTGCCGTAGAAGCGAGTGACCAAGCCCATGGCGTTGGTCACGGGGTGGCGGGCAAAGCCGATCGTGCTCCACGTGACGTAGTTATAGAAGTTCGTCGCCGTGTCGATGCTGGTGTTGGCAGAGTTCGCGATCGGTGAGATGCCGTCCGCGGCGAGCGTGACGGGGATGGTGACGGCCTGCCCATCGACGAAGAAGTACGGCGCGGAGGCGATCCGCATCGGGATCTGTCCGACGATCGACCCGGATGGCCCGGCGACGGTGGACGCGAGCGTGAACGTGCACGTCCAGTCGTAGTTGGCGCCGAGGGCGACGCTGGGTTGGGTGTCGCAGTTGGACTGGAAGATGGTGCTGCCGATGTCGGTGACGACGATACCGGGCGGCAGGTCGACGGTCACAACGATGTTCTGAACGTCTGACCCGGTGAACGAGTAGTTCACTTTGAGGTCGTAGATCGTTGTTGGAACCATCGTCGCCGGCGCGTCGAGGTTGACCTGAGCGGTCTGGGCGTGGGCCGAGCTTGCGAACAGGGATAGCAGCAGCGCCACCCCAAGACAGGCCGGCGCGCAGAAGCGCGATTGAAACATGATGTCCCCCGGGTGCCGCGGAATGCGTGCAGACCGGAGGATAAGGCAACTTGCGACGCGAGTTCAACGCCCGTCGAAGGCGCAATGCGAGCATCCGCGCGCTTGGTTTGCGGGTCCGTGTCCGACTGCCGCTGGTTCAAAACGTGAGGCGTAGCTGTGGCCTACGCGGAATCTGCACGGCCGGGCGGCGTTAGCGTCGCCCGGATCGGATCAGCGGCGGAGCCGGGGGCTGCCATTTGATGGGAAGACCAGCGCGCAGGTTTCGGGTATGCATGGACCTTGTCGGTTGAACGAGGGTCGCTGGATGACTCCATACTTTGAGATCGCGCGGTCACGTTGGGCCCCGCTGGCTACCTGGGACACGCGTCCGCTCGAGTCGGACGAGGTCGCAAGCCTTGGCGGCGTGATCGAAGACCTGTCGCTGACCGAAGTCGAGCAGGTCTACCTGCCGCTCGCGCGCCTCATCCGTCTGCGCATCGACGCGACACGTGCCCTGGCGGCGGCTCAGGCAGAGTTCCTGGGCCACAAGCGCCAGCCGGTGCCGTTCGTGATTGGTCTGGCGGGCAGCGTCGCGGTCGGCAAGTCGACGACCGCGCGTGTCGTGCAGGCGCTCTTGGGCCGGGCGCACCCGAAGCTCAACGTGGCGCGCGTCACCACCGACGGGTTCTTGCTGCCCAACGAAGAGCTTGAGCGTCGCGGTTTGCTGCGCCGCAAGGGGTTCCCGGAGAGCTACGACCAGAAAGGGCTGCTGCGCTTTGTCGCCGACCTGAAGTCGGGGATCGCTGAGGTGTCGTGCCCCATCTACTCCCACCAGCACTACAACATTGTCACCGACAGCAAAGAGACGCTGCGCCAGCCCGATGTCGCCATCGTTGAGGGACTCAACGTTCTCCAGACCGGACGAGGACGGGTCTTCGTGTCGGACTACTTCGACTTCAAGGTGTACGTCGACGCCGACGAGCAGGACCTGGAGAGCTGGTACCTCTCGCGCTTTGAGCGGCTCCGTCAGACGGCCTTTACCCAAAAGGACGCGTACTTTCACAAGTACAGCGGCCTGACCGAAGCCGAGGCCCGCGAGGTCGCAAAGAGCTTCTGGGACACCATCAACCTCGTGAACCTACGCGAGAACATCATCCACACCCGTGAGCGTGCTGACCTCGTGCTCGAGAAGGGACCTGACCACGCGATTCGAAGGGTGCGGCTCCGCAAAGCCTGAGGCCGTAGCCCCTGTGACGGCGCGGCCTTGCGGGTGCTGTGGCGCGGTTGTGCTGAGCCAGCTCGACCAAAATCATGAAAACTTCGTCAGGTTTTCTTTGTGGCTCCGTATACCGGGTCGCTTGGGTTCAAACCCCAGGCGAACAACCACGGAGCCACCATGTCACAGCCACACCGCGAAGCGTTTGTCTCACCCCGGAAGACCTCAGGGAGCCCTCCGAGTGACGGGCACCACGAGGTAGGCGGGCGCGACGTGCGGCGTCCGGACTCGGGGCGCTTTGAGCGGCTGCGGTGCGTTGGAGCCGGCGCGCATGGCGAGGTCTACCACGCACGCGACCGAGTGACCGGCGACGAGGTCGCGCTCAAGGTCCTGACGCACCCGACCCCCGAGCTTGCGGCGCGCTTGGAGCGCGAGGCGCGCATGCTGCGTGCCATCGACCACCCTGGTGTCGTCGGCTATGTCGCGCACTTTGTCGACGTGCGCTTCGCGGGCAGGGCCGCGCCCGAGGCTGGAGACGGCGTGGCGCTCAGCGTTGGGGAGTGCTGGCTGGCAATGGAGTGGCTGGAGGGGATGGACCTCGAGGCGCGGCTCGACCGCGACATGACGCTGTCCTCGCGTGCAGCGATTCGCCTTGCCGAGGCACTCGGTGAAGCCCTTGGCGCCATCCACGTCGCCGGTCTCGTCCACCGCGACGTGAAGCCGGCCAACATCTTTCTGCGCGCTGGTGACCCCGCCCGTCCGTGTCTCATCGACTTCGGCGTCGCCTACAACGCCGATGACGAGCGGCTGACGATGGTCGATGCCATCGTCGGGACCCCGAGCTACATGGCGCCGGAGCAGGCGCGTGGGGACCGCAGCTGTGATGGTCGCGTCGACCTGTTCGCGATGGGGGCGGTGCTCTTCGAGTGCGTGGCGGGTCGCCCCCCCTTCGTCGGCTCGACGATCTTGAGCACGCTGAGCCACATTCTTGCCTCCGAGCCTGACTGGAGCCTGCTCGACCGCGCCCCGGTTGTGTACCGGACCATCGTGCAGACGCTGCTCGCCAAGTCCCGCGACGAACGGCCCAGCGACGGGGCCGATGCCGCCCGCTTCGTGCGTAACCAGTGGCGTCGCCACACGCGTCGTTTCGGCCCCGTCGACGTGCCTGCACGCCGTAGTCAGCGCGCCGCGTCGCCTCAGCTGAGGCTTGTCGATCCCACGGCCATGAACGGGGGCGCGTGGTCGGAGGGCGGCTCGAAGCGGCGGACCTCGGTTGGTGCGCGCCGCTGGCAGCTGGCCTGCGACGCCCGGGGCGTGCTCAACATCGCAGACGCTGGCAAGGTCGCGCGGCTGAGGGGCTGGGTCTCGGTGTGGGCCGGCGACTTCAGCAGGGCCTTGGAAGACGCCACCGCCTCGCTGCAAGGGGTCACAGTCGGCCGTCCGGAGTGGTTCGAGTCGATGACCTTGATGGCGGTTGCTGCGCGTCGCGTCGGCGTCGGGCAGGCGCTGGCAGATGCGGCCGAGAGCATCCGAGCCTGCCCTGTGGCCACCGAGGAAGCCGCCAGTGCCCGGGTGATGGCGTTGGCCCGCAGTGCGACGCAGCTGGTGAATGCTGGCCGTGTTGACGCCGCGGAGCTCAGCTTTGAGGCGCTTGACGCGGCGCTGGTCGACGCACCGGTCGATCCGAGGGCGCTGGCGTTCGCTGCCCAAGCACGGAGCTCCAAGGCGCTGTCTGTCGGCGAGCTGGACCGCGCCCTCTGCTTCGACGCTGAAGCGTCGTCGGCCTTCGCCGAGTGTGGTGACGTTGAGCGCGCGGCCCACGCGCGCGCCAACTCCGGCTACCTCTACCTGGCGCTCGGCCAGCAGCGGTCGGCGATCCACTGCCTTGTCGAGGTCCTCGCCGAGGCCAAGGCGACGGGCCAGCCCCTCGTCGCTGCACTTGCGGGTCACAACCTTGGGATCGCATACAGCCGCATCGGTCAGCACGACCGCGCGCGCGAGGTCGAGCGCAGCGCCGTGGACTGGCTCCACCAGCGGGGTGACCAGCGACTGCTCACCGCAAGCCTCACCTACCTGGCCGAGATCGAACAGCGCGCTGGTCGTCTCGATGCTGCGCTGGGGGCCGCCCGCAACGCCACGGCAACGGCGGCTCAGGCGCTCGGCGTGCACGACCTTGCCACCACGCGTCTCGCCAGCGTGCTGGCCGCGCGCGGTGACCTGCGTGCAGCGCAAGACGCCCTCAACGACGCCGACCCCGGCCGCGCCGGCGTCGACCTCCATGGCGCGCTGCACGCGGCCGTCTCGATTGGACTCGCGTTTGACCATGGCCGCCTGCAGCTGGCTAAGCACCTAACCCGGCGCGCAACGCGCCAGCTTGTGACGAGCGCGCGCAAGATCAACAACCTCCAGCAGCGCGAGAGCTACCTGCGTGGCGTCCCTGCTCACCGCGCCATACTCAAGCGCGCCAGGACCCTCGGTGTGCCGACCGTCATCCCTCGCAGTCGCTGATGTGGCCTGCGCGGTGTCGCCAGCGCCTTCCACGAGGCGTTCGGTGGCGCTTCGGCGCTACAGCTGCCCGATGACCCGCCGGTACGAGGCATCGAGCTGACGCGCTATCTCGCTCCGGATCGCCTGGGCAGGCTGGCCCTTTGCCCAGCGGCTGTGTGACGCGATCGAGTGCTGTCGACCGGTCTTCCGGAGCGCGATCAGAGTGCCCTGCTTCGCGTACGCAAAGCCTTTGATGAGCGACTCCTTGGAGAGACCGGGCTTCCGAATGAGGCAGCTGTAGGTCGTCGCGATCTGTCGCAGAATCTCTTTCTTGAGGACGTTGGGCGTCTGGCCGTTGGCCCAGCGCTTGTGCGACTCGAGCGAGTGTTGGCTCCCCTGATCGCCGCACGCATAGAGCTGGCCGTGCTTGAGGTGAGCAAAACTCGAGATGAGCTCTGACTTGGAGTTCGCGTGAGCAACCGCTGTAAACGACAGAAGTGCTAGGGCAAGGCAAGTGCCGACGAGAATGCTGCGCAGCATGAGGTATCTCCGAAGTGATGGTGGCGCCCGCTGATTCACGGGCTGCACCTACAGCTACGGCAACGGCTCGACTCGACCTTCACAGAAACTGGTCGGTCGGCGGTGCTCTAGCGTTCCGGCCCACGTATGAGCGCGTGCAAGCCCCCTGTGGCGACAAGCCATGAGGTGTCAGCGGAGCAGCCTCGCGAAGCGGCGACGTCGGGGCTCGCTAGCGGTTCTTGCGCTTCTTGCGACGCTTCTTGCGCTTCTTGCGCTTGGGCGGCTCAGGGGCGGCGAGCTTGTCGATGTCGGGGTACTTCAGGCGGAAGGCCGCGACCTGCTGAGCGATGTCGGAAGCGTCTTTGACGTCGTCGCCGAGTGGCAGCAGCGCAAAGTCGATGAAGTTGGCCGAGTAGTCGATGGGCGTGGCGTCTTCGAGGTCGAGCTCAGCCATGCGCTTTTTGCCGCGGGCCGCGCCAATCTGCAGG
>CALHXW010000430.1 GCA_938040325.1 uncultured bacterium | reverse complement strand
GATGGGTGATGGGTGATGGGCGGCGGGTGATGGGTGATGGGTGATGCGTGGCGGGTGATGGGTAATGGGTGGCGGGTGATGGGTGGCGCGTTCGGTGAGGCGTTCGGGTGAGGCGTCCAATCCCGCGCCCACGCCCGCACTGACGCACAGGCCCACGCCCACGCCCACGCCCACGCTGGCGCCTGAGCCCACGCCCACGCTGGCGCCCGAGCCCACGCCCACGCCCCGCAGACAACAAGAGCAACCGTCCCCCGGCTCTGCTACGGTCCGACCCATGATCGATGCAGGCATCACACACACGCTCGTCGTCGCCGAGACCAACAAGCTTGGCTACCTCCTCGCCGCGGACGGCGCCGACGCCGATGCCGGACGCGCGCAGCTGCCCTTTCGCGCAGCCCCAGCGACGCTCGCTGTCGGCGACACCATCGAGGTGTTTGTCTACATCGACAGCGACGCCAAGCGCGTCGCGACCACCGCCTCACCCCACGCAAAGGTCGGCGAGTTTGCCGCGATGCGGGTCGTGGACACCAACGCCCACGGAGCCTTCCTCGACTGGGGACTTGAGAAGGACCTCTTTGTCCCCAACCGCCTGCAGCAGGTCCCAATGATCGTGGGCCGACGCTACGTCGTGCACGTCTTCCGTGACGACCGAACCGGGCGGTCGACCGGCGCCAGCGCCCTGCGCGAGTACCTCGACTACGACGTCAGCGGGGTTCGTGTCGGCAGCGAGGTCGAAGCCCTGGTCTACGGCCGAAACGACATTGGGTGGCTGGCCGTCGTCGATGGCCGGCACGCGGGCATCATCTACAAAAACGAAGTCTTTCACCCAATCGCCCTGGCGGAGCCCCACCTGGCCTGGGTGAAGCGAGTGCGCGAGAACAACAAGATCGACCTCAGCCTGCAGCGTATCGGTGCTAAAGCGATCGGTGATGCCGTCGACCAGCTGCGCCAAGCGCTGATCGAAGCCGGCGGGAGCCTACCGCTCCACGACAAGAGCAGCCCGGACGCGATCTCGCGAGGCTTGGGCATGAGCAAGAAGGCCTTCAAGCGAGCCCTCGGTGGCCTCTACAAGGCCGGCGAGGTGGAGCTTCTGCCGGACGGCACGCGCCTCAAGTAGCGCCCGGTCGGCCAAAACAACAACGGCGGCCCCGAAGAGCCGCCGTGGTCGGTTGCTAACGCCCCTATTTGTAGGTGTTCACCTTTCCAAGCTGCTGGGCGAGAATGTAGTAGAACGCCGGGCGGAGCTTCTGAGTGTTGGACCGACCGATGGTCTCAACAGCCTTGCTGAGGATGCCGTCGAGGTCATCGCTGGGCTTGCAGCCCATCTTGCCGATCAAGAAGTTGGTCTTGATCTTGTCCATCTCTGCCTTGTCGCTCGCGGCGACCAGGAGCGAGTCCTTGTTGTAGATGGACGGGCCGAGCGACTTGGCGACGCCGCGGAGGGCCGTCTCGTCGTACGACACCTTCTGCTTGTCGAGTTGGGTCTTGCAGCGGTCGACGACATCATCAAATTTGCTCATGGGATCCTCGCTTAGGAGTCGGTGTGAGTTTGGCCCTCGGGGGCAGGTCGTAGGTAGCAGCCATGGACGCCCGGACCACGATCTGGCCAGAGCGATTGAAACCGTCGGTGCCGCCGGTGAGCGGATCCACGAGTGTTGTCGAACCGTTACGCTGTATCGGATTTAACTTCCTGGTCAACACCGCAGCGAGCGCGGTCAGCCGGAGCGGCTCGCCCGCGCGTGCAAGGCTCGGTGACCGCAAGGGCCAAGCGTCGCCGGTCGACCGCCGCGAGCTGCGGGCGATCGAGCCCTGCGACCGAAGCCATCAGTCGTTTCAATCGGTTCTGGGCTGGTCGACAGAATTCGTTTCAACAAAGCCTCGCTGCTGCCGATGACTGCACTGAGGAGGTTCGTCAGCCTATGCACCAGCACGCTTGGAGTGTCTCAAACACCCTCATGGGCTTTGCCCTGATGGCCCTGATCGCGTCGGGGGGCTGCTCGGGCTCGGACGCTGGCAACGTGTCGACGGGGGTCACCGGACCCGTCGACTGGTGCGCGGTGCCGTGCGGGTCCGACCTCGACTGCCCGCGCACGCACGTCTGCGTACCGACCGTGGTCGACGGCGAGCTCTCAGGCGTCTGTGGTGGCGAGCCCTGCGCGATCAGCGCCTGCGCTTGCGGTGACCAAAACTGCGACGCGAGCTGCGGCGAGACCCTCGACAACTGCCCGTGCGACTGTGCGGTTGTCGGGGATGAGATCTGCTCGCCCTGCGAGAACCCAGTGACCGCGCCCGAGGACTGCTGCGGCGGCTGCGGCGACGGGCTGTGTGTTGGCTTTGGATGTGGCGAAAATCCCGACACATGCCCCCAAGACTGCGGAACGGCCTGCGGCAACGGCATCTGCGAGGCTCCGGAGAGCGCCGACAACTGCCCGGAGGACTGCCAGCCCTTCGTCTGCGGCAACGGCGTCTGCGAGCCCACCGACGGCGGTCCCGACGGGTGCCCCGGCGACTGCAACGAGTTCTGCGGCAACTGCGTGTGTGACGCCGACCGCGGCGAGACCCTGACCGACTGCCCGATCGACTGTGGCAGCTGCGGCGACGGCGTATGCAGCGCCTGCCTCGTCCTCAACGAGAACTTCGAGACCTGCCCAGAAGACTGCTGTGCGAGCCGGCAGGAGATCTGCAACGGCATGGACGACAACTGCAACGGCGAGGTCGACGAGGAAGACGCGTTCGGCTGCTTTGCCCGCTTCGCCGACCGCGACGGCGATGGCTTCGGCGACCCCGACGACGCATTCTGCGGCTGCACGGTGCAAGCGCCCTACACCGCCACCACCGGCGACGACTGTGACGACACCCGCGCCGACATTCACCCCGCCGCGTCCGAGACCTGCAACGGGGTCGACGACAACTGCGTCAACGGGGTGGACGAAGGGTTTGGCGTCGGAGGTGCCTGTGACCATCCCGACCCGTGTCAACGGGGAACGCTCCTCTGCAGCGCGACCTACAACACGCCGACCTGCCTGGCCTCGCAACCGGAGGCCGACGGGGTGCAGTGCGCGCCATCCCGCTGTGGTGACGGCAACGTGCTCTTGGGCCATGGTCAGTGCGACGGCGCTGGCGGCTGCCAGCTCGGCGCCTCAATCGACTGCGTCGAGGGTTGCGTCGAAGCCGATGGCCTCGCCACCTGCGTGGGATCCTGCACCACCGACAGCGACTGCGCGGCCGGCACGTTCTGCCAGAACAACCTGTGCCCCGGACTCTTCGCCCTGGGAGAGTCTTGCGAGCGGGATGGAGCCTGTGCCAGCGGCTTCTGTGCGGACGGCGTCTGCTGCGACGATGCCTGCAACGGAGACTGCCGGAGCTGCAGCCAAGGCACGTGCCAGCTCGCTGCCAACAACACCGACCCTGACGGCGACTGCTCCCTCTGCCGGGCATGCAACGCGAGCGGCGAGTGTGCGCTGGTCGAGGATGGCGCCGACCCGTTGAGCGACTGCACGGCCACCGGCGTCTGCGGCAAAGACGGCATGTGCGACGGGGCCGGGGCGTGTCGCGACACCCCTGAGGGCACCGAGTGCTCACCGGCAACCTGCATCGAGACGCTCTTCTTCCCGGCCCGCGAGTGCCAGGGGGGCACCTGTGTCTCGCCGCTGCCTCCGAGCGACTGCGGCAACACCTACTGCGACGACACCGGCACTGCCTGCGCGCTCGCGTGCGCGACCAACGTCGACTGTCAGCCGGGCTCGGTCTGTCGGGTGGGCGTGCCGGGCGGCATGCCAGCCTGCCTCTCGGCGCTCCAGCAGGGTCAGGCTTGCGAGAGCGAGAGCGAGTGTGAGAGCGGCCACTGCGTGGACGGTTTTTGCTGCAACAACGCCTGTGCCGGGCTCTGTCGGACCTGCGGCGAGTCGCCCGGCAACTGCATCCAGCGACCGGTAGGCCAGTCCGATCCCGGAACCTGCGAGGCTCCCGACAGCTGCGACATCGATGGCGACTGCCAAGACGATGTGACCAACGCCAAGCTCGCCGTACAGAACGACTGCTGCATCGCTTCCGCTGCGACGGTGCCTGGCTGTAGCGAGGTTGCCGTCGAGTCGGCAGTCTGCGCCACGGAACCAAGCTGCTGCGAGCTCAACTGGTCGGCGGAGTGCGTCACGCTCGCGTCGGTCTTAGGCGCCTGTCCATGACGCGTCGCCGCAGCACACCCGCCTGGCTCGCCGCGCTTGGCGCCTGCGTTGCGATGCTGTCGTCTGGCTGCGCTCCGCACGACAACCTCACGCCGGGCGCGCGTGACGTGGTCGACACCGCTACGCCAACCCCCGACGGCCCAGGCGGCTGTTGGGCAAGCTGCGCCGATGACGCCGACTGTGACGCAGGCAAGCTCTGCTTGGTGCAGGCAAGCCCAGTCGGTGCTGTGCGGGTCTGTAGCGCCATTGAGTGCCTTCCTGAAGGCGTCGACTGCGCGTGCGGGGACGGTGTGTGCAACGCGATCTGCGGCGAGCAGATCGAGACGTGCCCGTGCGACTGCCATGTCGAAGGGGATGGCCTGTGCTCGCCGTGTGGTGAGAACCCGCTGACGGCGCCTGTGGACTGCTGCCGCGCTCCCGGTGCCGACGAGGTCGGTTGCGGCGATGGATTCTGCATGGGCTACGGATGCGGCGAAGATCCACAGAGCTGCCCGGAGGACTGCGGCACGGCTTGTGGAGACGGCGCGTGCTCAGCGCCAGAGTCACCCCAGACCTGCCCTGAAGACTGCCGGCACCAGGTCTGTGGCAACGGCATCTGCGAGCCGACGGACGGCGGCCCGGCGGCCTGTCCTCAAGACTGCGCGCCGACATGCGGCGACTGTGTCTGCGACCCTGCCCTGGGCGAGACCCTCTTCGACTGTCCGGTTGACTGCGGTGCGTGTGGCGATGGCCAGTGCAGCGTGTGCCCGGCGCTCAACGAGGACGCTTCCACCTGTCCCGCCGACTGCTGTGTGCCATCGGAAGAACGCTGCGACGGGGTCGACAACGACTGCGACGAGGCGGTGGATGAGGAGGGTGCGGACGGCTGCGTCGACTACTCCTACGACGCCGATGGAGACGGACTTGGCACGGCGCTCGGTCCGACGCGGTGCCTGTGCGCGCCCGAGGGCGCATGGACGGCGGTCGTGGTCGGCGACTGCGATGACAGCGACAAGGCCGTCGGCGCAGGCGGTACCGAGACCTGCAACGGCCGAGACGACGACTGCGACGGCGTGGTCGACAACGGCTTCGACGTCGGCGGGAGCTGCATCCATCCTAACCCGTGCGTCCGGGGCGTCATGGCGTGCGACGACCTGACGGCGACACCGGCCTGCCTGTCGGGAGGGCTGAAGGCACGCGGTGAAGCGTGCGGCCTGGCGAGCTGCGCCGGGGCGGTGGTTGTGGATGCACCTTGGTGTGACGACGACGGCACCTGCGTGCCTGGTGGGTCACTGGCCTGCACGGTAGGATCCACCTGTGGCTACGGCGTCTCCGGCACGCCGACCTGCGTGCTGTCCGGCGAAGGCCTGGGGCAGCCGTGCGTCGGTGATGAGGGCTGCAACATCGGGAGCTGCGTCGACGGCGTCTGCTGCGACGCTCCGTGTGATGGGGACTGTGAGTCGTGCGCGCTGCCAGGCTCGACCGGCGCCTGCACCCTCATTGCCGCCGGCTCAGATCCAGACGGCGAGTGTGGCGACGAGCGCTGCATGACCGGGTTCTGCGACGGTGCGGGCGCGTGCGGCGTCGCTTCGGACGGCGACACGTGTAGTGTCGACAGCTGCGTGCTCGGCGTCTTGGAGACATCGGGCACCTGCATGACGGGAGAGTGCGTTCCGGGAACGTCCCAGTACTGCGCGTCGGGCCTGGCATGTGCGAGCAACGTGGCGTGTCTGACAAGCTGCACAAGCAACGCCGACTGCCGAGAAGGCCGCACGTGCGACGTGCTCGCTGGCGTGTGCACTGCCGACACAAGCTGCGCCGAGACCCAGGGGTGCCTCGCGAGCGCCGATGTCGTGTTCTACGCGGGCGGTGCAGGCAACGAGCGCATCTACGACGCTCTTCGGTTGTCGGATGGCACGATCCTCGTGGTGGGTGGCGCAGAGAACCTCAGCTGGGTCCCGCCAGGGACGCCGACAACCGAGTGGCCAGCGACCGGGATCCTCGGACCCGCGGGCTCGGGACGCTACGGGTTCGTCATGCGGCTCACGGGCGACCTCTCGCAGGTGCTCGAGGTGGTTCACTTGCCCGTTGACGTCGTCGATGACCTGCGACGCATTCGCGCGACAGGCGAGACTGGTCAGCCTACGGGCGCGATCACCGTCTCCGGTACGACCTCGCCGAGCAAAGCGGCCGGTACTGGCATCGTGCTGCTGCGCCTCGCAGGTAACTTCACCGACAACACCACGCCTGCGCTCGCCTGGGTTCGCAACGTGTGGGCCGCTGGAGCGCACCGCGACCGACCTATCTGGGACGTCGACGGAGATGGGCGCGTGCTCTTCGCCGAGGGAGAACCTGACGGCACAGACTGGGCGGCGCTCTTTCTGCTGGAGCCTGACGGTCAGGATGCTGTGGTCGAAGGCTGGCGCCGGCACTGGGTCGGCGCAAGCCTGCCGGGCACAGAGATCACCGGGCCCATTGATCTGGCCAACTACACCGGCCCAACGCTGCTTCGGAGCGGCGTTGCGCTGACCCCTCAAGCGCGCTGTGACCTACGGTCGACCACGGTTGCCGACTACAGCGCCGTTGCCTCGGATGGGAACGGCTCGACGCGCCAAGGTACCTGGCCAAACGACGTCCTCTTCGACGGTCCTTGCGACGACGCGGACCCGCTGCCTGTCGGCGCGGGCGCTGGCTACACCGGCTACCGAGCGTCCCCGACAACACACCTGGTCGGCGCAATCACGTCTGACCGCGCGACGGGGGACTGGTACGTAGGCTACAGCGCGACGAGCACCACGCCGGACGGCCAGCCAGGTCGCGAGACGGCGATCATCGCCTTCGCGCCCAACGGAGCGATGCGCTGGTGGAGCCGGCTCGCGAAGGAGACCGTCGGCGAATCGTCAGCACGACAGTATGTGGACCAGCTCGTGGTCGATCCTGTCACTGGAACGCTCTTGGTGGGAGCTCGCGCGGAGGGCTTTGGGACGGCGAACTTCTGGTCGGCGCTTGAGGTTGGCGCCGGTAGCGGTGCCAACAGCTTCCTCAATAACATCTCCGGCAACGGCTCGCCGATCGTGGCGTGGCTCGGCCGCTTGGCGATGGCAGACGGCACGACGATGCGCGCAACCTTCGTCGCGGAGCCCACCGACACCCTCGCCGGCTACAGCGGAATGCCACACCCCGACCCTCAGCTCGATGGCTGGCTTGAGCTCAACAACGGCACCCTCGACCTGTCCTCAACCTGGATCGATGACCTGGCAGTGGATGCCCTAGGCCGTCCGACGGTGGTCGGCTCCGGCCAGCGCGCCATCACGACGATCGATGCGTTTCAGGAGCAGACGAAGGTCGCAAGTGAGTCCTCGGGACGCAGTGACTTCGTGCGGCTCTATCGCGGCAACCTCTGGGCACCACGCTACTCGTCGTTGCTCCGGGACGCGTGGGCGCCGTCCGTGCCCGCCGGGCCTCAGGGTGTCGAGCTCCTCTCCGTCATTCCGACCCTGGAGGGCGCGTTCGTGTTCGGATGGAGCACCACGAACGGTAGCGGAACCATGCCCACGTCACTGATACCAACCTGGGGACGCAACGCACCGCTAGGCGAAGACATGGTCTTCGGGTTTCTGCGCTACTGAGCGTCTGGCTTTTCTTGTTCGTTGCCCCAGCGGCACCCCACGCGGGTCCCGGAAACGGCATTTCCCGGCAACGCTGTTAGGCCAGATCCGTCGCCAGCCAGCGGCGAATCAACGCGGTTCCCCACCTGCCCGACAGCTCCGGGTGGAACTGACACGCCAGCACGCGACCTCGAGCGATGGCGCTCACAAAGCGACCGCCGTGCTCGGTCGTCGCTACATGCCACCCGTCGGGCGCGGCTGAGAGGTGGTAACTGTTGGCGAAGTAGGCCCACCCTGGAGTGAGAAAAGGCGTGGACGGTGCGGGTGCGACACTGTTCCAACCGAGCTGCGGCACGGTGACCTCGTTGCCGAAGCGCACCACGTCGACGTCGAGCACGCCAAGTCCCTCGACCCCTGGGGACTCGGCGCTTCTGCGCGCCAAGACCTGGAGCCCTAGGCAGACCGCGAACAACGGACGATCCGCGGCGACACGCTCGACAAGGACCTCGTCGAGCCGTGTGCCCCGTAGAACCTCCATGGCCGGTCCAAACGCGCCAACACCGGGCAGCACGACCCGCTCGGCGTCATGGATCACCGAGGGGTCGGCGCTGACGATGGGGTCGCCCCCTGCGCGCCGGAGGCCAACAAGGACCGAGGCGAGGTTTGCCACACCGGTGCGCACCACCACGAGGCCAGGCCGACGGGTCAAAGGACGCCCTTGGTGCTCGCAATGTCGTCGAACGAGCTGCGACTCACCGCTGCTCGGAACGCAAGTGCGGTCGCCTTGTAGGCGGCTTCTACTCGGTGGTGATCGTTTTCGCCCTTGAGCACGTCGACGTGGAGCGCCAAGCGGCCCGCGAAGGCAAGCGACGACAGCACATGGCCTAGGTTCTCGCAGGCGATCTTGCCGAGGTACTCGCGCTTGAGGCCGAGGTCGATGACCGGGAAGGGCCGACCAGAGAGATCGACGACGGCACGGGCGAGCGCCTCGTCGAGCGGCGCATAGGCGTGGCCAAAGCGCGTGATGCCGCGCCGATCGCCGAGGGCCTCGTCGAGGGCGGCGCCGAGCGCAAGCGCCGTGTCTTCGGCCGTGTGGTGGTCGTCGACGTGAAGATCCCCGGTGCACCGGAGCTCTAGGTCGAAGCGTGCATGCTTGGTCAGCGCCGTGAGCATGTGGTCGAGGAACCCGATGCCGGTGTCGATCGCCGCCTGACCGGTCCCGTCGAGGTTGAGGGTCAGGTGGATGTCTGTCTCTTGGGTCTTGCGCGTGATGGTGCTGACCCGAGGCGCGGCACTCATGAATCTACCTCTGCGAGTTGGCTGAGCGAGCGTAGCACCCGAGCGGCGCCAGCGGCGAAGAAGCTGTCGTGTTCGTTGGGGTCGGGACAGAGCCCAATCCCGACGTGGCCGAGGTCACGCGCTGAGCGGATAAGAGCGGGCTGGTCCGCGATGTACCAACCGCAGGAGCCACGTGTGCTGGCGTCGAGTGGGCCAGCACAGGTCTCCACTGGCGCGCGATGGGTGAGCTGGGCAGCAAGGCCGTGCCACTCCGCAGCGGACGCGAGGCGCTCATCGAGGCGGATGCGCGCTGGGCTGAGCGCGGTCGCCAGCGCCGTGATCAGGCGCGCGGCAGAGCTAGGGTCACCGGGACACGTTATCCGCACGGCATCGCGTAGACCGGACGTGTCGGGAAACGCCCGGATGCGGATCCCCAGGCCGGCCAGTGCGTCCGCCAGCCAGCGCGCTCTGCCGGGGCTTGGCAGCCGGGCGAACGCGAAGTTGCCTTGCGACACACCAACGTCCGCGCCGAGCTCGCGCAGGGAGTTCTCGATGCTCTCTCGCTCAGCACGCGCCCGCGCGACATACGTCTTGGGGTCGTGGCCGCCCTTGAGCGCGGCCAGCGCAACGGCAATGGAGAGGCCACTGGCGGCGTAGGGGTTCCCCGCTGCCCGCAGCCACGCGATGAGCTCCGGCGGCCCGAGGGCGTAGCCCAGGCGTAGCCCAGCGAGCCCCCAAGCCTTCGACAACGTGCGAAAGACGACGGCGTTGGGCAGCTCGAGGGCCGCTTTTGTCAAGTCGACGTCGGCGAACTCGGTGTAGGCGAGGTCCACAAGCACCGCTGCGTGAGGCGCAGCGCGCGAGAGCTTCTGCAGATCGCTGATGCTGCAGACGGCTCCGGTGGGGTTGTTGGGGCTGACCACCATGATGGCGCCGGTAGCCTTGGTGACGCGCTCAATGACGGCCTGGGCCGGGTAGGGACCGCTTGGCCACGGAACGGAGCGCACCTCGGCCCCGACAAGCCGCGCAAAGCGTCGCAGCATCACGAACGTCGGCTCAGGCAGGATCAGGTCGCGCTTGGAAGAGAGCAGCGCTCGGAACGCACGGTCAAGAGCGTCGTCGGCCCCGGCCGTGACGAGCACCTCGTCGGTGGAGAGGCCATGCCGCTCAGCCAGGAACTGCTCAAGCTCGCGGGCGCTTGGGTAGCGGCGCAAGACCTCGGTGTCGGTCACGACCGAGAGCAAGCCAGGAGGAGGCGACGCCCCTTCGTTTGAGTGCAGCCACAGGTCGATCGGTGCCGCGTGGTGAGGCACGCGATAGACCGACGTGTCGGCGACCGCCGGGGTCGGAGTCGGCCGCGGCGGCTTGTCGCGCTTCAAGGCACGATCTGTGAGGGGCGGGTCACGATGATGTCGGTGGCGCCGTGTGCCTTGAGCTCCGGGATCAAGGTTGGGAGCGCCGAGACAGGCACCGCCGACTTGAGGGCGTAGCCGTCTTCGCCGTGGAGCGACGCGATCGTCGGTTGCTTCATGCAGGGCAAGATCGCGATCACCTGGTCGAGCGCCGAAGCCCCCACGTTGACCTCGATGATCGCGCGGTCACGAGCCTCAAGGACCGATGAGAGAAGCATCACGAGGTGCTCAAGTCGGGCCCGCTTGGCCGGGTTCGCCATCGCCGGCCGGCTTGCGTAGAGGCGCGTCGACGACGTCATCAACGTAGCGATGATGTCGAGCTGGTTGGCGCGGAGGGTCGAGCCGGTGGCCGTGTTGTCGACGATGCAGTCGGCGTCTTCGGGCGGGAAGACCTCCGTGGCGCCGTAGGTCCGGACCAGCGTGGCGTCGAGGCCCTCGCTGTCGATCCAGCGCTGAGTGAGCGTCGCGTACTCGCTGGCGATCAAGAGGTGCCCGCCCGGCAGCTTGCCGCCGCCGCGCGCAAGCAGCGCCTTGGGCGCGGCAGCAACGACCTGAACGGGATTGAGCTTGGTGTCCAGCAGCTCGACGAGCTCGGCACCTTTCTCGGCAACCCAGTCGGCGCCAGCAAACCCCACGTCACGGCTGCCGACGTGCAGCATCTCAACGATGTTCTGCGGCTTAAGAATCTTCGTCTCATAGCCCGCGAGCGAGAGCTTCGGTCGATACCCGCGCGGGTCGACTGACATCCGGATGCCCGCGCCGCGCATGAGCGCTGCCACACCGTCTTGCATCCGACCTTTAGGCATCGCGAAGCGAATCGTGTCCGTCATACCCACCGGCGTACCGCGCCCCTCAAGCCCACGCAAGCCGGTTTCCGCCAGCGAACCGGCAACAATGGCTTCCAAGACGAAGTTACTCGGTGGTGGCGCAGCCGTTGCCGTTCTGGAAGCAGAAGTTCGTGAGCTGGCGGAGGTCCGGCTCGAGCTCGACCGTCTCACCGCTCGGACACGTGATCGCGCCGGTGAACGCTAGGAACGACTCGCTGCCTACCCGCAGCCCGTCGGCATCGCGCTCGAGGCAGCGGGTTCCGTCAGACGCCACGAAGATGGCGCCGCTGGGGCCAGACCCATCGAGGTGGTGGACGGCGCCGTTGTCGTAGACGGCCGTGGCGATGGGCCCATCCTGGGTGAGAACGCACTCGCCTACTGGGTCGAAGCAGGCGAACGCTTCCCCAAAGGCCGACGCGCAGGTACCGCGTAGCGCAACCTCGAGTAGAGCGCATGCGCCCATCCCCTGGTAGGCGCCGTCTCCGCATGCGTTGGGGTAGCCAGATGCTTGTTTGTTGGCGATCCCGTCGAAGGGGTCATCTTCGTCGTCGAGACAGTCTCCGTCGGCGTCTGTGTTGCCGCTCTCGATGGCGTCGATGAGGCCGTCACCGTCACCATCGATCGGCTCCGCACCATCGCCCAGCTCGTCGGGGTCCGACACCCCATCGCCGTCCGTGTCTGCCAGCAGAGGTGACGTCCCAAGGCGGACCTCAAGCTCGTTTGTCAGCGAGTCCTCGTCGCGATCGCCAGCCGGATCGAGGCAGATCTGGGCACCGCAGAGCCCAGAAGCACAGACGCCGTCAAACTCGCAGCTCTCGCCGTTGGCGCGGCCGGTGTCAGCACCGCAGCTTGGCAACACAATCAAAAAAGCGAGGGCGACGGTCAGACGCATGGGCGGCTCCGGGTTGCAGCGCGAGCATGGCACCGTCGGTCGACGTTGTCAGCTGCATCGCGGTGCGAGAAGGCTCAGAGCACCAAGGGATAGCCCATGATGGCACCCACAAAGGCCAGCGCGAGGACGGTGAAGGCCGGCGCGGAGAGACTGGCGTCGCGCAGGAGCCCTCGCTGGACCCGGTAGCCAACGACCCCGCCGTAGACAACGACCGCCACCAACAGCGCGGCGGGCAGCGCGCTGGGAGGCCCGAAGGCGCTGGCCCAGTCGTTGGCTCTTCCCCAGACGAGGTAGGGAATGGCAGCGTTGAGGATGTCGCCGACGGGCATGACGAAGAGCCAAGCGAACGCCAGCGCGGCGGCACGCGGGTGGAGCGCGCGATGGCGCCGAGCAAGCGCCACCGCAACAAAGCTGAAGACGAGCCAGACGACGTAGGGCGCCAAGCTCACGATCGCGTTGGACCAAACAGCGTTGGCTGGGAACGTGTAGCGGATGTAGCCCCATCTGCCGTCAGACGGCCACACGACAAACTCAAGCAGCTTTCCCCCTTGAGCCAGCACAGCGAGCGCGTGTGAGGCTTCATGGATCGCCGTGATGACGATGACCATCGGGATGGTGAGGACCGCGACCCACCAGAACTGCCGGAGGAAGCGCAAGAGCTCGGCCAGGAGCGGCGATTTCGACAGCACAGACACCCTCCGTCGCTAACAGACGCGGTCGACGAGCCTACGACGAAAGCGGGCTAGAGCAACGAACAGGTTCATCGGACCCGCCTTCCTGCGGACTTACGTCAGCCACCGTCGTTGCTCCTCAGTCACTTATCCCGATAAACTCCCTTGTCGCGCCTTGGTGGCCAACGCAAGTCCGCACCAATTCGGATGCGCCGACCCTGTTGGAGGGCCCACCCCTTGACGCCGCCTACTGCGGCGGCGACGATCGAGGGCATGACCGACCTAGACCATATTGCTCGGGCCTGGACAAACCTGGCGACGGCCCGCGGCGACGGCGACGTCAGCTGGCTGGCGCCCAACATCGAGGTGCTCCGATGTGGCAACTGGGACGAGCGGGGCAAGATTCTCGACATCTTCAGCGGTCCTGATGCAGTCGTGACCTGGCTACGCCGCAC
>CALHXW010000429.1 GCA_938040325.1 uncultured bacterium | reverse complement strand
GGTCGACACCAACCCGGCGACGAACGTGACGCTGACGGTGACCGAGAGCGGACTCATCAATGACCTCGACGTGGAGCTGGCCATCGCGCCCGGCAACCAGCGCGCGCGCGAGCTAAGCATCTCGCTGAGCCACGGCGGCGTTACCGTGCTGCTGCACAAGGCTGTTCGCAACCCAGCATACGTGCCCGAGGCCCCGCGGCCCGTCGTGACCGGCATCATTGACGCGACGTTTGACGACGAGGCTATCGCCCCGCCCGCCGCGCCTGCCGACGTGCTCACCACCGACGTGACGCTCGACGTGACCGGTTCTGTCACGACCGACGGCATCGGCCTCGACGCCTTCAACGGCATGGACATCGCCGGTGAGTGGGTCTTGCGCATCCACGATCCTGGCCGCTACCCCGACGACACCGATGCGCTGACCCACTTCGCCCTGGTCGCCAGCACCTTCCTGGGCACCTGCCAGTCCGAGCCACGCACCGGTGGCATCTGCGGCACCGTCGAGCCGGTCACCAACCCGGACAACGGCCACCGGTATGCGGTCATTGACGAGCCGTTGTCGACCTGGGACCAAGCCAAGCAAGCCGCCGAGAACATCGTCTATCAGGGGGTCCGCGGCCACTTGGCGACGATCACGTCTCAGGCGGAGCAGGACTTCCTGGACGCCAACATCACCTGGGGTCGCTACTGGCTCGGAGGCTTTCAAAACCGTGCCGAGTCCGACTATGTCGAGCCTGACGGGGGATGGCGCTGGGTCACCAGCGAGCCCTGGGGCGGCGTCGACGGCACATTCACCAACTACGCCGCCGACCAGCCAAACGACTTGGCCGACGATGGCGAGGACTGGCTCTCAAGCGATGACAACGGACGCTGGCGCGACGAGCCGCGGGTGTGGACGAGCTTGCCGGGCAATCAGGGCTTCGTGGTCGAGTTCAGCGGTACCTGCACGCCGGAGACCGAGATCTGCGACGGGCGCGACAACGACTGCGACGACGCCATCGACGAGGACGGCGTCTGCAGCCTGACCCTGGGTCCGGTGCAAAACCCCATCAACGGCCACTGGTACGAGGTGGTGCTGCCCGACAACGGGCCGTCGATCTGGCCAGAGGCTGTCGACCTGGTCGTCAACCGCACTCACGAAGGACTCCAGGGCCACTTGGCCACCATCACGTCGACAAGAGAGCGAGACTGGATCAAAGCCAACCTGGCTCTTCCCACGGGCGGGGGCGAGCCATGGGACCCTTCGGGGCTGTGGATCGGCGGCTATCAAGACACCTCCTCGCCTGAATACGCCGAGCCGAGCGGTGGGTGGCGCTGGGTCACGCCGGAGCCCTTCGCCGTGGCGATCTTTGCTGACGGCGAGCCCGACAACGTCTCCCCCGAGGGCGACGACGCCAACATCTTGATGCTCGACGCCGACGCCAACCTGGTCGACGTCAGTGAGCAGTGGATCACGGCGGGCGTGCTGGTCGAGTACGGGACGACGCTCGCAGGCGACCCGTGCGAGCCGGTGGGTGGCGTGGATCGGTGCGACGACGGCGACAGCTGCACCCGCGACGTCTGCACGGCGGTCGCCCCCTGCCTCGACGGCCAGGGGCCGGGACCGGGCGGCGCCTGCTACACCTGCAGCAACCAGCCGCCGCCGCCAGGGACCGTCGACACCTGCAACGGCATCGACGACGACTGCGACGGTGAGATCGACAACGGTCCCAACATCGCCGCCGAGTGCGACGACGGCAACGCCTGTACGTCCGACATCTGCGGCGGGGCGCTGGGCTGCCTCAACACCGACGACGTCGACTGCAACGACTCCGTGCTCTGCACCCTCGACTCGTGCGACCCGATGTTCGGCTGCACCCACGCCCTCGACGATGCGGTCTGCAATGACGGCGTCAGCTGCACCCAAGACCGCTGCGACGCGGTCGAGGGCTGTGTCATCGAGCCCCTCGACAGCCTCTGCAGCGACCAGCAGCCGTGCACGACCGACACCTGCGATCTGTCCGCGGGCTGTATGCATGCAGCCGACAACAGCGCATGCGACGACGGCGTGGCCTGCACCGACGACGTCTGCACGCCCTTTACAGGCTGCAGCAACACCGCCGACGACAGCGCCTGCGACGACGGCAACCCCTGTACCGCCGACACCTGCGACCCAAGCGGCGTGTGCCTCAACACCCCGGTGACGGCAGCCTGTGACGACGGTAA
The DNA here is from genome assembly GCA_938040325.1 of uncultured bacterium. Taxonomy (GTDB): domain Bacteria; phylum Myxococcota_A; class UBA9042; order PHBI01; family PHBI01; genus CALHXW01. Next base: position 13,776 of record CALHXW010000429.1, on the reverse strand, counting down.
CGCCTGTACAGCAAATGACACCTGCGTGGACGGCCTGTGCCTCGGCGGCGACGTCAACCCGTGCGACGACGGGGCGCTGTGCACCCAAGACTACTGCGATGTCGACCTGGGCACCTGCGCTGTTGAGCCCATCGCCGAGTGCGTTCCTCACCGCGACATCGACGGCCGCTACGAAGGGACCTTCACGCTCAGTGGTGACTTGGACTACGTGGTGAACTGGCCGGCCTCGCCCACCGAGGTGGGCACCGGCAGCTACGTGTGCACGGTCCCGGTGAACCTCATCATCGACCACCACGCGCAAGTCCAAGACCTCGCGCTACTCGGGTCCGGGGCGTTCAACTGCGCGTTCACGCGGGTCGACGGCTCCGAGGTCGCTGGCACCACGCCGCAGGCGGCGACTGTCTTTGCGGTCGATATTGGCGACGACGGATCGTTCACCCTCTATTTGTGGCTGTTTAGGGTTGGCTCCTTTACGGGCTACAAGAGCCTAGCCTTGGACGCCAACGTGGAGGTGATGGCTGACGGCTCTGCGACCATCAGCGTAGACCCGGAGGAAAGCTGGAGTGACAATTGGGCGATGGTGGACCTGCTGTCTTGGACGAGCACCCCCAACGTCCAACAGTTGCCAAACACCGCGCTCAACGTGACGGCCGAGCTGACGCGTGTCGCCGTCGACGGACGCTGCTGCGGCCCCGAAGCCGTCGGCTGCGTCACCACGACCGACGCCGACTGTCGAGCGCGCGGCTGGTCGTTCACGCCGAGCGACGTGGGTGTGTGTCAGCTGGACGATGGATTCACCGGTGACCAGGAACCGTTCATCGTGGCCGAGCCGCAGTGCCCTGGCCCCTGGTACGTCTTTCAGGACGCATCGCCCGGAGCATGCTGCGGCGCGTGGGGATCAACGTGCGAGCTGACGAGCGAGACCGGCTGTGAGCTCGCCGGCGGGACATTCGCCCTCGGGCAGTCGTGCAGCGACGACAACGGCGATGGCTTCATTGACGCGTGCAGCCTGCCTGAAGGCTTCGGTCGGACCGAGCCGAGCGACTGCGTACCGGACACCGAAGGCATGACCTGCGACGTCGGCGGCGTCGCGACGCTGCCCTTCGACGGCAGCAGCTGGACCGACAATGGCGACGGAAGCTTCGACACCGCCGGCGAGGTCGGGGTGTCGACACCGTCAGGCGGCCGCTTGGTGCTGCCAAACGCCAACACGACCGTCGTCGTCGACAACGAAGAGTTCGAGGTCGAGGGCACGTCGGCGCCGCCGGTCTTTGAGGAGCTCGTGGAGCTTGCGAGCCTCAGGCTGACCCAGCTTGACAACGCCGTCGACCAGGTCGCCTTCGGTCAGAAGTTCGGCTACGAGATCCGCGAGCTGGGCTCCGAGATGCCCGTCGCCGACGCGCGCAGCTACCTCTTCTTCCACCTCGACGCAGCCGGCCAGCTCGAGTACAGCGACGCGATCGCCGTGGAGCGGCAGGAGGGCACCACGTTCGACTTCGTGCTCGACATCAGCGAGCCAGCGTTCGCGCTCGAGGTCGGCGGGCAGTTCTTGGCGAAGGCCTCGGGCGGACTGGTCAAAAAGGTGGGCTTCGGACTCTCGCCGGGCAAGAGCCTGACGTGGCGTAGCGCGGTGGACCTGGATGTCGGCACAGGGCCGCAGCCACAGGTCCTGCCGGGCCACTTCTGGCGCAGCGGCACGTTCGCTGTGGTGCCGGTACCTGGTCTGCCCGGCAACCTCTTCATCGAGGGCGACATGATGGTGGACGCCTCGGCGGCTCTCGACGTGCTTGAGCCTCTCGGGGTATCGCTCCTCGAGGGTGACGTCGCCGCGCTCAGCGAGGCCCTGACAACCCTCAACGACCCGCGAACAGCAGCCGACGTCCTGAGCGAGCTGGCCATTGGCGGCAACGCCAACGAGCTCCTGTTCGAGTTCCAGATCTTCGAGGTCGCGCTCGGTAACGCCAGCTGGCTCTACGACGAGGGCCGGATGAGCTTCGCCGGTACCGTCGAGCCACCGCTGCTGGCGCCAGCCGGAGCCATCGGCGGCGACGACCTCACTGAGCTACTCGAGCTGCTCGACACCTTCAGCATGCGGCGCACGACATCGTTTCATGGTTACGCCGAGGGGCTCGACAACTTCGAGATCAACATGGCCGGTGACGTGCAAGTGGGGCCCTTCTACGTTGAAGGCAGCAGCGTCACGGTGGCGATCGACGACGGAGTGCCACGGGTCGACGCCCACATGGGTGACGTGTCGTTCAATGTTGCGGGCTTCGTTGACGCGCTCGAGAGCATCAACCTCGAGTGCACGCCCGGAAGCCCTGGCACCGTCGCCGTCGACTGCTCGCTCGGCGGGCTTGCGGTCAGCTCGGTTTCTCTGACAGCCAACAATCGCTTCGCCAAGCTTGAGGTGACGATCGGCCTGCCCCTCTTTGGCGAGGTGACGTTCTCTACGGGCATCGGACAGGACGGCTCGATGCGCCTGAGGACCACGCTGGACGTGGGCATCCCTGGGTTCTTAGGCAACTACACCGAGCTCATCGTTGGCGACGAAGGGATCGCGGTGACCACGCGGATCAGGGCCCAAGCCACCTCGCTGTTGCTCACCGGCAACATCGGCTTTGACGGTGAGCTCCTCCTCAAGGGCACCGGCAACGTCAGCCTCGCGGGCTACAACCTGGTGGACGCCGAGTTTTCGATGACCAACGACGGACTGAGCGCCACTGGAACCCTCGACCTCCAGCTGTTTGGCGAGCTCTCGGCGACGTTCTCAGCCAGCGCCCACGACCAGTGGAGCGTGTCGGCTACAGGCAATATCGGCGTCTTTGGGCACTCGCTGAGCGACGTCGAGGTGACGGGTTCGAGCGCGCTACAAGGCTTCACCGTGCGTGGCGACATCGGTATCCACAACACGCGGGTGAAGCTTGATGGTACCCTGACAACATCGAACATCTCGCTCACTGGTAGCGGTCAGTTCCAGGTCGCCGGCTACCCGCTCTCGTCGGCGCTTGTCACCCTGGACAGCAACGGCCTGTTCATGCGCGCCAGCGCCGACGTGCTCGGCAAAGAGCTCGTCGTTGAGGGCGACATCGAGACCAACGGTAACTTCACGCTCAGCTCAACCGGCAACGTCTCGCTGCCCATCGGCGGCATGAACCTCTCGCTTGGCGGCAAGCTGCAAAAGTCGGGCAACGACGTGACACTCTCCGGCAACGGCTCCGGTTCGTTCCTAGGCTTGAGCTTCTCGAGCAGCTTCGATGTCGCCTCCAACGGCAACTTCGACTGGGGCGCCAGCGCAAGCGCCAACGCCAGCGTCGACATCGGCGTCAGCACGCTCAGCGTCAGCGGCGCCGTCAGCGCGTCGGTCTCGCAGCACAACGGCAACATCGGCTTCGCCGCCTCATTCAACGGCTCCGCCTGTGCAACGACCTTCCTAGGCAACCCATGCATCAGCGCCGGCGGCAGCATCAACTCGGCGGGCAAAGTCTGCATCAAGTTCCCGGTCGTCGGCTATGAGTGCATTGGCCTCTGAGAGTCGCTCGCCAAGCGGGCGAGAACATGCGCGCCGCTTGCGGCGCGTATGAGGCAAAAGAGACGACGCCATTCTGGCTTGTGAAAGCCGGAGTGTCCGGCGAACCAACCGAGTCAGGCGCGCGGGTCGTGTCGACAGCGAAGGGATTGCGGTGCAAAGTAGTGCCATGGGAAGTCATCCATGGCAGAGCCAGACCACGTACGGGCCCGATATTGCAGCGGTCGTTGCGCGTCATCAGCGCGAAGTCGTCGCGCGCGGCGAGTTCGGATACCGCCACAACGCGATTCGCGAGCTACGCGAGAGCCTGCAGTGGCTGCCGTCCGACGCCTCGCCGAGAACGCGCGCGTCGCTGGAGCGGCAGCTAGCCAAGGCTGAAGCACTTCCGAAACCAACGGCAACGACGATCGAGCAGGCGCGCGATGAAGGTGCCGAGTCCGGCACCTACAGCATCCTCGACGCCTACCAGCTCTGCGACATTCCGGAGCCGGCGGCGTGCGCACCGATCGACTCCGAAGAGCTCGAGGACGTCCTTGGCACCGCGACCCCGAGCCTGGACCTGCTCTATGAGCGCATCGGCTTCTTTCTGGACGACCTGAGGCGCGGATCGGTCGCCTACGTTGTTTGCTACAGCGACGGAGAGCCAAGCGACATTGTGTTCTTTGGAATGTCCTTCGACTGAGCGGCGCTGATCGAGCGACGCTATCGGCTTGAGGCCGATACCGTCGACTCATCAACGCCCCACACCGCCGCCAGGCTGGCCGGCCATGGGCGCCGGCCCCCGCACAGCCGCAACGGCCAGGTTAGGCGAGAGCGCGTCGCATTCGTCGACGGAGGCGCCAGCGGTGCCACGGCCATGCAATCCCCCCGATGACGCATCCCGCGAGTCCCGTCATCCACATCAAGCCGCCGGCATACATGTGGTGGAAGGCCTCAGCCTCCGTCGCGAGCACGAAGGCCGCTGCTAGTGCGACACCCGCGCCGCCGGCGACCTGCAGCCAGGGGCGGTCGATCAGTGCTGGCGGTGTTTCGAAGCGGCCGCCGTGAAAGCCAATGCGACCTCGACGGTATCGTCGGGGGCGCTGGGGCTCAATCCGAGCTGGTTTCGGCCAGAGTGTCACTTGGTCCTCCGTGGGTCACCGCGCCCCAGAATCGGGACGCGCTCACTGAGTTAGCAAGCGGTGTGCCAGCATCGAGACCATTGACGATCCGCACGCCACCGAGCTCGACAGGGTCTGCTGGCGCCCTGCTGTGGCTGGCGGCGAATTCTACCGCGGCGAGTGGCGCAAATTGCCGAGGTCGGCGCTCAGAACCAGCCGCGCTTCTTCGCCAGCTTCAGCGCTTTCGGTGAGGCCGCGACCACAGTCACCCCCTGGCCGTCGGTGGCGCCGACGGCGAACTGTAGGTTGCCTCCGCGTGCTGAAACCACCTGAGTAAGGAAGCTCAGGATGGCGCCTAGGTCGACCTTTCGACGCTGGCGGACCTGACGCCCGACATACATCTTTCCATCGAGGTAGGCATGGAGTCGGTAGGAGCCACCGCGCCCCGCGGCCTCGAAGACCGCGCCGTCTAGGAGCGGCGCCGCCCGACGTGCGAGCCGGTGCAAGAGCTGCTCGTAGACGCCAAGGTCATGTGCAACGTCGGTGTCGACAGCCTGCGCCCGACCGGCTGAGACAAGGGTGTCGAGGACGTCGAAGGTCTCGACCGTCACCCGGTCGCCCTTGTGCAGAAGCCCCGCACGTTCGAGTCGCGCTCGAAACGCCGACACGGTGCGGTAGCGCTTGGCGTGCTTGAGCTCGCGCTTTTCCCGCGACGTCAGCGTACCGGACAGCTGCTTCTCAGCGAGGGCGCGCTTCGCCGCGCGAGGTGCGAGCGCCTTGAGCGGGTAGAGACAGCGGTGTCTCGTGGGCCGCGGGGCCGCCACGCACTCCTTGAGCGCATCAACGAGTGCCGCCCGCGCTTGACCAAGGGTAGCGATGAGCTCCTCCGACGTCAGGCGGCCGTCGAGATAGGCGAGCACGCCCTCGACGAGCACGCTGCGCGGCACCGTCGCCGTCACGGTGGACGGCGGCACCCAGCCGCGCAGATCACAACGGCGCAGCAGCTGACGAAGGCCATCGCTGACGCTGTCGCTTGGATTGACCTGCGGCAACCGCTTGGCCCACGCGCAGAGCGCCTCTGAGGTCTCGTAGCCAAAGAACGTCGCGCTCGCCGTGATCGGGGACTCGCCGTGCTCGGGGTCGTACGCGCGCAGCGATGCCTCGATGAGCTGCTGGGTGGCTTTGTCCCCACGCAAGAGCCCGTCTTGGAGGTGCGGCGCCGACGGGAACTCGTTGTACTTGAGGTCGTAGACCTTCGAGCTCGATGGCAGGGGCGTCCGGTAGCGAGCCGGCAGGGCGTGGTCGGACACCTGAAGAGGTGACGGACGGACCTGCGCGCTGCTTGCGGCGTCCGTCAAGACCATGGGCTGCGCGAGTGCTTGACCTGCCAGCGAAAAGGTCAGCGCGACCGCGAGATATGCTGCTGCTCTCATTGCGCCCCCTCGTTCACGCTGTGTGCCCTAACTGTTCACACCGCGGCCGCGAAAGCGGTGCATCGATGTGGGTCAATCTGCCAGCTCGGCGCTGCATCAGCTCACCTCTCGCCAGCCGACGCGCGTGCGGCCGTAGAAACGCACGCGCCGCAAGAGCAGGTCGATGAGCAGCAAGACCAGCGCCGGGTAGATCGCATACTTCCACAGCGACCGGCGGGTCTCGGTGTGGGCGTCGCCGGGATCGAAGAGCCGGCTGTCGTCGGGGTCGCGCACGCCGCCCGTCGCCCCCGCCAGACGCTCGACGCCGCTCAGGTCGGGCGCGCCGCCAAGGTGTTCTTGGGGATAGCCCCACGATGTCCGCGCCGCGCTCGAAAACGCTGTGTCTGACCCAGACGGCGTGTGGCTGCCTTTGGCGCGATAGGGCCCAAGCTCCGTGACCGCCAGCTCCCCTTCGTAGCGACCGGCCGCCACCTGGCGAAGCTCGACCGGTGTCTCGCGGCCATCGGGCGAGGTGACCACCACCTGGCTCGCGACCCCATCGATGAAGCGGTCTTCGTCGTCGACCGCATCGACGCCGACCGTCAAGAGCCCTTCGTGCACGCTGATCGCCATGTCGTAGCTCGGGTCTTCGCGCTCGACCCGCATCGTGTCGCGCGCCACCTGACGCCAAAACTTCGCGTAGCCAGGCCACTTCAGCCAAAAGTGCGACCACTTGTTTTTGACGTCGCTGGTCCAGACCACCGACCAGCCGAGCCCGAGGCGCCAGCGGGCCAAGATCGGCTCGCCCTTGTGGCTCTTCATGATCGTCTGCGCCCGGCCCTTGGCGCGCGTCGAGACATAGCCCACCAGCGACGGCGCTTTGCGCATGTTCAAGCCCCGAAACATCTGCAGACCGCGGTAGCGACTGACCACGCGCGGACGGAAGCGGTCTTCGACCAGCGCCTTGCGCGAGATGCTGCGGGTCTCCTTCAGAAAGAGCCGCGGGATGGTCTCGGGACTGGCGGTGAAGTAGTAGCGCCCGCGTCCTGCCTTCGCGACCTGCTTGAGCAGCTCCTGGTCGCTGCCCATGCCAACGGCGACCGTCGAGATGGTGATCTTGTCGCGCACGCTCTCGCGGACGAGCGGCACGATGCCGGCTCGGTTGGACTGCCCATCGGTCAGCAAGATGATGTGCTTGACCTTCGCGTCGGTGGCCCGCAGCTGCTGGTAGGCCTTGTCGACCGCGCCGAACACGTTGGTCCCCCCGCCGGGGCGCAGCGTAGCGACCTGCTCGGTGATGCGGTAGCGGTTCGACGCGCGGGTCAGCCGCACCAGCGTCGAAGGCCGGCTGTCGAAGGCGATGATCCCGAGCTTGTCGTGGCTCTCCAGCGCCTTGAGCGTGCCGGTCGCGGCTTGCTTGGCGAGCTTGAGCTTGGCGCCGCTCATCGACCCCGACCGGTCGATGACCAGCATCAGCGCGACCCCGGCCTCCTCCTGCTTGCGCTTGACGTCGAGCTTGACCGGCAAGACCTTCCGCTCAAGGTAGCTGCCCGTGTAGCCGCCAGGGCCGAAGCTCTGGTCTCCGCCAGCCACGATCAGCCCGCCACCACCGCGCACGTAGCGCTCAAGCACCTGCATCTGGTTGGACGTCATGTACTGGGCGCCGCGCTTGCCCTCGCGCGGGACGTCGCTGAGCATGATGAGGTCGTAGCGCTTCGCCTCACCGAGGGTACGCGGCACCCCGCGTGGGCCGCGCTGTTCCACCCGAAAGTCGCGGCTCAGCGCGGCCACGAGGTTCTTCTGGTAGCTGCGCTTGCCCTCGACGTAGAGCACGCGCGGACGCGCTGGAATCCGAATCGGCACCTCGAACCGGTTGTTGCTCGCAAAGGTGTCTTGGGCGGCGTCATCGACCGTGCAGACCAGCGCCAGGACATGGTCGCCCGTGGTTGTGACCTTGACCTCTTCGGTGATGGTCGTCTCGCCGGCGCCAAGGGTCACCGTCCGCTCGGCCACCGTCGAGCCATCCAGCGTCACCTGACACGCAGCGACCGCCACGCCCGTGGACCGCACGACCCCGGTCACCGAGAACGGGACGTTCTGCTCGATCGACGTCGGGGCCTCGACGCTGACAACCATCACCTCACCAGGCCGCGGGAGCCCCTGGAGGTCACGGTAGTGAATCGGCACCCCAAAGCGTTGGGCTGTCGCGCGCTCAGCCGCGAGACTGCCGACCGTCTCGAGCCCATCGGTGATGAGCACAATGCGCGCCAGTCGATCACTGGAGAGCAGGGTGAATGCGAGACGCAGCGCGGCCTGCGTGTCGGTCGACCCGCCGGGCGTCTCGGCGGTGACGGCGCCTGTAGCGGCTGGCACGCTCGTCCCCGGCGCCTCGGGGGGTGAAGACGGCGCCTCGGGGGGTGGAGACGGCGCGTCGGGGGGTGGAGACGGCGCCTCGGGCCGCGCCGCCGAGCGGTGGCGCTCGAGCGCTGGAAACGCGACCGGCTCGCCGTCGGCGCCGAAGACCGCGTCCGGCAGGCTCACCTCGCGGGGGCGCTCGGCATACGTGATCAGCCGCACGTCGTGGCTTCCCTTGACCTCCCAGCTCGCCTTCACCGCCGCGCGTGCCGCCGCGAGCTCGGCGTCGGTGACCGACTCGGACACGTCGACCACATAGACAACGCTTGTGGTCTTGGGCTCGGTGTCGACGCGCTGCGGGTTGATGAGCGCGACCGTCAGACATGCGATCGCACCCGCACGCGCCACCAGCGAGAGCAGCTGCTGGCTGCGCGGCAGGTCGCTGAGGGACCACGCGCGCAGCAGCACCAGCAGTGGAATCGCCGCCAGGACCCAGGCGAACTCGGGCCGCTCAAGGGTGAATCCCTCGGCGTCCAACCACGCCAGCAGGTCCGGACCGTATCGGTCGACAGCCCAGAGGCCGGCGCCGAAGAGCCCTGCGGCAATGAGGACGTGCGCCAGCACGATGGTCACTCGGCGGCTCAAACGGTCACCCGCCGATGGTAGGTCCACCACTCAACGACGACGATGCCGAGCGCGACCAGGAGCAACACGCGCCAGAGATCGGCTAGCCAGGGCGTTGGCTGAGGCGCTTCGTAAGCAGGGGCTGTCCAGGTGGCGCCGCTATCGTCGACCGCCGACTCGGGCGAGACCGCCGACTCACGAGGGCTCAGCAGGTTGACGGCGACGGCCTGAAAGACCTCGTTGTTGCTGTCGCCTGTCGCGCCTGGATCGGCCGAGCCGCGCAGCTCGTAGATCCCAACCCGACTCGCCAACAGGTGGACGCGCTCGCCCACCAGGCGGGGGTAGACCTGACTGGCCCCAGCAGGGCCAAGAGCTGAGACCTCGCCGTCAGCGACCGGCCAAGGCAGCGAGAGCTCAACGCCCGCTCGGTTGGGCTTGATGAGACCCGCCTCCTCGTAGACGAAGTGGTTGAGCACGTTGACCACCAGCAGCGGAAACGCGTAGCTCATCGGCAGCAGGCTCTTGCGGGTGTCAAAGGGCAAGAGCACGTAGCGCGCGCCTGGGCTGACCGAGTTGCCCGCAGCCGGCCCAAGCGCCCGCGTCATCAGCACCGGTTCGCCGGTCGTGGTCGCCGCCACGACGACGTCACCGCGTGCCTTCTTGACGCGCGGCAGCGACTCGATGCCGATGTCGACGAACGTCAGGTGCTTCATCAGAGGATGGTCGCGCTTTACCTTGCCAAGCCGCGGCGTCAGCGTAGGGGTTGCGGTCTCTAGCTCGAAGGGCCCACGCGGCGGGACGCCGATGAGGAAGTAGTCGCCAGGCGCCGAGACATCGACGTCTGCCCGGTCGACGACCGTGACGTCGAAGCCAGCAGGCCCTTGATACTCGGACGGCGTCACCGTGGTCAGCGCGACGTTCTCACGCAGAAAGAGCGTCGCGTTTAAGAAGAGGTTGCCGTCGGTGACCAGCTGGACCTTTACCTTGCGTCGCTCGGGCACGACGGCGAAGGCAAGGTCGTCGCGCCCAAAGCGGTCGGGCGTCTCCCCATCAAGCACCAGCCGCGCCGCGACACGGCTGCCTTCGAACTTCAGATCATCGATGACGCCCTCGACGTGCTCGCCAGCGGCCAGCTCGAGGCTGTGACTCGCGATGATCTGGTCGGGCCGCTTGAAGTCGTCGCCGCCACGGCCGGCGGGATTGGCGTAGAGGTGAAGGGTGGCTTTCGTGGCGGTGTCGCCGTGGTTGGTCACGGCGAAGAACGCGGCGTAGCTGAGGCGATCGCTGAGGTAAGGCCGGACGTTGAACGCTGAGATCCCAACGTTGGCTGCTGGGGTGCCCACCGACTCGGTCACGAGCCGAGCGCCGGCCGCCTCGATGGCCGAGGTCGCTGCCTTGAGCGACGCCGCGGCTGGGCCTGAGCGCGGGAACGCGTTGTCGGTCAAGAGCACCACCTCGGGGTCTTGACGGCCTCGCAGCGCGGCGGCCGCGAGTGCCAAGGCATCACCGATGGCGGTTGGCGTGTCAAAGGCCACGCCGCCTAAGCCACCCACCGCGTCAATGGCAGCATGCAGACCGGCGGCGTCGTGGCGCCAGACCGAGAGCGGTCGGCTCGTCACGTCGAACTGGACCACCATCATCGCGTGGTCGGGGTTGTCCTCGATCGCGTCAACGATCGCGTGAGCGCGGGCCTTGGCGAGCTTGAGCCGGGTGGTGTTGCCAGCGGTCTCCCAGGTGTCCATCGACGCGCTCGCGTCAATGAGGAGCAGCGTGTGGCGCTTGAGCGGCGGGCCTGCTTCCTCGGGGCTACACCCCGCGCGGTCGGCCCGGGGGTCGCCTAGCGCCAGCACCAGCAGCGCGACCACCGCGAGCTGCACGAGCAGGCTGAAGAGCCGCTTGAGCGTCGAGATGAGCGAGCTTGAGCGGCGCTCATCGACCACGCGGGCCCAGAGCGGTGAGTAGGGCACCTCGACCCGGCGTCGACGCAGCTTGAGGAGGTAGAGCAGCACGGTGCTACCGCCGAAAATCCCAAAGAGCGTGAGGAGCTCAGTGGCGCCGAGACCGAGCAGGTTCACCGAACGAACCCGCCCGCTCGAAAGACGTTGAGCATCAGGTCTTCGACAGGCTCACGCACGGAGGCCCGGACATGGGACAGGCGACGTGCATGGCAGAAGCTCTCAAGCTCCTGATTGAAGCCGTGGTAGGCATCACGGTACGCAGCGAGCGTGCGCGCAGAGAACGTCATGTCGCGACCCACGCCGGTCTCGCAGTCCACGAGCGTCACGTCGCCCCGCAGCGAGGGCTCGGCGTCGCGCGGGTCGATGAGCTGCAGCACGAAGGGCTCGAACCGGTTGTAGCGCAAGTAGTTGAGGCCTTCCTCGTAGCCGTCCTGGGCGTAGAAGTCGCTGAGCAGCACCACCAGTCCGCGTCGCTTGGTTTGGTGCACGAAGCTCTTCATGCTGTCGGCGAAGGCGGTGGTGCCGCCCGGCTCGATGGCCTTGAGGAAGCTCATCACCCGAAAGATCTGGGACTTGCCACGCGCGGGCAGGAGTCGCTGTCCGAGCGCAGCCGAGAACGGTGCCACCGATGCGCGCTCCATGCTCGACAAGGCGATGTAAGCAAGCGCGGCGCCGAGCTTGCGGGCGTGGTCGAACTTCTGGCGGTCGCCGACAACCATCGATGCGGAGCTGTCGACGAGCACGTACACGTGCAGGTCCTCCTCTTCCTCGTAGAGCCGCACGAGGAGCTTCCCGAGGCGGGCATACACGTTCCAGTCGATGTGCCGGAAGTCGTCGCCAGGAGAGTAGCGGCGGTGGTCTGCGAACTCGACGCCAGAGCCGATCTTCTTGCTGCGGCGCTCACCGCGCGAGCGCGCGGCAAAGGCCTTCTTGGCGACGACGTCCAGGTACTCAAGCTTGGCCATGAAGGCGTCGTCAAAGAGCTCGCGCGGTGTCTGGCGGCTCTCGTCGCGGCGGCGAAACCACGCCATCAGCAGGGCTCGTCGGAGGCGACGACGACCGCTGCGTGGCGCTGGACCAACCGGTAGGCCCCGTGCATCAGCGCGCCGCCGGGCGGACGGCCTTGAGAATGGCGTCGATGATGGCGTCCGTCGAGACGCTCTCCGCCTCTCCCTCGAAGTTGCGAATCACCCGGTGCCGCAGGGCTGGGCGAGCGGCGGCGGTGATGTCTTCGGCACTCACGGCAAAGCGACCGTCGAGCAGCGCGCTGACCTTCGACGCGAGCAAGATGGACTGGGCGCCGCGCGGAGACGCGCCGACCCGGACGTAGCGCGTCGTCGCGTCCGGGGCTGTGGCGTGGTCCGGGTGGGTCGCCTCCACGAGCCGCACCGCATAGTCCTGAACGTGCCGGGCGACCGGGACATCCAGCGCGAAGCGGCGAAGCGCCATCACCCGCTCGCGGTTGAGCACGGGCTTGATCTCCGGTGCGTTCCAGCCGGTCGTGCGGTCGAGGATGGTGTGGAGGTCGTCGTGGCTCGGAAAGCGAACGTGAAGCTTGAAGAGGAAACGATCCAGCTGGGCCTCGGGCAGCGGGTAGGTGCCGTCCATCTCCAGGGGGTTTTGGGTCGCCAGCACGAAGAAGGGCTCGTCGAGCTTGTGGGTGACGCCGCCGATGGTGACCGAACGCTCCTGCATCGCCTCAAGCATCGCGGACTGCGTGCGCGGCGTCGCGCGGTTGATCTCGTCGGCAAGGACGATGTTGGCGAAGATGGGGCCACGCTGGAAGTCCAGCGCCGTGCGGCCGCCCTCGCCCTCGACGGCCACCTTCGTCCCGGTGATGTCGCTTGGCATCAGGTCCGGCGTGAACTGGACGCGGCTGAACTGAAGGTCGACGGCGGCAGCAAGCGTCCGCACAAGACGCGTCTTGCCAAGGCCTGGGACACCCTCGAGGAGGCAGTGCCCACCTGCAAAGAGAGAGGTCATCACGCCTCGGACAATGTCGGTCTGGCCGACGATCACCTTGCCGACTTCGGCCTCGAGCTCGGTGGCGGCTTGTCGAAAGGCAGCCACCTGTTGTTTTGCGTCCATCGTTGTTCCTTGCCGCCGCGCTCAGCGCGGTCGTATCAGCTCGAAGTAGCGGCGCACGTAGCTGCGCTGCCCTGCAGGGATGTTGGCCTTGTCGAGCGCGTCCTCAACAACCGCCGTGTAGTCTTGATGCACGTCTTGATAGGCCGCGCTGCTAAAACCCTTAGAGGCTGCCGACATGATGACCTGACCGCGGCTCTCGCCACTGGCGCCGTGTTGGCCGGTGACGAAGCCCTCGCGACCAACCCGCTCGCGGAGCTTGGTCGCGCGTCCCCGCAAGCGTGGGTCATGGCCCTGCCCGGCCCCGTCGCCGGGGCTGCCAGCGCTCGACGATCCGCCGCCGGGGCTCGAGGTCGGTGCTCCCCCCCCATCGCCGGCCTGCTGGTTCGCACCGGGCGAGCCCGTCGAGAGCCCAAGACCGGGGCTGGTTCCACCGCTCGCCTCGACCAGAAACTGCTCCATCGCGTCTTGTTGGCCACTGCCTTGCTGGCCGCCGCCTTGCTGACCGCCACCCGCCTGCTGGCCGCCGCCTTGCTGACCGCCACCCGCCTGCTGACCGCCGCCGCCCTGCTGGCCGCCACCTGCCTGCTGGCTGCCGCTGCCTTGCTGACCGCCGCCGCCTTGCTGGCCGCCACCCGCCTGCTGACCGCTGCCTTGCTGACCGCCGCCGCCCTGCTGGCCGCCACCTGCCTGCTGGCTGCCGCTGCCTTGCT
>CALHXW010000428.1 GCA_938040325.1 uncultured bacterium | reverse complement strand
AACTGCCCCGACATCCCGAACGCCGAGCAGCTCGACGCCAACAACGACGGCTTCGGCAACGCCTGTGCGGACCCCAACTTGGCGGTCGAGTTCGCCGGTGGCGGCTGTGACTCTGCCCCGGGCGTGCCCTTCGCGGGTCTGTTGGCGGTGTTGACCGGTGGCGTCGTCATTCGCCGGCGTCGACGGACGAAGGCATGAGCGACTTTGGCAGCCTCATCACGGTGCATCGCCGCGCGGCGGAAGCGTCGTAGCGCGCCTCAGGCCATCGGGTACTGCGAGTCCGCCACGGCATCGCCGCTGAGCGGTGGGTTGGCGAGTCCATCGACGCCGCCACTTGGGTCGTCGCTGATGGTCTTGAGGTGGCGACCGAAGGCCTGCATGACCCACTGGTGTGCCGGAGCTTGCGTGGCGATGTAGAGAAACCACGGCAGGCTTGGGTAGAAGTCGTGGATCGCGGTGATCAGCGTCTGCTCACCGGGGACCTCGCGGAACTCCAGCCGGCCTCGGCCGTGGTCTTTCACGAGCAGGCCACCCACGATGTAGAAGAGCTGTCGGTCGGCCCGGCTGCGTCCCGCGGAGAACCGCAACACCAGCACGGGCGCCGGGATCCCGAGGAAGTGGAACTTCACGAGGTCGCCGTCGAGCTGTGCCGTGAAGAACGGCCGCATCGCGTCTGGGAGCCACGAGACGTAGCGCTCCGCTGCCCACAGCGCGTCCAGCCCTGAGGGCAGGGGCAGCCGCTGCACCGAGCGCACAACCCGCTCGCGGGACTTGGGCGCGGGACTGAAGGCGGCAGGCGTGTCGGGCTTCTCCTCGGCGAGTGCCGCTCGCATGGCGTCTTCGAAGGACGTGGGCTCAAAGCCCGCGCGGCGGTAGATGCGGTGGTCGCGCGCGGTCATCGGGTGCTTCATGCTCTGCACCAGCGGCTTGACGAGCGCCCGCGGCGCGCCGGTCACCACCGACACCCAGAGCCGCGAGAGACCAGGCGAGAGCACGGGGACACGCACCATCGGCCGCTTGAGCCCCATGAGCTCGGCGGTCTTAGCCATCATCTGGCGGTAGCTCATCGACTCTGGGCAGCCGACATCGAAGATCTCGCCCTCGACATCGGGGTTGTCGACGCAGAAGTCGAGCAGACGCACGACATCAGCAAGCGCCACCGGCTGGGTGGGTATCGAGGTCCAGCGTGGGCAGACCATCGCGGGAAGGCGACGGACCAGGCGCGACATGATCTGAAACGAGCTGCCCTCGGCCCCGAGAACCATGCCCGCACGGAGCGTCGTGACCGGCACGCCGTACGCGCCGAGCACACGCTCGACCTCGTGACGACTCGCCAGGTGCTCGCTGAGGTGGACATCGGAAGGGATGAGCCCGCTGAGGTAGACGATCTGGGCAACGCCGGCAGCGCTTGCCGCGCGCGCCATGTTGTCGGCACAGATGAGGTCCATGTCGCGGAAGCTCGCCTGGGTCAGGCGCGCCGACGGGGTCATGGAGTGGACCAAGTAGACCACGTGCGTGGCACCCTCGACGGCCTGCTCGCAGTCGAGCAACGAGAAGAGATCGGCCGTCTTGAACAGGTATCCGTCACGGCGCGTACCGTCGCGGTCGGGCGACCGCGTGAGTCCGATGACCTCGTCGAAACGCTCCGCCAGCAGCGGCCCGAGCGCGCGGCCTACGAAGCCCGTCGCTCCTGCAACGACCACCCGCGTCCGCCGTTTGTTCAGTCGTTTCTCCACACGCACCACCTTTCGTCTAGGACCGAGGTTGGCTCTGAGACTAGACTCTAGCCAAAATATGTTCAAGATGTAGACATCAACAACAGGGAGCGATTTGTGAACGTCTTTGTCCAGGGAGCGTCGCGCGGCGTTGGCAAGGGCCTCGCCCAGCACTGGCTCGGTGCGGGCGCGTCCGTGGTCGGCACGTGCAGGGATCCGGGCGCCGTGACGTGGGATCATCCAGCGCTAACGCTCCTGCCGCTCGACCTGGAGCAGCCTGCGTCCATCGACGCCTTGACCGCTGCGGTCGGCAAGCGCATCGACTCGCTCGATCGCGTCTACAATGTCGCAGGGCTGCTGCATGACGGCCCGCTACGCCCCGCCCGGCGGCTCGAAGAGCTCGATGCCGCGGGTCTTCAGCGGCTGTTCGCGGTCAACGCGGCCGGTCCGATCTTGGTGCTCAAGGCGCTCCTACCCTTCGTGCGCCACCAGCGGCGCTGCCTCATCGTCAACGTGTCTGCCCGCGTTGGCAGCATCGGCGACAACCGCCTCGGCGGCTGGTACGGCTACCGAGCGACAAAATCAGCTCAAAACATGTTCACAAAGACGGCAGCGATCGAGCTGAAGCGCCGCGCGCCGAACGCCGTGGTCGTCGCCTACCACCCGGGCACCGTGGACACCGAGCTGTCCCAGCCCTTCCAGCGGGGTCTTCCAGCCGGGCAGCTGACCACGGTCGACGCCGCGGTTGAGCACCTCCTCAGGGTCACCGAGCCGCTCGAGCCGACGTCCTCCGGAAGCTTCCTCGACTGGCGCGGGCAAGCGATCGTTTGGTAGCGTTCGTCGACGGCTCAAGGCCCAAACAATCGCAGTTCTCGAGCGGGGCGCTGGCGAACTTCTTGCCAGCTGTGTCAGCCGGACGAAGGCCATGCGAGCATCGTCGAGTTCGAGCGAGCGAAGCGAACGTCCCGATGAGGTTGGCGTGGGCATCGCCAAAGCCGTAGCCGCAAAGAGCGCTTGTTGTGGGTCTGGAGGAAGTTTCGTGGACAGAAAGCAGGCGCTGAAGCTGCTGCGCAGCGGGACGGAAGGCGTTGCCCGTTGGAATGCCGCAAAGCGAGCCGGCGAGGCGCCGGTCACGCTGCATCACGCCGATCTGGTCGATGCCGAGCTGACGAACGCGGACCTGGCTGGCGTCAACCTGGACAACGCCCGGCTCAACCGTGCCCGGCTCATGGGGGCGAACCTCAGCGGGGTTAGCCTCGTGGGCGCGTGCTTGAAAGAGGCCGACTTAAGTTAT
>CALHXW010000427.1 GCA_938040325.1 uncultured bacterium | reverse complement strand
ACGGGCCACTTCGGCGGGAAGTAGAGGTTTGCCGCCCAGACGATGGCGAAGAATCCTAGGATGGCGAGGGCGATCGACATGCGCGCGATGGTGCGCGCGAAGCATCGACACTTTCAAGGCCGTTGACGCACCTCTGAACCGTAGGCCCGGCGCGAGGCGACTAGTCCCAAATCAAGCGCTCTTTCCGGCTGCGACTTCCGCGATGCACTCGCCAGCAGCGTCGGTACGTTCGCTACGCTCACCCGAACTCGACGATGCTCGCAGGGCCTTCATTCGGCCGACACCGCTGGCAAGCACATCGCGTTCGTCTCGCTCGGAAATAGCGCTTGTTTTGGGACTGGCACTAGCCTGACGGGACACACGAGGTAGAGGGCGCGGCGGGGAGCTCCGTAGGATGTCTCCTTGCCTAAAGCCACAATGCGGGCCCAAGCCCGGTGCTCGGCGCTGTGCCGCTTTGGTACGGCTCGGAGGCCCCAGCCTGGGGGCGCTAGACCCCACCGAGCTGACACGTGGATCGAGACACGGAGCGGTCGATCCCGTCGGCGACGCCTCAGAGGCGTTGGCATGCCAAGTGCACTACCACCCAGCTCACCCACCCACCGAGGTACTCATGGTCGCTCAGTCTACCCCCTCGCTCCCGCCGATCATCGCTGGCCGCTACCAGCTCGGTACCCGCCTTGGCAGCGGAGGCATGGGCTTCGTGCACCGCGCGATTCAGCTCTCTGTCGGACGCCCGGTCGCTATCAAGTTCCTGCATCGCTCACTCAACTCGCCCCAGGACGAGCGCCGCTTCATCCGCGAAGCGCGCGTGCTCGCCCAGATGAACCACCCCAACGCGGTCCAGCTCATCGACTATGGGGCAAGCGAAGGACGCCACTTCATCGTTACCGAGCTCCTCGAAGGGATGTCGCTTGGCGAGCGTATTCGGTCGACAGGGCCCCTACCTGTCGGGCTCGTCCGGCAGATCGCCGAGCAGACGCTGTCGGCACTATACCAAGCCCACACCCTCGGCGTGGTCCATCGCGACATCAAGCCCGACAACATCTTCCTCGCGCAGCTGGTCGGCAAGCCTGACTTCGCTAAGCTCATTGACTTCGGCATCGCCAAACCGCTCGGCGCTCGCGCTGCAGGCAGCGCGCTGACCCTCGAGGGCAACACGATCGGCTCGCCCCGCTACATGTCGCCCGAGCAACTCAGAGGCAAAGACGTCACGGGGCACTCCGATGTCTACAGTCTCGGACTGACCCTCTATGAGGCCCTCGTCGGCAAGTCCCCGTTCGCGGGCCTGCCGTTGCCGAGTGTCGTCGCGGCCAACCTCCGCCAGCCGCTACCGCGTCTCGAGCTCGGGCCGGAAGGCGCGGACGTCGCAGAGCTTGTCGCTCGCTGCACCGATAAGGTCGCCATACGTCGCCCCGATGCGGTCGCTGCGCTCGAGCTGCTGACCCGTCACCGACCAACGCTACACGTCATCCCACAGCGTGCTGACGGCGACGCCGACCTCGCAAGCCTGCGGCAGGCGCCCGACGACGCGGACGACTGCTTGGTGACGCTCCCACCTGACCGACCGGCACCACGGTCACGACGTGCAGCCGCAGCACCGCCTCAGCCCCCCGTCCCGCGTATAGCGCCCGTCAGGCGCGTGAAGCCACCGCGGCAGCCCTCACATCCTCACGAGGCCAGCCGCTCTCATGAGCGCGCAGCTCGTCCACACCCGGATCTGCAGCGGACCCTACGTCCAGGCGTTCACCATGCGCCCGTCGCACCTGCGCGGTCTCGCCTGGTGACGGTCACCTGCAAGGTGCTCTTCGCCCTGGGAGCGCTCGCAGCTGGCGCCTACTTGGGCACGTTGCTCGTGGGGTAAGCGAAACGCAAGAGGCCCGTCCACAGCGGACAGGCCTCTCAGGTGTCGGCTCGCTGAGCCACATCGTGACTCACGAGCGCGTGCAAGTGCACCCTAGCGGTACTTCACGCTGCAGCCATAGGGCTTGGTCTCCGACGTCACGATCGCTTTGCTACCGGCCAGCTTGCCGAGGGCCTGCTCGACGTAGTTGATGACGTCGCCGCCGCCCTTGACGTTGCCGAAGGGAGCATTGTCGATAGCGCCTGTGTAGACAATGGCGCCCTTGGGGTTGATGACAAACATCTGCGGCGTGGTCTTTGCTTTGTAGAGACGTCCCACCTTGCCGTCTTCGTCGACGAGGACAGCGCGAGAGAGACCGTTGTCCTTGAACGCCTTCTTGTTTCTCTCGACACCGTGCCCCTGCTTACCGGGCGCGCTGGAGTTGATGTTGAGCCACACAAGCTTGTCGCTGGCGAACTTCTTGGCCATGCCTTTGAGCGGGCCGTCGGTGTAGGCGTACTTCACGAAGGGGCAGTCCGGATTGTACCACTCGAGCACCACGGTCTTACCGACAAAGCTGCTGAGCTTGACGGTCTTCCCTTCTGTGTCCGTGAGCGTGAAGTCTGGAGCCTGCTGGCCGACCTTAGTACCAACCGCGTTGCCGTTGTCGGCCTTGGCGGGCGTCGCTGCGGTCGTCGTGGGCTTGTTGGCCGCTGCTGCAGGCGGAGTCGGTGTAGGCTTGTTCACGGCCGGCGTGGGCGTGGTCTTACCTGGCGTTGCCGTAGCGGCAGCCGACGGGTTGGCCTCGCCGACGGTCGCTGGGGTGGGCTCTTTCTTGTCGCAGGCGACGACGATCCCGGCGAATGAGAGTGTGATGACGAGATGGCGCATGGATCCTCCTCCAAGAGTTAAGCAAGGGCGACGCTAGCGCACCCAGGCGTCAGCGACAGTTCGAAGCGTCGAACGCTCCATCGACGACAACCCGAAAGCCCAGCACAACGTTCAATGCGCGCCCAAAACGACTGCTGGCCAACCGAGACGGCTGGCCAGCAGAAAAGCCGAGCGCGACCGTGCGGCGCTCAGAGCGCTACAGGTCTGCGGTGGTCAGCTCAAAGCTCGAGGCCTTGTAGCCGTGGACACCGATGAAGAGGACGCCGTTGACGGTTGGCGTCATCACCAGACGCTCGTTGCCGCTGGCGGTGTATCCGCGCTGGTCGTAGACGGCCTGAGTCGGCGCCATGTGCATCTTCAGGTAGAGGTCGATGTCGGCCCCCGCCTCGGTCATGACCACCAGCGGACGGTTGGCAACGACATCGAGCGAGTAGTACATCATCCCACCCTCGGAGACCTCGCCGGACTCGCTGAGGTGAGCCGTCGGCGCGTCCGCTGGAGGCTCGTTCGGCGTGCTAGCGCCCGGCTCGTCGAACTCCAGCGCGAGATTGAACGTCGATGCCTTGTAGCCATTGACCGCCACAAACCAGCTGCCGGCCCCCTCGCCGACGCAGCGCTCGTCGGAGCCGGACGCGTAAGGGCGGCAGTCGTAGTCCGTCGACGTTGGCGCCTCACCGCGACGCAGGTAGAGGTCGGCGTCCCCCGTGCCGCTGAGCACGGCCGTGATGTCGCCTGCGGACTCAAACGGCCCAAAGTGAACCCACTGACCGGGTGAGAGGTCGCCCTGCTCCGCCACCGATGAGCGCGGTGTTCCGTCGGGCACGGTGGTGGCGACCGACTCGTCGAGCAGCGACTTGATGAGGTTGTAGGTGATGGCACCGCCAGCGACCGACTGCTCACGACGCCCGGTGGGGAGCCAGAGAAAGTCAGGGTGGTTGGTCTTGCTCGTGCCGATCCACTCGCCGCCGAACACCTTGCCGGCGCCGTCGACCTCGAGGATGTATTCGTAGCGGTCGGTGAACGTGTAGCGGTCGATGTCGTCGGCCAGGTTGCCGTCGGTCTCCGACGATGACTCAGCGATGTAGTCCACCGCGAGCTTCACATGGAAGAGCTTCGCTGCCTCACCATTGAAGAGGTAGGTCGTGGCAGCATCCGCACCGCTTGGCGTGACAGTCACATCCACCGAGAACGTCGCCGGGCCCGAGTAGCCGAAAACCGAGACATGCATGGCGCTTGCGCCCACCGGAATATCGAGCTCGCAGCGCTCAGCTGAACCGTTGAGCCACGGCCGGCACGCAAAGTCGCTGTCGCTGGGGACGCCGTCGAATCGAACGTAGAGGTCGGCGTCGCCGCCCTGCCCGTCCATCACGACGGTGGCTTTTCCGGCGCCGGAGACGTTGACGGTGGGTTCGTGGTGCCATGCGCCACGGGCCAGCTCTCCATCGAATGTCGTCTCGATCACGTCGGCCGCATCGACAGGTTGCAGGTCGACACCAACGAGGCTGTTGGCGGTGGCGGCATCAACCTCTTCGAGCTGCTCGATCTGGTAGCTCCGGAGCGGCTGATTCCAGACCTGCGCATCGAAGGTACGATCCTCAACGAACGACTGGCCACGAAGCCCCAAGTAGTTGGTGAGCAGGACGTGGTACGTGCCTGGGTTGGTGTCCTTGCAGGCCACGTCGTCGCCGGTCGGACGTCCGTACGCGTCGTACTCGATCTCATCGAGCGAATCGACCTCGTTGCAGCGCATGGACACGAAGCGTGAGGACGCACGGTTGTAGGCGAGACTGACGAGCGCCTTGATGTCGTTGACCTTGAACGTGACGCCATTGCGGGTCACCGGCCGAACCGGCTCGGCCTCCATGATCGAGGCTGGCGCCCACGCGTGGCAGATTCCCCACCACGATGGAATGCAGCGGCCACTCTCGGCGCCGTGCCGTTTGGCACAGACCTCGGCGGCATCCGGGTCGCAGTCGTCGTCAACCGTGCACTCAGTGCGGCTTTCATACTTCGCGATGCCATGGTGCTTGCTGACCTTGTCGGCAATCCCCTCGACGCCGAAGGCTTCGCCGTACTTCTCGGCCGGCGAGAGCACATCGGCACCTTCCCACCGGTAGTTCACCGAGTCTTGGTAGACCGGCCAGTAGCTTGAGGCCCACGGCACGGTCGTGGCAGCCCCCTCAAGCGGCAGCTCGGTCAGCGTCAGCTCGAGGTCGTTTGTGAAGATGGTCGGGTCGTCGCGGTCGCTCCACTGCTCGGCCTTGCCGATCTGCGTGGGTCCCTTCGAGTCTCCAGGGACATCTCCCTGGATGCCGTCGTCGATCTCGTTCGAGCAGCCTGTCGCGAGCAGGAAGGTGAGGCCAAATGTGGTGATGATTCCGAACGCGGTCCGCATGACTTTCTCCGAGGGCTGCTGTGGGGCCAGCGGCCAAAAAGTTTCGACACTTCAAGGGTGTGGTCCCTATGAAGGCGGCGCCTTGTAGAGTGACTTCAGATGCAATGCAAGATCTGAACCCGAGTTTTTTCGGACGGAGGGCCAGAATGAATCCTCATTCATTCGGCCGGTTTACGCGACGGCGGCCGCAGACCCAGAGCATTACTGAGTCGGCGCCCCTTGCGACCCGTTCGCGCATACGAACGTGGTTGGCGACCGCAACATTTGCGCGCGCTTGATGCCCCCGGCAGAGTCGGCGCATGAAACACACGCTCCGATCGTTCTTGTTTGCGTCGCTCCTGTTGGCCTGTGGCGATGAAGCCAGCAACGACGCGTCGTTTGAGGTCCGCTTTCAGGCAAGCGCCAATGGCGTCGCGGCGACTTGCGGGCAAGAGCTGGCTGGCATCGGCACGGTCGACTCCGCGTTCGAGATGTCGGACCTGCGCTTCTATGTTCACAACCTCCGGGCCATCACGAGCAGCGGCGAACAGATCGCCGCCGAGCTGCTGGACGAGGCCCCATGGCAAGGCGGGGGCGTGGCGCTACTCGACTTCGAGGACAAGTCGGCCAACTGCATCAACGGCACACCTGAGACGCGAACCTTTCTCACTGCGCGCGCGCCGACCGATGACATCACGGGCATTGCGTTCACGCTCGGCGTTCCCTTCGACCTCAACCACCAGGACGTCTCCGGTGCCGACGCACCGCTCAGCCTCAGCGGGATGTTTTGGAGCTGGAGCGGCGGCTACAAGTTTCTACGGCTGGACGGACGAGTCGATGGCGCCGGCGGCTACAACGTTCACATCGGCAGCACTGGCTGCAGCGCCGACAGCACCGGTGCCGTTGACGAGTGCACTGGCGGCAACCGCGTCGACGTTGTCTTCGAAGACTTCGATCCAGCGGTCGACACCGTTGTCTTCGACCTGGACGCACTCTTCGCGGCGTCCAACCTTGGCGCGGATGCTCCGCCCAACGCTGGCTGTATGTCGAATGTCGATGACACGGACTGCGCTGGCATCTACGGCCAGCTCGGCCTCACGTTCGGAGACGTCGCCGGTACCGGCGCTCAGAAGGTCTTCAAGGTGGCCGACCGATGAGCGTGAGGTGGGCCGACCCTCAAGGCCGCATGGCTGGCTTGACCGCGTTGGCGGTCTTGACAGTCGCTGGCTGCACCGACGCCGATCCGCTCAACGCCTTTGAGTGGGACCTGCCGACCGGGTTTCCGAGCCCGGCCGTGCCTGACGACAACCCCATGTCGGACGCCAAGGTCGAGCTGGGCCGCTGGCTCTTCTACGACCCAGCGCTGTCGGCAAGCGAGACCCAGTCGTGCGCAAGCTGCCACGACCAGAGCATCGCGTTCACAGACCCTCGCGGGGTCAGCGTCGGCTCCACGGGCGAGGTGCTGCCGCGCAACGCCATGGCGCTGGTGAACGTCGTGTACAACTCCAGTCAGACCTGGAGCAGTGACGTCCTCGTGCACCTTGAGCAGCAGGCACTCATCCCGATGTTCGGCGAGACCCCGGTCGAGCTCGGCCTCGCGGGCATGGAAGACGAGCTACTGGACCGACTTCGCGAGAGCGAGCGCTACCCTGCGATGCTCGCCGCCGCGTTCGGCGATCGAGAGCCCACTGTCGAGCGCATCGTCCAGGCGCTCTCCGCCTTCCAACGCACGATGATCTCGGGTCGCTCGCGCTTTGACCGTTTCTGGTACGATCGAGACCCCGGCGCCTTAACGGCCTCAGAGCAGCGCGGGCTCACGCTCTTTCTCAGCGAGCGGCTTGAGTGCTTCCACTGCCACGGTGGCTTTAACTTCGTGGATGCGTCGACCCACGCCGGCTCGGCGTTCATCGAGCGGCCCTTTCACAACACGGGCCTCTACAACCTCGACGCCGACGGCGCCTACCCGAGCAGCGACCGCGGACTCTACGACGCGACCGGCATCGCCGAGGACATGGGCCGGTTCAAAGCCCCGACCCTGCGCAACATCGCGGTCACCGCCCCGTATATGCATGACGGCAGCGTGCCGACGCTTGAGGCGGTCATCGACCACTATGCCGCTGGCGGCCGCACCATCGAAGACGGTGAGTATGCCGGCGTCGGCAAGGACAACCCCTACAAGTCGAGCTTCGTGAAGGGCTTCGTGCTCACCGCCGATGAGCGCCAGGATCTCTTGGCCTTCCTCGAGAGCCTGACCGACGAGACGTTCTTGACGACCCCCGCCTTGGCCAGCCCGTTCGAGGGGTCAGCCCCGTGACTACTTCGCGCGGTACGTGATGCGTCCGCGCGACAGGTCGTAAGGTGACAGCTCAACGGTCACCTTGTCGCCGGGCAGGATGCGGATGTAGTGCTTTCGCATCTTACCGGAGACGTGCGCGAGGACCTTGTGGCCATTGTCCAGCTCGACGCGAAACATCGCGTTCTTGAGCGGCTCAACGACCGTGCCCTCGACTGTAATTCCTTCTTCTTTCGCCATGAATCCTCTCATCGTTGACGCCAAAAGCGACGTCGTCCCCCGCTCTGACGCGCGAGTCGCGAGAATCTTCTCGCATTCGCCGACCGCGGGCCCGTCGTCTACTGAGTTCGTTAGGAGATGCCAAGACAATTCCACTTTCGTGTCGGGCAATAGCGGGATGCCAACACGACCAGCTGCGGGTAAGGTCGGGCGGTTTCGTGCCAACGGATTGGCACCAAACGTCCAAGCAGGGAGCAACGTCATGGGCGAGTTTGAAGGTCGGCAGGTCGTCGTCACAGGTGGAACGGGTGGGCTGGGAAGAGCCGTTGTTAGCGGGCTGCTGGCGCGAGGCGCGACCTGCCATGTCCCATGCTACGACTCTCGAGAGCTCGCAGGCCACGCGCTGTGGGACCACGAGCGTGTCCATGTCACAGAGGGCGTCGACCTCACGGACGAGGCTGCGACGACCAAGTTCTTTGCCCCGCTCGATGGACTCTTTGCCTCGGTCCACCTCGCTGGTGGCTTTGCGATGGCACCGATCGCCGACACCCGTGCTGCCGATCTCGAGCGGATGTTTCGACTCAACGCCCTGACGTGCTTTCTCGCGAGCCGAGAGGCCGTTGGTGCGATGCGGCGTGGCGGCTCCGCCGGGCGGATCGTGAACGTCGCGGCTCGTCCGGGGCTGTCGCCCGTCGGCGGGATGCTTGCCTATACAACCTCAAAGGCGGCTGTGGTGGCGCTCACGAAAGCCATGGCGGCGGAGCTCATTGACGACGGCATCCTCGTCAACGCGGTTGCCCCCTCGATTATGGACACGCCTCAGAACCGGGCCGCGATGCCGGATGCCGACTTCGATGCGTGGCCAAAGGTGGAGCAAGTCGCATCCGCCATCACCTACTTGGCATCGACCGGCAACACGCTGACAACCGGCTTCGTCATGCCGGTGTACGGCCGGGCCTAGGCGGACCTAGGCGCTAGTTTCGAGCGAGGCGAAGGCGATGTGCTTGCCAGCGGCGTCCGCTGGACGAAGACGATGCGTGCATCGTCGAGTTCAGGTGAGCGATCCGGAAATGGCGCTTGATTTCCGGCCAGGCCCAGCGAACGTCCCCTGGACCTCAAGAACGCGCCCCAAGACGCGGTCCGCAGCGAAAAGCGGACGGCCACCGCAATATCGGTGACATGCCGAAGCGGCCGTCCGCCGGAAACGCTCAGAACCCCGACGGGAAGGACGGGTGCTGGTAGCCGGGAAAGATCTTGGGCGCGGACTCCTCGCCGACGCTGGTGACCTCTCCGCTCGGCCACGACAGGGTCCCGACGTCCCACATATCACCCACGACGAGAGTGACGTCTGACCACTCGAACACAAGGGTGCCTCGGACGTAGACCCGGACCGTGGCACGCGATGGACCAAAGCCGTGGTCGTTCCAGTAATGGACGCCGATGCGGTAGTCGACCGACTCTGGTGAGTTGAGGTTGAGGTTTTCCGGCCCTGCCCCGTCCGTGTCGTCACGGTCGAGGTGCGGGTCGTCATCGACCCCGGGATTCAACGACGCCCACTGCGGATCGGGGTTGAACCAAAACGCATCAAAGACGGTGTCGAACCAGGGATCGAGTGCACCGTCGCCATCGATGTCGAGGGCTGCTGCGAACGGGTGAGTGAAGTGGAGATCGAGATCGGCTCCTGCGACAGGGCCTTCGTCCGTCTCATCCGGATCGTTGGGCGTGTGCCAGAGCAGCTCGATATGAATCGCCTCGTCGGAGATCACAACGACCGTCGTCTCGGCAACAACGCACGACACCGTGCCGCCGCCATCGGTGACCTCTAGGCGAAAGACATACGTCCCGACCACGTTCGCCTCGAACGTGGGATCGGCAACCGTCGCGCTTGGCAAGAAGAGACTTGCCGAGCCGACCGGCTGTTGAACGGTCCAGCGGTACGCGAGCGGTTCGCCGCTGAACTCCGACGAGAAGCTCTGAGAGCCGACGAGGTGAAGCGTTGTTTGCGGGGTGACCTCCTCGCCTTCGAGGACATGCGCGACGGCCTGCGGGCAAGCGAACTCGACGCCGAACCCGCGCAGCTCGACATCGACTTGGTCGATGAAGCTGTCGTTGTGGAGCGTGAGGATCGCCTCTCGGTAGGGCGGCTGACCGTCGACCCACGGCTCGTCGAGGTCCGATGCCTGTGGAGTGAAGACCACGTCGACCGTCAGTGTCTCGTTGACCCCCAAGGTCACGGGCAGCTCCTCCCCTACCCTCACCGCATACCAGTCGGCATGAACGCCCGAGATCATCAGCTCGTCGACCGTCACAGGGGCTGTGCCGCACGACGAGAGCTCAACCGCGATGGTTCCGCTCTGACCGACCACCTTGCCGCCAAAGTCGACGCGGGTCGGGTTAACGACAACGCAAGGCGCCTGGGAGTTCGCAACGAGCGGAACGACCCGGAGCTCGGGGTCGTTGGACGCGATGGCGAGTTGAGCGTCTGCGGCAGAGCCGTTCGTGGGCGAAAAGCGCATCGTCCAGGATGCCGATGCGTTCGGTGCCAACACGACCGGGGGATCGAGCGACACCCGGCCCGACGCCGCCACGTACTCGGCCCCGTCGATCTCGGCGCTAAACGCCGGATCGGCTTCGGGCCAGTCGATGGCGCTGATGACCAGCTCTCCGCTGCCGGTGTTCAGCAGCGAGAGCTCCTTGACGCCAACCTCACCCGCACCCACGCGACCAAAGTCGACTGCGCTCGGGCTCACGAGAAGCCTGGGCCGCTCATCGGCGAGCTCGATCGCCACCTGCCGCTCAAGCGCGCCATCGATCTGCCGGTTTGTTGTCACTGCCAGCGCGCCAACCCGCCCGATCGTCGCCCCCGCGTCGTCGACGGTCACGACGACGTCGATGCTCTCGTTGACGGCCAGCGTCCACGGGGGGCTCACCGCCTGACCGCCGTCCGCGACCAGGTTGACGGAGACATCGGCGTCGGCGTCCGCGTCGGCAGAAAACGACAGGCTCAGCAGCTCGAGCTCTGCGTCCCCTTCGTTGACGAAGCGAAGAGTGACGTCGTTGCCGCCAGACACGGTCACAACGCCGCCGTCGCTGACCACGCGCGCGCCCTCGTAGATGGCTAAACGCGGCGCACTACCGCGCTCCGTTCCGTCCGTACACGCAGAAGTGAAGAGCATAAGCGGCGCGAGGAGCGCCAGCAGCGCTCCAGCAGCGCTCGGGGAAACGAGGACTCTGGGACGAAGTGAGGTGTGCCGCTGGGGTGACGACCGAAGGGAAACCACAACGCGGGTTGCAGGGGCGCAGCTCCTGAGGGATCCTGAGATCGTCGGTCCAGTGGTGCACATCACGAAGTCATAAGATTTCGCATTTCCCCGAACGCTGCTAGCGCTTGCGCCAGACCACGGTCACAGGCTGGGCCGTGCCAAGGGCGTATCCACCCGGCACGGTGACAAGCCGTCTCGGCGCGTCTCGCTCATCGCCGAGCAGCACTCGGTAACGCCCCACCGCCACTCGGATCCGGTTTTCGTCCTGCACAGGGTGATAGTCCACGACGTCCCACACGTCCCGGGCCAGGTCTTCCATCGATGCACTACCCGCGTGCTCTGCCAGGTAGCGCATGAAGCGCTTGAAGTGGCTGCGGCGGCCAAGAGCCACGGTGGTCTCCGGGCTCTCGGGAAGCCAGAGTTCATCGTTAACCGTGTCAACACCCCAGCCCAGCGTTCCCGGCTTGTCTCCCGGGATATGCACAACCTGAAGGCCATCCCACATGTCTTTCGTCGCTTCAGCGACCTGACGCGCTAACCTTCCGCCAGGCTCTGCCACGCCGAGAACGACCTGCGCCCAGTTTGCCGGCCGCGGCACTCTGTTGCTGTCAGCGGCGATCGCTTCGATGATGCTCAGTGTCGGGTTGATCTGCGCAGCTTCCACGAGAAACTCCGCCGTCCGTTGCGCCAATACGATGCCGCTACCCACCGCTTGCTCTTGGAATCGACTCGCCGTCACTGCTAATGCCGTCCGATTACGTCGAAATAGCTGAATGACGCAAACGACGGCGCGTGCTGCCATCTCCCAGGCGAGCCATCCGCTGCCTGCTGCCTTGGCCAC
>CALHXW010000426.1 GCA_938040325.1 uncultured bacterium | reverse complement strand
CCCACAAGCCGCGGCGGCGGCGACCATGATCCCCGGGAATCATCAGGTGACCCGCAGCAGTCGTCGTTGTTCGTGTGGGCAACGTGAGTCTTGCGAACGTTGTCCAAGCCGCTCGTGGACAACGTGAGGTTTGCGAACGTTTTCCAGTCGGCGGTGTGGAGGTGGGTGAGGCCGGCGCGGTCTTAGAAGGCCGCAACGTGTTTGCCTCACCCAGCTGTGCACGGACGACGTCAGCGGCGGCACGTTCAAAGTGGCTAGAGTCGAGGCGAGAGCACCGAACGGGTGGGTAGCGTGCGGATCGGCGCGGTTCTGGGCCGTCGCTGAAGGAGCGAGGACCGAGCATAACGGGATACGTGACCGACGAAGCGACGCCGAGCATCGGTTCCAATCCCGCGTGGAGGCAGGTGGGAAGCCAACTGATCGGTGCTCAGAGGCCTGCGATTCGGCCGGGGACGATGTTGGGCCAGCGCAGCTGCTGCATGAACCGTCGCACCTGGGCATCGGCGATCGCCTGCTGTGAGGCGGCAAACGTGGCGCGGTAGGCGATGACCCACGCGTCGTGCTCGAACACGAAGAGGTGCGAGACCTGAGACACCGTGGACTGACCGTTGGCGTCGGGTCGCTCCACCACAAACTGGGCGCGGTACCCTTGATGGCGCTCACCGTCTTGGCTGAGCTCGATACCGCCCTCGTCGATGAGCCGCGAGCGCGTGCCGGGTTTCGTGATGAGCTTCTTGGCACGCTCGAAGTGGCCGGACGCTCCGCCGAGGCGTGCGTTCAGCGGGTGGAGAATCACAGCGGCGCGAAGCGCGACGTCGGACGCTACGGGGCGGTAGTGAACCGACACGTTGCGGCCGTCCACGTCATGCTCGTGAATCTCGTGCGTGACGAGGTCGCCGACCAACGCCGGGAAGACCATCCCCGACCAGGCGTGCTGGAAGACCACATGGTTCTCCGCACTGCGAACCTGCTCGGACTGATTCGATACAGCTGGGTGTATCGGTTCGGGGCCCGCGGCGCTGTGTCGGCTATCCGCCGGCGCGCTCGCACAGCCAACGAGGCCGGCCGCCATCAAGAGAATCCCAGCCCGAGTGAGGGCGCCGACACGTTGCTTTCCAATTCCGCTCATGAAGATCCGTTCGGCCGTTCTGCGCCGTCACTTCAGAACAAACGCACCCAACGCGAGACCGACCACACCCGGTCACCTCAACAAGGACGGGCAGGCCCGACCGAAGCACCGGTGTCACGGCGATCCACCTTTTCCTGTGCGACGCAGAATCGAATGGTCCCAAGAGCGAGCAGAGGCTTGCGGCACCTCGGATTGCGCGGTCTGTCACCACGCAAAAGACGGACGGGTCTGACGCCGCACCTGTGCTGCACCTCCTTGTCCTCGTTCGAATTCTTGTGAGAGGTGCGGGCTAGCTAAGCACACCACTGCCGGTAGCATCGATGATGGCCCGTGCGACGCGCTCGGCGTCAAAGTCGGAGGCCACCTCGCTGCCAAGCACTTCACGCTCAACGACCTTCTGAACGGCACCGAGGATGCAGGTGGCCGCGATGCCTTGGTCGACCTCGTCGCGCACAAGCCCGAGACGCTGACCGTTGGCAAGGCTGAGCACCAAGAAGCGGTGGAGGTTGTCGTAGAACTCCTCCATGCGACGGTCGACCTCTTCATCGAGCCCAACCGCTTGGCGCAGCAGGATCGCCGTCAGCGCACGACGCTCGGAAAACGTCTGAAGCACGCGGCGAATGCTCGCGACCAGCTGCTCTTTGAAGGGTGCAGACCCTGCCGACATGCTCACGCCGACAACACTCGCGCGCAGGTCCTTGATCAGCCCCGTGAGGAGCTCAAGGAAGATGGCGTTTTTGCTCTCGAAGTAGATGTAGAACGTCCCGCGGGCAATGCCGGCCGCCGCGATGATGTCGGCCACGCGGGTCTGGTGGTAGCCGCGCTCGCCGAAGACCTGCAGCGCTGACTCGAGGATGTAGGCGCGCCGTTGCTCGCGAATCGCGTTTGCCCGCCGCGTGCGGCCATCTTGCTGTGCCAAAGTCATCGCCCTACTCCGTGGCCTGCTGCCCAGTGCGCGTCGACCCGGTCGGTCATGAACGCTCGTGTCTGCTGCATCATCCGGTCGATGCCGCCTTCTGCCTCGTCCGACGTTGCCGGCGCGATCGGCGCGCCCACATGGACGGTCACGTCTGTGCCGCCGCGGATCATGAGGCTGCCCTTCCGCATCACCTCGTACATGCCGGTCACCGCGACCGGCACGATGGGGATGTTGAGGTCGCGAGCGATGTAGAAGAGCCCTCGGCGGAATGCTCCGACCCGCCCCGTCACGGTCCGTGTCCCCTCGGGAAACCCCAAGATCGAGTGGCCACGGGCCACCTCGGCGCGCATGTTCGCGAGGACCTCGGCCGACTGGCCGCCGCGGCCCTTGTCCACAGCGATCGTTCCGCGGGCCTTCATGAACCAGCCGTAGACCGGGTACTTGAAGTGCTCGCGCAGCTCGATGCCCTGCTTGTAGTGGGACGTCGCGTTGTAGAGCACCACGTGGTCGAAGTGGTTGGTGTGGTTTTGCAGGAAGAGGTAAGGCGTGGTCGGGTCCACCGCCGGCGAGACCTCGGCATGCCAGCGGATCCCGAGGAGCTTGAGCTGCCCCCAGCAGTAGAGCCGGTTGAGCGTCTCGAGCTTGTCGTCAGGCCGCAGCTTATGGGCTGCGGTCATGCCCGTCAGCATGGGCACCAGCCACGACACGCCGGCGCCCCAAAGGCCGACGGAGCGCACGCGATCGACCAGCGAGGGTGGCGGCAAGTGGATCGCGCGGGTGGTCGCGTCGTCGTGGGTCGCTTGGTTCATGCGGCGACCTGCAGCGCGTGCGGCATCACCTCAAGCCGCTCGAGCCAGAGCTTGAGCACCTCGCCGTCGACCATCACGTCCACAGGCCCGTCGAGCTCCAGCTCGACGCACGCGGCCGTCCGATGCTCGAAGGCCTTCATCGTCGTGTGGGTGCCGCGAAAGATCTTCGGAAAGTCCCGAAAGAGCTCGAAGCGCGAGAGCGGCCCCAGCCGGACGATGTCGAGCGCGCCGTCGGTCACATCGGCTGCCGGCGCCATCATCATCGAGCCGCCCGTGTAGCGGCTGTTGGAGAACGCGATGAACGTGCAGGGGCGCTCGTCACGCTTGGCTCCATCAACGCGATGCGGAAACACCGGGTGATTGAGACGCGCGATCGACATCAGCACCGCCGCCACGTAGCCGGCCGCGCCAAAGGGCTTGAAGCGCTCGTTGGTCAGCGCACCGGCGGTGGCCGTGAACCCGATCGAGAGCAGGTTGACGAAGTACATCACGCCCTCGCGATGCGTGACA
Organism: uncultured bacterium; assembly: GCA_938040325.1. Classification (GTDB taxonomy): domain Bacteria; phylum Myxococcota_A; class UBA9042; order PHBI01; family PHBI01; genus CALHXW01. The sequence continues at coordinate 14,949 of CALHXW010000426.1, read as the reverse complement.
CGCACCACGTCACTCGGCGTGAGCGCGCCACGACTGACGGCGCTGATGCCCTCGTCGACGCTGAGGATGCCGAAGTCTCGCAGGTACGAGTTGCCGGTGCCGCACGGCAAGAGGCCGAGCTTTACGTTGTTGACGTCGGACGCTGCGGGGAAGAGCCCGTTGACGACCTCAAAGTGCGTGCCGTCGCCGCCGAGCGAGAGAAAGTTCCGGTGCCCCTCTGCAAACGCTTCGCGCGCAATCCGGCTGGCGTCGCGCGGCCCGCGGGTTTCGATCGCTGCCACTGCCAGTCCGCGCTCCCGCAGCTCGTAGAGCGCGCTACGCGCCTCGCGGGAGCAGCGCCCGCCGCCTGCGTTCGGATTGACGATGGCGATCCAGCGTTCCATGGGGGCCTCAGGCACTCAACCTCGCGATAGCGTCGGCATCGACGGCGTTCCGAATCTGCTCGGCGAGGGCTTGGCGCTTGATCTTCATCGAGGCGGTTCGTGGGAACGCCTCCGTCCAGCTAAGCACCCCATCGAGTCGCTTGAAGTCACTGAGACGTCGGTTCTGCTCGCGCAAGCGCGGCATGAGCTTGCTCAAGCCATCCGCCAGCTCGCCGTCGTCGCCTTCTTTGGGTCGCACCACCGCCACAAGGCGCTCGCCGACCAGCCCCTGACGCGGCCAGATGTAGTCGGCAGCAAAGACGGCCATCTCTTCACACGGAAGCTCCGAGAAGTTGGTCTCGATGTCTTCGGGGTAGATGTTCTTGCCGCCAGCGGTCACGATCATGTTGCGCGAGCGGCCGACCAAGTGCAGGTGGTGAGACGCATCGAGGTAGCCTCGATCGCCGGTCTTGAGCCAGCCGTCCTCAAGCGTCTCGGCGGTCAGCTCGGGAGCGTCCAGGTAGCCGCGCATGACGGTGCGTCCTCGGATCCAGACCTCGCCGACGCCGTCAGCATCCGGCTCGTGGATCTTCAGCTCCACCCCAGGCACGGCGTTGCCAACCGAGTCGGCTCGGAACGGGCGCAGGTCGTTGACGGTCGCGACCGTGCAGCACTCGGTCAGGCCGTAGCCGATGGCGACCGGCAGTCCAAGCTCGTAGAAGCGCTCTGCACGGGCGCGGTCGACGAACGCCCCGCCACAGAAGAGCACCTTGAGCGAGCCCCCAAAGCCGTCGTGGATGGGCTTGAGCAACCGGCTGGACAGGCCATGGTTCGGCCGTCGCTCGGTGATGAGTCGGTTGAGCGCACCGAGCGCGCCGACCGCGCTGCGAATGATCGGCGGACGCTCGTTGAGCTTGTCATCGATCGCCCGCTCGAAGGCCGTCAGCAGCAAGGGCACAATGGCCATGTGGGTCGGCTTGTGCTGCTTCATGGTCGCGAGGATGAACTCAGGCCGCAGCGTCCGCTGATGGATGACCGTGGCGCCGCTGGCGAAGGGCCCAACAAAGCCAGACATAAAGTCGATGGCATGGTTGGTGGGCAGCACCGAGAAGAAGCGATCGCCGACCGCCATCGGGAAGCGGACCATCAGCGCTTCGAGCTGCGCGAGGTAGCAGTCATGCACCAGCATGCAGCCCTTGGCTTGGCCGCCCGTGCCGGATGAGTAGACGATGCAGGCGAGGTCTTCACGACCGCGCGCCACCACCTCGGTCATCGGCTCGGCATCAAAGAGGGCCTCGAAGCGCTTGGCGCCCGTGATCTTCTGCCCCTCCGGCACGTCGGTGACGTAGACCTTGAGCCGCTTGGTGTTGACCTCTTTGGCCAGCGACCGCCAGATGCCGTACTCAACGAAGAGCACCTGAGGCTTGGCGTGCTTGAGCAGCGCGGCCTGCTCGGGCGCGGTGAGTTTGTAGTCGAGGGGCACCAGCGTCGCGCCCGCAAAGAGCGCACCCGTGGCGCCGATGAGCCACGAGGGCTGATTCGACATCAAGATGGCGACCCGCGCGTCGGCGCCGATCCCCTTCTTCTTGAGGTGTGCACCAGCGCGCTTGGCCAGCTCGCCGGTCTCTGTGTAGCTCAGCTCGCGACTCGTGCGCCGGCGAGACGTCTCGATGAGCGCCGTCTCGGTCTTGAACTGGATGAACGCGTCCCAGAGGAGCGCTCCGAGGGAGGGGTAGGCCCCTGGATCCATCGACTGCGGGATCATAGCCGCCTCCCAATGACCGCGGCGAGCGCGTCGAACGTTGTGACGCCCTGAAGCTCCCAGTCTGGAATCTCCAAGTCGAAGTGGTCTTCGAGGTCGGTCAGCAGGTCGAGCGCCTGGAGGCTGTCGATGCCGAGCGTGGCGAAGAAGTCATCACCACCCTTGAGCGCGGCGGCGTCGTGCTCGAAGCGCTTGGCGGCCAGCGTTATCAGCTGCGGTAGGATGTCGCTTTGTGACGTTGCCATGGTTTAGGCCTTCGCCGAGGCGGCAGGTAGGTAGGGCATGGGCCCGTCGTCGTTGACGAAGCGCGCAAGCGCCTCGCGGACAACCGGCGAGGCGACCAGCTCGCAGAAGATGTCTTTCTCTTCTTCGAGACGCGCCAGCGGGAGATGCTTGGTGAAGCGCTTGGCGACCCGAGACGTTCGCGGGTCAAAGCGAGTGGCCTGAGCGGCGACCTGTCGCGCACAGTCGAGCGCTTGCCCGCGCCCCACCAGCTGGGAGACAAGCCCGACGGCGTGAGCACGCCGGGCGCCCACGCTGCGACCGGTCAGCAGGATGTCGCGGACGACTGCGTTGCCAACGTCGCGCGACAGCCGCGGGATACCACCCCAGCCAGGGATGAGCCCGAGGCGCAGCTCAGGAAACGCGAAGCGCGTGGACTTGTCGGCGACGATAACGTCGGCGGTCAGCGCCAGCTCAAAGCCCCCACCAAACACCACGCCGTGGGTCGCCGCGATGGTGGTCAGTGGCGCCATGTCGAGGGCATTCATGACGGCATGGATGCGGTCGAGAAAGCTCCGAACCCGGCCAATAGCCTCCGCCTCGGAGCGACCCGACGCCTCGTGGGCTACCCACTCGTGATAGAGCGCGCGGAGGTCGGCGCCTGCGCAGAAGCCGGCCTTGACCGACGAGGTCCAGATGAGCGCGCGCGCGCCCCCTGCCCCGTCGTTGATGAAGGCCACGAGCTGCTCCAGCTCTGCGAGCGTCTCCAGGCCGATCTCGTTGGCCGGTGCTCGGTGCAGCGTCACCTCGACGATGGTGTCAGCCACCGTCCAGCTCAGGTGCTGGCCCGTGACGGTGTGAGTGTCAGCGCTCATGCGTACATTCCCTCGACGGCATCGCGGTAGTGCTCTTCGATGACCTTTCGCTTGAGCTTCTGGTTGGCCGTCAACAGCCCGTTCTCGGGCGTGAAGACGTCCTCGCTCAGGTGAAAGCGCCGGATTCGCCGGTAGTGCGGCAGCTCGCCGTTGACCCTGTCGATGCCTTGCTCGAGCTTGTCTTTGGGGACCGCACCCGTGACGATCGCCGTCAGGTAGGGCCGCGCGTGGCCGATGACCACCGCCTGCTCCACGCCCTCGATCGTCTCCACCAGCTTCTGTTCGATCGGCTCAGGCGCCACATTGTGACCAGAGCTTGGCACCAGCACGTTCTTGACGCGCCCAACGATGCGGTAGTTGCCGTCGCTGTCGATCTCGACCTGGTCACCGCTACGGAACCAGCCGTCTTCGGTGAAGGCCTCGGTCGTTGCCTCCGGCTTTCGCCAGTAGCGCCCAAAGATGCCCGGACTGCGGACCTGTAGCTCGTCGCCGGCGGCGAGGCGGACCTCAGCGCCAGCGATCGGATAGCCCACGCGACCGGGCACGGCCAGGCTTGGCTTGTCCATCGTGACAATCGCGGTCGTCTCGGTCAGGCCGTACACTTGGTAGACCGCCAGCCCAATCATCTCGAACCAGCGCTGGGTGTCCTCGCCGAGTGGTGCAGAGCCGCAGATGAGGCAGCGAAGCTCCGGGCCGATCTGGGCGCGAATCTTGTCGAAGACGATGCGCTTGGCGACGCCGTACGTTGCCTTGTCCTTGAGGCTGCCCTTGCCGGCTGCGATCCGATCGAACGCCGCCATGCCGTGGTCGTAGAGCCCCTGGATCGCCTTGTGGCGACCGCGGATCTTGGCCTCGACGCCGCCGCGGATGCGCTCGAGCAGGGCCGGCACGTTCAACACGTAGTTCGGACGGGCCGCCTTCAGCTCCACCGCGAGGTTGTTCAGGTCGGTGGACGCCATCAACGGGTTGCCGCGGAACAAGCACATCCACAACACCATGCGCGAGCCGGCAAAGCAGAACGGCAGGTAGTGAAAGACTCGGTGGTCGGTGCCTGTGGAGCCCATCATGTCGGCAATGGCCGCACTGATGATGGGCAGCATGTAGTCGATGTTGCGACCGCTCAGGACCACACCCTTCGGCTCACCGCTGGTTCCCGAGGTGTAGATGATGGTGACATCGTCGTCGTCACCACGCGACAGCGGTGGCGCCGTGACCGGCGTCTGGTCGAAGAAGGCCTCGAAGCAGACGATCGGAAAGCGGGTCGTGGTGTCTCCGTCGCCCGTCAGCAGCTCGCGGATGCCGCTCGCGAGCTTCTCGTCGGCGCAGACGATGAGGCTCGGCTCGGCGTCGTCCATCATGTGGACAAGCTCGTCGGCGGCCTGGCGCGCGTACATCGGCACGCAGATGGCGCCTTCGGCCAAGATCGCGAGGTCGGCAGCAACCCAGCGCGCGCTGTTGGGCGCGAGCAAGACGACCCGGTCGCCCGGCGTCACGCCACGTGCGTTCAGCGTTGCGCGCGCACAGCCCACCATGCGCGACAGCGCAGCCGCACTCGTGGGCACCAGCACCTCGCCGTGGGTCTCGATGATCGCGTCCGCGTCACCGCGGGCCGCGAGACGCTCAAAGAAGGTTGAGAGAAACGTCGCCATCAGCCCTTGTCGCCCCCTGCCTTCTTTCGACCGCCCTTCTTCCGGTAGGCCTTCACCAGCGGAACGAGGCGGTCAGGAACAGTGTGCAGGTGGTCCCATGGATCCCCGTCGAGGCCGAGTCCCTCCCGGAACGTGAAGTCGGGGTAGTGAGACGTGACCTGCTCGACGAGCATCTGCCCCATGCGCCCCATCATCTCAAGGGCTCGGACCACCGCATCGGCCATCCCGTCTTGCACGGCCTTCTGGTCGTCAAAGAGCCGGTTCAGCGTCGTCTCGAGGTTGGCGGCGAGCTCGGGGTCGTCGCACTCGAGCGCGAGCTCGGGCTGCCCGCGGTCGGCCATCAGGTTGCGAATGCGCTCGTCCATCGTGATGCCGGCCGATGCCACGCCACCCGGCATCGAGGTCACGATCGCATGGTAGCGCGAGCTGACCAGCGTGGTGCACTGGTAGAGCGCGCTGACCATCTCGAACATGTCGTGCTCGTCGCTGATGACGAGGCCGCACGGCGGGCCGCCGGCAAGCTTCTTCTGGAGTCCCTCGCACGCATAGCGATCGAGCGCCTCCATACCCACCAGCGCCACAAACGCCCCACGCTCGACCGCCACGCGCCGGACGGCGGTCGCGATCGCTTCGAGGTACGCGTCCTGCTTCGCGTCGACCTCGGGCCCAGCGTTGTGGAAGTAGACGGACTTGTAGTGAGCCTTGTCGCGGGTGCCGAAGGTCAGCTGCGCGAGGCGGCGTCCAATGTCGGCCTTGACCGGCCACCAGAACGGGTTGATCGGACAGATGGCCATCACCGGCTGGACGCCGTCCCAGCCCTGGTCCATCAGCACTCTGCGCCCGACCTCGTCCGGAGCCGGGGTGAACGTCCAGGCGGTGTCGGTGCCGAGCGCCGCTTCCACGCCGAGCTCACCCAGCACCGCCACGGACTCCAAGTTCCGAGCGATGATGAACGCGTCGCGGCAGTAGCGCCGGACCAGGTCCTGCAGCGATGCATCCATCGCCCCTGCTTCTCCGCCGTAGCCGACCGCGAGCTTGTTCTCAGCGCTCGCCAGGCCGATCGCGCCGACCATGAAGGTCGACAGGGCATTGGCGAACTTCGACTTGAACATCGAGCCTTCGCACGCCACCACGCCGTGCTGTGTGTGCACGACGTCAAAGAGGAAGCGCGGGAAGATCTGCGGGTTTTTGATCTGCTTGACGGTCTTGAAGTAGCCCTTGGTCCGCTCTGGATCGATCGTCAGGATCGACAGGTCGACGTTTTCGTCGCCAAAGAGGTAGCGGAACTGGCGAATCATCTCCTCGACGCGGACGTCAGCGCCGGTGTTGCGCGTCCCCGCATAGCCGACGAGCAAGAGCTTGAGAGGCTCGCCTTTGACGTACTGCGAGCCGGGCTCAAGCGCATAGCGGCTCTTGGCGGTCTCGATGAATCCGGCCATCGTCCGCTGCAGCAGGCGATCGGCATCGATCGCATCGCCCAGGACGCGCTTGGCGCTCTTCATCATTCCGAGGAGGCTAGGACGGGCACTGCTCACGCGGCGGCCTCCGTGTCGGTGGTCGCAGGGCGCTTCGGCATGGGCGCGTACGGGAACTCGTAGCCGACCTTCTTGGCGAAGCGATAGAGCTCACCGCAGTACTGATCGAAGGGGACAGGCGCTCGGCCAAGCTCGGTGACCGCACGGCTGTTGTCGAAGACCGTGTCGTAGGTGATGTAGGGCAAAAACACTTTCAGCAGCGAGCCGATGAGCGTGACGGGGTTCTTGCGCCGGGAGCTACCGACGGTGTTGACGAGGCTCTCAAAGCTCGGCATCAGCCACGGAGCGAAGCGCGGCTTACGGCCCAAGGCCCCTGCCATCGCGCGTGCGATGACCCCGGTTGTCAGCGACGAGGTGCCGGACGCGAGGTGGTAGATCATGTGGTCGGGCGTCGGCTTCATGTGCAGCGTCGCGATGGCGTGCCCCACCCAGTCCGCGTTGACGATGTCGAGGCGGTCGTCGTCGCGCAGCGGGATGAGCGGCAGGTCGGCGATGACGCAGAATGCGCGGACCATGTCGAACTGAGTCGTCTCGCCAAAGCGCGAGTCGCCCATGACGATCGACGGCCGAAAGAAGGTCTTCTGCACATCGGGGAGGAGCTCCCGGACCATGTGCTCGCAGAACTTCTTGGTGCGACCGTAGGGATCGTAGTCGGAGCGGTTGAAGTCGATGGACTCGTCTTCAAGCACAACCTCTTTGTCGCGATGGCCACAGACAGCGACGGTCGACACATGGCTGAAGCGACGCAGCCCGCGGCCGTCCTGAATCTCACGTGCGAGCTGGATGACGCTGAGCGTTCCGCGCAGGTTCGAGTTCAGGCAGGCCTTCGCCGACTTGCGGTTGAGGGAGGCCGCGATGTGGAGGATCGAGTCCACCTCACCGACGAGCTTCTTGCGGACGTCCGGAGCGAACCCGAGGCCGTCGGCGTGCAGGTCACCGAGGACAAACTCCACGCGCTCGAGGTGGCGGTAGAACGCCTCGCCGTCCATGTGGAGCTGGAGCCCACGCCAGAGCTTCTCGACCGCCTGCTCACGGGTCTTGGCCCGCGTCATGAGGCGAAGCTGCACGTCGGGGTCGTTGTTGAGCAGCTCGGCGACGGTGTAGCCGCCGAGAAAGCCCGTCCCGCCTGTGACGAAGACGACCGACATCAGGACACCGCCTTCGTCTGGCGCGACGCCTTGGGCGTGAGGTCGAGCGGCTGGGCAAGCGGTGGATCTTGGGGCACGTCGCCGCCCTCGAGGAGCGGAATGCACCAGGTGTTGAGCCCTGGGTAGAGCGACGTCAGCCAGTAGTCGCGCCAGTCGATCGTGTCACCGCGCCAACCGAAGATGCCGCGCTCTTCCTCGACGAGCGCCAGGTCGAGACCGCGGATGTGGTCATTGACGAAGAGCCAGTCGTTGTCGTGGATGAACGGGCGGTAGAGCTCGAGCATCTTCTGCAGTCGGTTCAGCGACTTGTCGGTGTGAGCGAGCAGAAAGCCCATGTTGTCGACCGCGCCTTCGATCTGGGGCGTGAGGCCCTTGAGCCGCCGCGGCAGGATGCTCTTGACCGGCACGCCTTCGAGGGTTCGCTGGAGCCACTTCGCGCGCTTACGCAGCTTGGGCACGCTCATGAAGTGCTCTTGGTCAAAGCCCACCGTCTTGGTGTCCCAGAAGCGGAAGAAGAAGCGCTCGCTCTTCTTCGCGTCGCCCGAGCGCATGGCCCGACGAATCGCGAGGTTGTTGAGCTCCACGCCGCGGCCGAAGCTGATGGGGTTACTGCCCGACGTGCCGATCTGGTAGCACTCCTCGGCGACGCCCTCGAGCAGGGCGGTCGTCACGAGCGTCGTCGCGCGCACGACGTCGTCGACGGGGATGACGTCGTAGCGGTGGTCGCGGGCCGCCGGGAAGTGGCGGAACCAGCCCTTGAGCAACCAGACCAGCGGGCCGGTCGTGTTGATGCCTTCGTTCCAGCCGCGGAACGGGAAGCTCTGAGCACACTCGACAATGGCGGGGCGCAGGACACTGGTGGGCAGCTCCCGCTTGGCGAGCGCTGCCTCGGCCAGGGCCTTGGTGAAGGTGTAGATGTTGGGCCAACCCAGGGCTTTTGCCTGGTCGGTGACGGCCTCGATGCGCTCTTTGCGGTCCTCAACGTTTTCGCAGATGGCGGTAAGCGTTGCGATCTCGGTGTCGACGTCGAACTCGACGCCGTTGGGGCCGACGTTGCTGACGATCTTTTCGGCAACGGCACGGCTGCCGTCGCCTGCGACGAAGCAGGTCGACGTGTGGAGCATCGGGGCGCCGAGCGCGTCGGCCAGATCAGCGACGTAGATGGCGCCGTTGACGTTGGTCTTGAGCGCATCGACGGGATCCGGCACGAAGTCGGTGAGTCCGGCGAAGTGGATGACCATGTCGATGCGACCGAGCCCGGCGATGTCCTCGCCGTCGAGGCCGCAAAGGGGCTCACCGCAGTCGCTGGCGACCGCCGTGACCTTGTCGGCCAAGAACGCTCCAAGCCCTGCGCCATGGCGCTCACGGACCGGACGCATCGCGGGCGAGCGCTCAGCGATCTTGCGCCATCGCTCTTCGGCGCCTTCGCTGCCGGGACGGGCCAAGACGAAGATGTGGCCGACGTCCGGAATGGTCGTCAGCGTGTGCGAGAGCCAAACCTTGCCCAGAAAGCCCGTCACGCCGGTGACGACAATTCGCTTTCCAGCGAGGGTCGTACGGGGCGAGAGCTGTTGCTCGGGGGTACGGACGGAGTGAAGATCGATAGCCATGGTGAGGTCCTTCGCAAGGGGGACGACGATTTGGGGTTCGGTGCTGGCGTTGGCCAGCGAGTCGGTGCGCCGCACAGGCAGCACCAGCGAGCTACGCCTGGACGATCGGCCAGTCGAGGTCACGGGCGACCCGACGTAGCTTCAGGTCTGGGTCGACGGCACAAGGGCTGCCCACGGCGCTCAGCAGGAGCGCGTCGGCACCGGCGGCGCCGTAGCCGCACGACGCTTCCAGGTCGAGACCGGCGTCACGCGCCCACTTGCGCAGCCACTGGGCTGACAGGTGTCCGCCGATGACCGGGTCCTGAAGTCGACCGGTCGCGCGGTCGTTCTTCATCTCCACGTGGTTGCAGAGCAGGTGGTCGGCACCGACGTGGTCTTTGAGCGGCGCAACGATATCGCTGATGAGGTCGCTCAGCAGCACGATGACGTGCCCTTGGCGCTTGGCCTCGCGCACCAGATCGAGACCCGAGGTCTTGAGCTTCGGCAGCACGTGGTCCTCGTAGTACTCCTCGCCGAGGCAGGCGAGCCGGTCCGCGCTCATGTCGCGGAGCCCCATCCAGGTCGCGCGCGTCGCCAGCGGACGGTCCTTGAGCGGGCCGCCTAGCGACAAGCCGGCGGCCAGAGCCCAGCCGCCGAGGCGAAGAGCACGAGGCGCGACCGCCTGTCCGCTGATCGAGAAATAGGCTGCGGCCGGCACGCGTGGGCGGGCGACAAGGGTCCCCTCCACACGGAAAAACGCAGCGCTTCTAAGATCGGTAGAGTCCGACATTGTTATACCTCTGGCACGCTCGTGGGCACTCACGATGCGGCTCTATAGCCGCGTTAGACTGACGTGTCAGTCAAAAAACGAACTCCCGTGTCAGTGTAAACGTGACCGCCAAGTCACCAATAAACGCTGGCACTTGGAAAGCTGAGCAATCTCGAAGGCCAACGCCCGACAGCCCGTCGCTGGCGGAGCGCCGCAGAGGACCGCAGACCTGCACTTTTTTCGCGCGGCTTTGCCAACCACCACCGAATCACCCATCGTCATCGCGCGACGACGTGGCATGCGCTCCGGGGGCAGTGCCCGTCCGCGCATCTCACACCGACTGACCTCAGCAAGGACCAGGACCCCACGTGGACCCCAAGCGCGACCAGACGGGAACGCTCGGGCCGTCGCCCGCCACCGACGCCCTCGACACGAGCGCCCCGGGCAACGCAACGCCGGCGTTCCCAGGCGACCTCGGCAGTGGACGCTTCAAGCTCAGCGCGCTGCTGGGGCGCGGCGGCTACGGCGTCGTCTACCGTGCGGTGGACACGCGTACCGGCCAGGACGTCGCCCTCAAGCTCCTTCATCGCAGCGACCCCGACGCCCGCGCGCGGTTCAAGACCGAGTTCCGTACCCTCGCCGATATCGCCCACACCAACCTTGTTGCCCTCTTCGAGCTCCACGCCGACCCGTCGAACCTCTTCTTCACCATGGAGCTCATCGATGGGCTCCGGTTCGACCGGTGGCTCGCCGCAGGGCCTGCACGCACCGACGCAGCCCTCGACGTGCGCCCTGCCCCGGTTCCGTCGGCGGTCGCGGCCGAGACCACCGACGAGTTCCAAGAGCTGCTCGCGCCGGATGCCGATGCCGCATGGCGGGTGGCGCTCGCGACCAGCGACCGGCGCGGCCCGACGTGGCAGACGGTCGAGGCGGTCGGTCAGCGGCTTCGCGGGCTGGTCCGAGGACTCGCCCACCTCCATGCGCGCGGCGTGCTTCATCGCGACGTCAAGGCGTCGAACGTGCTGGTTGAGCCAAACGGACGCGTGGTCGTGCTCGACTTCGGCCTTGCGACGTCGCTGACCCGCGAGACCGGCCTGCCGAAGACGCGGCTTGCAGGGACGCCCTTGTTCATGGCGCCCGAGCTCTGCGCGGGCGGCCAGGCCACCGAAGCCAGCGACTGGTACAGCGTCGGCGTGGTGCTCTACCACGCACTGACAGGCTGCTACCCGTTCGACGGCGCGACCGTGACCCTGATGACGGCCAAGCAGCTCCTCGACCCCGTCTGCCCGTCGACGCTCCGGGCAGACCTCGAGCCCGACGATGACCTTGTGGTGCTGTGTCGAAAGCTCCTTGCCAGGGCCCCGAGCAGACGTCCCAGCGGGCGCCAGATCTGCTCCGCACTCGGGCTGGACCCCACCACTGCCGACGAGCGCGCTCGCTCCGAGCTGAGCCCTCCTCTCGTAGGCCGCGGTGCCGAACGTGAGGCCATTGCAGCGGCCCTCGCCGGCCTTGAGGACGAGGACGCGACGCACCTTCACATCGAAGGCGTGTCTGGAATCGGCAAGACCACACTGGTCGAGCACATGCTCGAGCCCCTCACCGCGCGCGACGACGTGCTCTTTGTTCGAGGCCGCTGCTTCCAGCGCGAGTCGATGCCGTATAAGACGCTCGAGCCGATCGTCGATGCCGTCGCTGGGCACGCGCTTGCACCGGAGACGACGCCTGCGCTCGAGGCCCTCGCAGCGCTCTTCCCGGCCGACGCGCGGCTGCCCCGCCCACCGCAGCTCAACCAAGGCGACCCGCTCGTGCGTCGCCGCCGAGCCCTCGCTGCCGTGCCCCACCTGCTCAACAGCGTCGCGAACGGGCGGCGCATCGTGCTGTGGATCGACGATCTTCAGTGGTCGGACATCGGCGGGATCCTGGCGCTGGATGCGTTGCTGAGCGGCCGCTACCCCGGCGGCTTGCTCGTCCTGACCAGCGCGCGTCCGATGCCGCCTGACTCGCGCCACGCCGAGTGGCTTGTCGAGGCTGCCCCCAACCGACTCGTGCTCGAGCCGCTGTCCGCCGACGACGCCCACACCCTGGTCGAGCTCGCGGGTCTCGCCGGCGATGCTACGGCCGACGTCGCGCGGAGCGCCGGCGGCAATCCTTTCGTCGTGCTCGAGCTAGCGCGTGCAACGCGCGGCCGCACCGCTGCCGAGCCTGACGATGTCCAGGCGCTCATCGTGGCGCGTCTGCAGAAGCTCGCCGATGACGACCGCCGGGTCGTGGTGGCGCTCGCGCTCGCCGGGGTACCGATCGTCGACACCGAGGTGTTTGCAGCCGTCGGCCGGAGCTACCAAGGCGCGATGGTCAACCGACTGGTCGCCGAGCGCTGGCTGGTCCGCGTCGGCGCCGCCGGGGAGAGCCTCACCTGCGCTCATGACCAGATCCGCACGGCCGCCACACGCTGCTTGGAGCCCGCCGACAACCGAGCCCTCTCGAGCCAGCTCGCCACGCAGCTCGCCGATCGGGCCGACACCGCGCCGGAGACACTCGCAGCTCTCTACCGTGCAGCCGACGACCAGCCGAGCGCCGCCCTCTGGACGCTTCGAGCCGCCAAGGCCGCCCACCAAGCCCTGGCATTTGAGCGCGCTGCTGCCCTCTACCGTGAGGCGCTCGCATCGCCCGACTACCTCGATGACGACATCGCCAACGTCAAGCTAGCCCTCGGAGACGCGCTTGAAAACAGCGGCCTAGGCGCTGCAGCCGCAGCCCTCTTTGTCGAGGTTCGCTCGGCGCTGCCCGATCAGGCCGTCACGCTCACGCTCCGGGCTGCCGGGGCGTTGCTGCGCACAGGCCACATCGACGACGGGCTCGCGCTTGCACGCGACGTGGTGAAGCGCACCAACCTGAACTTCGCTGAGTCGCCACGAGCCGCCATGATGGGCTTCGCCGCCCGCCGCACACGCCTCCGGCTCCGAGGCGTGAGCGTGCAGCCCACAGAGGTCCCGCTCGATCCGGTGTCGGCTGCGCGCATCGATACCTGCTTTGTGCTTGGGTCTGGCTTTGCGATGGTCGACGTCGTCCGAGGCGCCGACGCACACACACAGGGACTGCTGCTCGCGCTGCGCACCGGTGACCGTGCCCGAACGGCCATCGGCCTTGCCTACGAGGCCGGCTACCTCGCAAACCTTGGCGGCAACAAGGTGGGCGACCGCCCGCGCAAGCTGCTCGAGCGCGCGCGCGAGCTCGCTGCCCCCCTCCAAGACGCCAGGACCGACGGCACGCTAGCGCTGATGACCATCGCGACGCACTGGACGCTCGGCGACTTCGACGGCTGCATTCGGCAGGCAGCGGCCGCTATCGAGATGCTCGAAGCGCGCTGCACAGGGGTCTCGTGGGAGATCGGCTTTGGCCGCATCCACTGGCTGGACGGGCTTGCCTGGAGCGGCCAATACGCCGCCCTTGTCGGCAACCTCAAGCCGTGGCTCGACGATGCCAAGCGTCGCGGTGATCTCTATCTGGAGACCATCCTCACCCTGGCGTACTCGACGCTTCGAGCGCATGTGCTGGACCGCCCCGACGACGCGCTCCGCGACCTTGAGATCGAGCAGCGCTGGTCGGTGGAAGGCGTCCACCTCAGCCACATGGTCGCCACCTTCAACAAAGTGCAGAGCGCTCTCTACCGCCGCGACGCCCACGCAGCACTGAGCGTCGCCGAGTCCGAGCTACGCGTGCTCCGGCGGGCCCTCTTCTTCCGTCCGCAGGCCTTCCGCATGATGCTTCAGCATCTCCATGGCCGCGCCTGCATCGCAGCTGCAGCTGCTGGTCATCGGCCCCAGCGGCTGCTTCGCCGCGTGCATCGCCAGGTGAAGCGACTTCGGCGCGAGCGCAGTGCATGGGGCGATGCGCTCGCCGCCTGTCTGGCGCTTGGCGCGACGATGCCCGGTCCCGAGCGTGACCGTCTGGCGCTCGCGGCAGCGCGCGCCTCGGAGACAGCGCAGCTCCGCGGGTACGCGGCTGCCGCTCGGATGCGCTCATCCGACCCAGCCGTCGCTCAGCGTGGCATTGCGTACCTCGCGGACCAAGGCGTCGTGGCGCCGTCGCGTCTTGCCGACATGCTGGTGCCCGCACTCGGCGTGTCGTAGAGCGGTCCCTGACGAAGCGCCAGCGGTCGGGGCTCGGCGCGCGAGCCCTTGATAAGCCATCGAGCCGCACTATAGTCCACGTGCCCAGCGAAGGAGGCCCAGACGTGGCGGACACCATCACGAAAACCGACGCCGAGTGGCGTGAGCAGCTCACTCGGGAGCAGTACAAAGTCACCCGCAAGGGCGGCACCGAGCGGGCGTTCTCTGGGGCGCACTGGGACGAAAAGCGAACCGGCCGCTACCTCTGTGTCTGCTGCGACGCCGAGCTCTTCGGATCCGACACGAAGTTCAAGTCGGGCACAGGGTGGCCCAGCTTCTTTCAGCCGATCGACGGTGCACCGGTCGCAGAGAAGTCTGACAACAAGTTCTTCATGCGACGCACAGAGGTCTTGTGCGGCCGCTGTGACGCCCACCTCGGCCACGTGTTCAAAGACGGTCCAGCACCGACGGGACTGCGCTACTGCATCAACTCCGCTGCGTTGACCTTTGAAGAGGGCGCCGCCGAGGCAGCCGACGCGAACGCATAGCGCTCCGGCAGCTCCTGGGCGTCGTAGGTGGCGAGTGCATCGCGGAAGTCGCAGCCGAAAAAGAGCGCTTGATTTGGGGCTAGAGCACCGATCAGATGGCTTCCCACCTGCCTCTACGGGGAATTGAGCCGGTGCTCGGCGTCGCTTCGTCGGTCACTTATCCCGATAGGCTCGGTCCTCGCTCCTTAAGCACCGACCCAATTCCCTCGTCGATCCAGGCGGTAACCACCCGTTCGGTGCTCTAGCAGCGTTCGGGGAAATGCAATTCCCGATGACTTCGTGATGCGCACCACTGGACCAACGATCTCGAGATCACTCAGGAGCTGCGCCCCTGCAACCCGCGCTGAGGTTTCCTCTCGTTCGCTGCCCCAGCGGCACGCC
>CALHXW010000425.1 GCA_938040325.1 uncultured bacterium | reverse complement strand
CCTTGTCCCGCGGGACCCTTGAAGAAGTCGGACCGAAGAGATCGGCGATGGACCGTCGGGACCTAGGAACGAACTTCCGACCTCTACAGCTAGTCTCTCTAAGGGTCAGTTGTTGACGTTCGCCGAGGTTCCCGTCGTTCCGTCACCCCCGCGCTTGACCGGATCGAGCGAGGCACCGCCTGGTCCCGCAACGCCGCCTGTTCCGCCGGGTAGGAAGGTGTTCTGCGCGGTAAACGATGCCCCGCCACCGCCCGATGAGAAGATGCCGAAGCTTGCGCCGCCGCAGCCGCCACCACCGCCGCCGCCGTGGCCGCCATCGCCGCCATCGCCGCCCTCACCACCGGCGCTGGCACACCAGGTCCGGTCGTAGGTCGCGCCCGTGTAGGTGTCTCCCTCCACGCCGCCGGCACCGCCGCCGCCGCCGCCGCCGCCGGCACCGCCAGGGCCACCTGACCCGCCGGCACCACCGGCGCCGCGTTGGATGGTGTTGCCAGACAGGGTCGGCAGCCCACCGAGCTGGCCGTCCAAGAAGATCGCAAAGCTACCACCGCCGGCAGCGCCTGATGAACCACCGGTGCCCGGACAGCCGCCCGAGCCGCCCCCGCCACCGGTACCGCCAATGTCGCGGCTGCCGAGGGCTGCGCAGTCGGAGCCGACCATGTCGACGCCACCGCCAGCGCCGCCGCCGCCGCCGCCGCTACCCGGCTGGCCAGCGCCGCCGTCCCCGCCGGAGACGCCGCGCCAGTGACCGCCGATGACCGTGCCATCCGCCATGTTGCAGCCCTGGCCCTTGGCCCCGCTGGGACCGCCATTGCCCTCACCACCGAGGTCGCCGGAGCGCTGGTTGTCGCCTGGCGGGTTGTAGCAGGAGCCGCAGCTGAAGAGCCCACCTCCGCAGGTGCCGCCGCCAAACGTCCCTGGCTCGTCTGCGCAGAAGTAGCCGTCCCAGCCAGCAGCTCCGCCGGCCCCGGCGCTCGCGCCCGAGCCAGACGCGCCGCCGCTCGCGGCAGCTGGCGCATTCCCGTAGACCGGACAGTCCGCTGCACCGCCGTTGCCGCCGCTGACCGAGGTCCCGCCGCACATCTGCTGCCCGCCAGAACCGCCCTGACGATGGTCGCTTGCGCTGCACGACGTGGCCGCGCCGTTCGTGTCAAAGCTGCCGATCCCCATGCCGCCATCGACGCCGGTGGCTCCCTCGGTACCCGCTTGGCCCTGGCTGCCGTTGCCACCAGCGCCGCCAAAGATCTGGTTGGACTCGACGCGTAGGGTCGGACCGCAGCCGCTCAGGTAGACCGCATAGCTGTTGGAGCCCTGGATGTTGGCTGCGTTTGTGCCAAAGATCGTGAAGCCGTTGACGATGGTCGCTGGCTGGCCCGCGGCCCCGAGTCCTGAGGCACGAATCGTGGCGACGTCGGGTTGCGTCGGCGTCCCACCGAAGATCGCCGTCTCGAACAGGAGCGGATCGCGCTGGTTGAAAAACGAGCTGTAGCCGCCGAAGAGACCGATGCCACCAATGAGCGCGATTCGCTCGGAGTAGACGCCCGTTGCCACGTACACGTCGCGCTTGCTCTGAGTGTCTGCCAGCGCAAGGCCTTGCGCGATCGTCACGACCGGAAGCTCGCGGGTGCCCGGGTTGCTGTCGCTGCCGTCCTTGGCGACGAAGATCCCCTGGTTGACGTCACCATCGATGCCGTCGCAGTTCGAGTCAACGCCGTCACCAGCGAAGTCGTCGCCTGGCTGTGGAACGCACTCACAGCCGTCGTCGCTGAGCCCATTAACGTCGACCGCATCCCCCGTGCACTCGTAGCCGCAGGTAGGAATCGCGCCATCGGCGTTGCAGACTGGATCGGCGTTCGAGAGCGCCAGCACCAAGCAGCTGATGCCGCAGCCGCCGCAGTGCGCGAGCGCTGTGTACTTGCCATCGACCCGCCAAGGCTCATCGATCACGCCGTCGCAGTTGTTGTCGATGCCGTCGCACTCCTCGTCGGGCAGGACGCAGTCTGCCCAGCCTTCCGCAGCACACTGCTGGATGCCTGTGCACGTGTAGCTGGGCTGCGCTGGGTCCGGCGCGGTCCAGGTCTCAGAGCACGCGCGCGACAGGTCCGTGTTCGAGCCGTCGCACGTGCACGAGTTCGAGTTGGGCAGGCACTGGGTCAGGTCAGACTCAGGCACCTCTGTGCAGGTGAAGCCCTGGTTGCAAGGCGTCGAGTCAGAGCAGGGCTGGGTGCAGAAGGTGCCGCCATCGAGGGCCACACACGCCGCCCCGCCGCCAGCACAGTCTAGCTCGCTCTCGCAAGGCTGGCAGGTTGTGCCAATGTCGGGCAGGCACTGGCCGTCGTTGGGCTGGCAGTAGGTCTCGGAGTGCTCGCCCGTCTCATCAGCGCGGCACGAGAACCCCTCGGGGCACGTGACGCCCTCGCCGCAGAGCGTTCCGCAGAGGCGCTGCCCGGCGGTGGTCAAGCAGACACCGCCATTGCAGTTGAAGTCCTCCAGACACGGGACGCAGAGCTTCTCAACCCGCGGCAAGCACAGGAAAGTGACGTCGCCGCCGCTGTTCTGAACGGACTTGCAGTCGAAGTCTTCCGGGCACTCCTCGAGGCACTCCTTGGTGCAGATGTAGCCTTCAGGACTCTCGACGCACCAGCCGGACTGACAGTCGGCGTTGCCGTTGCAGGGAGCGCCGAACGCGCCGGTCTCTGGCGGAACGTCAGCCGCTGTGTCCACCGCGGTGTCGCTTGCGTCGGTGTCGGTCGTCGCGTCGTTGACGATCAACGTGTCGGGCACAGGCGTCGTGTCGACGGAGACGAACGTGTCCTGTGCAGTGGTGTCGTTGCCGGTGGTCGCGTCTTCGCTAACGCCCCCGTCCCCGTCGCCCGCGTCGTGACAGCCCCAAAGCCCGATCGCTCCAAGCACCACAACAGCCGTTTGAACCCTCATCTGTGCCCCCTCAACCCGTTCATCGCTCGGGTCGTGATCGGACCCAAGCGATGCTCAGTGTGTCTGAGCGTGCATCAGATTGAAAGCGAACCCGTCTCTCCTCCTTGCCTCCCGCGCCCCGGTGCCCTAGGTTTGGGCAATGGATGCTGCTCCAAAGCCCCACCGATCCGGGTGGCTCCATCTCATCCCGAACGCCATCACGTGCGCGAGCCTGACGCTTGGCATGATGGCGATCATGCTGTGTGTCGACGGGGACCCCGTAGAGGGCGGCTGGCTCATCTTGCTCTGCGTGCTCCTCGATAAGCTCGACGGCACCACCGCACGCTTGCTCAACGCCACCTCGCCTATCGGCTCCCAGCTCGACTCGTTCAGCGACTTCGTGACGTTCGGCATCGCGCCACCGGTCATCCTCTTCACCCACATCCGGCACATCGACTCGCCGGCCTACATCGGGTGGACAAGCGATCCAGCCAGTGTGGGCCTCCACGTGCTGCTCATCGGATTTACGATCTGTGCGGTCTTGCGACTCGCGCGCTTCAACGTCGCCGCCGATGAGCCCGCCGATCCCTCCAAGCCACGCGTCTTCTTCGGCCTGCCAACGACGTTTGCAGGCGGGCTCCTCGTGGTTCTCTATCTCATCGCCGTCAAGCACCACAACGCAGAGATGATGCGGTGGCTGCCCGCCATCGGCCTCGCGCTTGGGTTGCTCATGATCACGCGCTGGCCGCTGCCCAAGCTGGGTCTGCACCGCAGCATGGTCATCAACATCATCATCATCGCCAACGTTGCGATGGGCTACATCTGCGGCCTCTTCCGCATCTGGCCAGAGTACATCGCCATCTCTGTGACGCTCTATGCCGTCATCGGGTTCTCGTGGGGGCTTCTGCACAAGCACGAGCTCCGTGGCGCTGCCCCCTCGACTCACCCGCCGAGCGCTTAGCGCGAACTGGCGGCGTAGCTAACCCGATGCTCCGTCGTCCTCGGCCGGTTCAGCCCCCTCCGTGGCGTGTGCCGCGACGGCCTGCGACCGCTCAGGTCGGCGCGTGAACGGTGTCGAGCCTCTCGCCACGCGACGCGTGACACAGATGAATCCCGTGTGACCGACCATCTGACTCTTCGGGCGAACGCTGGTCGTACCGACGTACCAGGAACGCAGCATCGTCTCGAACGCCTCAAAGCAGACGAACGCGTCCGAGCGTTTGGCCGAGAGCCCGAAGCGATGCAGCTGAAGTGCTGTCGGCACGTACACGACGAAGATCCCGCCATCAACAAGTGCATCCGCTGCGTGGTCGAGGACCTCCCAGGGCTCGGGGACATCGAGCAGGATGCGGTCGACCTCGCGCTCGACGATGCCGTCGTAGATGTCGCCGATGGTGACCGTGTGGTTGGTGATTGGCCCAAGCAGCGCCTCGATGTTCTTTCGGGCGCGATGGCTCGGCTCTTCCCGAAGCTCGTAGGTCGTGAGGCTCCCTTCAGCACCGATAGCACGCAGGATAGAGGCGCTGAGCGCTCCTGAGCCGAGACCGGCCTCCACCACCCGGGCGCCAGGATAGACATCGCCATAGGCGACCATCATCGCCGCGTCTTTCGGGTACACGATCTGCGCATGCCGCGGCATGTACAGCGCGTGGTCATGGGCCGTGGCGCGAAACACTCGGTAGCGCGACTTGCCGACCGCCAACACGGTCACGCCATCGGCTTGGCCAAGCACGTCATCGTGCCGGATGAGGTTGCCGCGTACGTTGGTCGTCCCGCCCTCACGGAGCGCCTCGTAATAGATGCGGTCACGACGGTCGATGAAGACAACCGGCTCCCCCGGTCGAAGGGGCCCGCGTCTCCGGGCAGGCTCTCGTGTGGTGTCCATGCCCCCGCAGTACCGGGCGCTCGCCAGCAGCGCAAGCCGGGCGGCTATGGGTGGGGCCCACCGAGCGCGTCGAGCGGCCTCGAGAGCTTGACCCTCCGTCGCGCTTCGAGGCAGTTGGCGCTCCCCATCGCGAAGTCGCGGCACGACGTGGGCCGATCCGCGTAGTGACGGCACCGGTAGCTTGCGGGGGCCGTGTCCGTGCCGGCGCGCTTGTCGAGCGCGACGCACAGGCCATCAGGTCGCGGTAGCACAAGCCCGAGGTCTGGATCGGCCGCCAGGAGCTCCGGATGACGCCGTGCCATGAGGCTCAGCTTTCCGACGGGAACCACGTGAAACGCTTCACGACAACAGGCGCCACAGGCCTCGCAGTCCGCGTCGGTCAGCTCAGGCTCAAAGCCACGACACCCCGGCCACTCGGCCTCCACGCGCGGCGCCACCCGAGGCGCTGGGCCATGGGCACGAGAGAGACACCGCAACACGGGTGTGCCTGGTCCAGCCGCCTGCGCCCACGCACACGCGCCACACGAACCCTCACTCACGGGCCCACCAAGCGGATGGAGCGGCTCGGTGAGGCTCCACAGAGAGGTGGCCGTGCTGTCGTCTGTGACAGGATCCCATACCCGAGCGGCGTCGGCGACCCGCGCAGTCGCGCTGAGCGCTGCGTCGAGGTCGGAAGCCCACGGACCGTGACGGGCGCGACGATAGCCCTGCCGCGCGAGCTCGGCCACCGCGTCATCACCTCCGAGAGGGTCAGGACCGAGCGCATCCCAGTGCGGCCGCCAGTCCGTCGTGACCGCCATGAACTCGCGCAGTCCGTGACGGTCGGCGAGCGCGGCCTGGACCCGATGGGTGGCGTACTCACTGGAGAGATCCCGTGCGTCGGTGTTTGCGAGCCCCCAGTCGACGGCGGCGCCAGCCGCCGGCCCTGCCACGAGCGCATGGCAGAGCTCATGAAAGATCATCTGCGCCAGGCAGTCATCGGGGTCGAAGGCCTCGTCAACGGCAATCGTGAGTGTCCCGCTGCCGTCGAAGCTTGCAAACACCTCATGCGACCGGCGCAGCGTGAAGCCCAGTCGGGCGACCAGGCCAAGCCAGATCCGGCTCACCGGGTCTTCATACCGATGACGAACGACACGTTCTGGCGGTGGCGCGCTCAAGTCCGACACTCGCCCTACCCTTCCGTCGTGCAGAACCGACACGCGATCGGAAGCAGCGACTGGGTCCACGCACACCCGCTGCGACTCTCCTTGCAGCGCGGGTCGTCGGCCTCACACACCTCGTCGGAGGCTGCGCACGCGAGCGTCTGTTGCTGGCAAAGCTCGAGGCATGGCGGCTCACTCCCGAGCGGACGCACTGCACCCGAGAGCCGCTGGAATGAGGCGATCGCTGCTTGGTGGGCTGCAAAGGGGCCTTCGCCGAAGCTGGTCGGCGTCTGCTCGCCGTGCGCGCACGAGGCGAGCGCCAGGCTCGCCGCGAGACCGACCAGCGACCGCCGAGGTATCGACCGCCTATTCATCGACCGCCTCTTCAGCCCGCGTCCCAGCGTCGGCCGGCTCCCCCGTGGGCTCGACGGCGCTCGGAGGCGCCGACGGCAACGGCTCCTCACCGGGCCCGACGGCGCTCGGCAGATCCGGCGTAGGCTCCGGCTCCGGCTTTGGCAGCAAGGAGAGCACGCCCTCCGGCACGATCGACAGCGGTGGCGGCGGCGGTACGACCTGGTCGGCTGCTGTCGGCTCGCCGAGGACGGGCGCCGACCCCAGGTTGAAGCCGCCCTCAACGCTCGCGCTCTGGCTGGCGCACACGGTCGCGAGCGCGATGACACCGACCCACTGGATGGCCCGAGCAACACGCTCGGTCCCGCCAAAGAAGAGCGGCCCCTGGCGGCGCAGCATGAGTCGAGCGGTCACGACGGCCGCGAGTGAAGGGACGCCAATCGCCAAGACGAGCGTAAAGGGCAGCGCGCCCGCCGCTAGCCAGCCGGCCGCGATGGGCAACATCAACACGAGGCCGACGGTTCCGACCACACCGACGGGCCGGACCCAACCGGCGATCTCTTCGTTGCGCAGTGGAGGCAGCGACGACACGTCTCCCACCCGCTCTTCGAGCGCCCTGTCGACCGGCCGTCCAGCGCCGGCGAGGAGATCGGCGTGAAGCCGCTCGGCCTGCAGCTGTTGGCTGCGCAATGCCCGGTCGACGTCCGCGATGAGACGGTGGGGCGCCTCGTCATCGGCGAGGCGCGACCGCCACAGCGCCACGTGATCTCTCCAGGTGACGATCGCTGCACGCAACGAGTCGTCGGGAGGTGTATCGGACGTCGTCTGCGCTTGAGTGCCTTCAGGGCCCAGCCCGCTCGATGCGTCGGTCGGGCTGGCACCTGGCACGGGCTGGCCGAGGTTGACCGGGCCGGCGGGTTGAGGGACCGGCAGGAGACTGAGGGCTTCCTGCAGGTGACGCTCGATGACACGCGCACTCACAACAAGTGCCGACGATGTCTCGCTGCCAACGTGCGCAATCGGGAACACACGGGCAAGCAGGGAAACGGCCTGCGGCAGCCCGCTTCGGCGACGCTTGCGACGCCATAGAGCGAGCGCGAGCGTCCCGAGGAGCCCGACCATGAACACAGCGCCATACACGAGCCAGTTGGTGCCCATGGTCGAGGAACGGAACGCGTTGGGCGTCTCGTGTCGTGCTTGGTAGAGCCCAGCGGACCAAGCCATCTCATGGCCGCAGCGCCAGCCATTCGTCCAGTTCTCGGCCCTGAGCGTCTCACCCACCGCCTCCAGCTGCTTCTGAGCACTCACCGCGGGGCTCGCGATCAGGGTGTTCACCTCGGGCGCCGGCGGGGGCTTCGCCTCGCCACATCCCACTGGGAGTCCGCCCGCGATGCCAACCACAAAGGCCACCGCGATCCCGACGCGCCGACTCATGCCGACACCTCCGCGAGAGCTGTCTCGAGGTCGTGGACGGCGGTCGTCAGCTCGGCGTCGAGAGAGCGACTCGCGGACGCGACCGTTCCGTCCCAGCTCCCGAGGTGCACGTGCAGCTTCTCAAGCCGACCGACGAGCCGCTCCATCCCGCGGTAGACGGCGTCCAGTCGCGCGTGTTCGGCGGCGCCAGAGACGCGCTCTTCAAGCGCGCGCGCATCGCTCGCAAGGCGCTCGATGCCTCGCTCGACGGCCGCCAGCGGCTCGGTCAGCCGGGTGACGATCGCGTCTTTGAGCGCGTCGCGTGTGCGGAGCCCGCGGATCGCTTCCGCCTCCTGACGCGCCTTTTGACTCAGCACGTCGCCGTAGCGGGCAGCGCTACGATGGCGCGTCATGCGGTTGAACGCCGCGGCGAGCAGCAGAGCGCCGAGCCAGCCGGCGAGCGCCATCAGGACCAAGCTCAGCACTGAGCGCAGGCGGTAGCCGTCGGTGGTGCGGGATCCCACCCAGTCGCTGACAACCGCTCGGCCGCGCTTCTCACCGTGCGTTGTCGCGGCGGCATGGACCTTCCGCAGCGCGTCGTTGTCGAAGCGCGCGTCGGTCGTGACCTGACACTCGCGACTCATGTCCGCATGCTTGGGCACAGGCTCGGGCTCACCGCATCCTGCGGCCCAGAGCCCGACGAAAACAGTGGCCGCAACCAGGGCCCTGCGGACGTTCCCGCCCGCAATGCAGCCGATGGTGAGAGACTTCATCGGCTCAGCGTGCAAGCGGCGTTCGCCAATTGCAACCACTGGCGGCGACCGGGCGGTCGGGCGGCAAGCGTGCGCAACGCCGAGCCGCCTATTGGCGGGCCTGCAAGGACTACGGCCCGCTCACAGGGCTGATGGCTGGGCTCGCGCCGGCATCGAGGCGTCCGAGCGTGAGCCCGAAGCGATTGACGCCGACCACGGCGCTCGAGGCCGCGGCCCCTACCGCGCTACGACGCACCATCAAGCTGCGGTCGCCGTTCGGCCCGACCTGCCAGCGCGGCCGTCTGTCGTCGCAGCCCTCCGCCCGAGTCACGACGGTCGACACGCCGCTCTCCAGTCCAACGACGCTGACCTCGCAGCGGTCATCCGCGCATCGCTGCCACGCCAACAGATCCCCATCGGGACTCCACGACGGCGCTTCATCATCGCCAAGCTGGTCGACGACAAGCGCCGGGGTCGCCGTTGGCGCGCTAGCGTCGAACGCGTAGATCGCGGCATCTTCGCCGCCACTGGACGCCGAGAAGAAGAGGTTGTTGGCGCCGTAGGCTGGCCCGCTCTCGACCGCCGCGTCATCGGTGATCTGCACCGGCGTAGGCGCCTGGACGAAGAGCTCGAAGAGATCGACCTGACCGGCGACCTCCCCGACCCACGCAACCCGCGCACAGTCAGGGCTGAATGTCGGCTCCGTGGCGACCCCGGTGAATCCGTCGAAGGGCGCGAGCTCGCCAGTGCCAATGTCCAGCAGGCCCAACCCACCGTTGGCGGCATAGACGGCGAAGTCGCCACACCGGTCAGCGGCGGTCGCACCTGCCACCAGGACACCGCCCGCGTCAGCGAGGCCACGCTCGTCGATCCACAGGCTGTCGCCAGAGTCGGACGCCGGCGCGAGCTCGTCGCACGTGTCCGTGGTCGGCGGTGACACCGTCTGAGGTCCTCCCATCGGGCTCGAGCTACCGTCGGGAAGGGTTGAGGCAACGCCGAACACCGCGTCGGTCGTCAGGCCGTGCAAGACCACGTCGAAGCGGCCTCCGACGACGTGGGTCGCGCCGACCCAACGCGGGCTGGCGCCGGAGATGTCCCACACCTCGACCACCGCGTGATCGGCAACGTTGCCGCCAACGAGTCGCCAGCTGCCATCCGAGCGGTAACGGGTGCTGTAGAGGTCTGGCGCCGCGAGCCCGTTGTTGGCGGTCTCGAGAAGCGTGAGCTCGCCGGCTTCCGGCGAGCGTGCCCGGTTACGGACGCTGGCTGCACCGGCGATCGTGCACCCCTGGCTCAGCACAAGGTCGAGAAAGCGCGCATCCGCGACGTCGACCACCGACAGGGCGCGGCCCGAGACCGCCTTGACGGTGCCGGACTGCAGGTTCGCCATCGAGAGGATCCCAAACGAGCTATCGGAGAGCTCAAGAGGCGCCGCACAGCCGTCAATGACGACATCGTCGGCGTTGTCGACCCCTACGAAGCGCACCGGCACGCCACTGTCGGCCGTGCATCCCGATGAGCGCACAGCGCTTGCGTTCGGGCTGTCGGTCCCGATCGCGCCGCCCTCGACCTCCAAGCGCCCCTCGCCGAGCAGCCCCGTCAGGGCAATCGCGTCGCCTTGGTTGCCGTCAAAGGCCGTGTCGACGACGCGCATGATGGTCTCGCCGCTGACGGAGAGTCCGTGGTTGGAGTTGGTGCGAATGACGCTCTCTCGAAGCTCGATGGTGGCGGCCGCGTCATCGGCACGCACGCCTGCGTCCTGGTGACCTTCGATGACGCTGGCCCGGATCGTCACGGGGCCCACGGCGTGTGAGGCGTCGACACCGACGCTGGCCTTCGAGCTCGGCGTGCCTGTCGAGCACCTGCCGACAGCCACCTCGTGGAGGACACCGCCGCCGCTTGACGCGAGATCCACCGAGGTGGTGCTCGCTTCACAGACTTCGCTAGCGGAGAGGTAGACCTGAAGCGCGCTCGTCGACATGACGCCGGCGAGGCCTGTGTTCTTGATGCTCGACTCGACCACGCTGATCGAGGCGCTCGCGCTGGCCGGGGTTCCCATGACGTTGAGGCCGACGCTTGCGGCCCCGTCGACAAGCAGGAGCCGTGCCCGCAACCCGACCGCATCGATGACCGAGACCGCGTCGCTGCCGCTGCTGAGCAACACGGCTTCGTCGAGCTCGACGTCGCTGCCAGACAGCGCGACGGCAGTGGCCTCCGTGTCCTGCACGCCAAGATCGAGGAGCCTCAGCTGTGAGCTGCTCTCGACACAGAGCCCGACCGTGTCGCCGTGGAGCGCGACATCTTCTAGCCACACGCCACTGCTGCTATCGACCCACACGCCACAGCCAGAGACGGAGGCGACGATCTGCGAGCCAGCCTGGCCGGCACCCGAGCGGACGCCGCGGGCAAAGACCTCGCCGGTCATTGGGTCGGCGCTCTGCACAGCGTCGACGACCAGACCGCCGAGCGGGGCACGTCCGAAACCGACATCCCGGATATCAACGTTGCGAACGGCACCCTCGACGCGGACGCCCGTGCCGCTGAGTCCGGGCGGGAGAGTCGCGGCCTGGTGGCTTGTCGAGCCGCCGGCGAGCACACGGCGGACGACCACATCGCGCGCGCCTTCGATCACGATTCCGTCGGTGGCCTGAAACACATGGGTGTCGGCGATGGTGACGCGCTCTGCGGTCGGTCGCACCCGAACGCCAGTCCCGACGCTGGCCCCGGCCGTGACGGGCGAACCGCCCTGTCCGAAGAGCTGGCCATTCGGCCCCGCGGCAAAGCCGAGCGCGTCGACGGAGACGAACACGTCGCTGGCCGAACCGATGCGGACGCCATCACCAGAGAGAGCGCCCACAACGGCGGGCGTCACCGCGACATCACGCGAGTCGCCAACGACCACGATCCCGTCGGTACCGCTGGCGGCAAACTGACCGGTGACCGGGTTGAGTCCGACAAAGCCGCCCACCGAGACACGCTTGCCCTGGTCGATGAACACCGCGCGGTTCGCATCGAGGATGACGACGGCGTCGACAACAACGTCTTGCGAGTCTTCGATGTGCAGGCCGGTCGCGCAGCCGTCGACCACAAGCGTCTGAACGCGAACGCGCGCGCTGCCGGTGATGTGAAGCCCGGTGGTGCAGGCGTTGGTCCCGACGATCGAGAGCATCGGGATCGTGACGTCCTCGACGCCATCGAGGGTAATGACCGTGCCGACGGCGTCCGTGACGGTGGCGTCGAGTGTGACATGGCTGGGGCCGCCGCTGGTCGGCGGCGCGATCGTGAGCCCGCCGCCCGACGCGTTGTCGAGCACGTAGGTGTCATGGCGCCCGACGATCGTGATGCCAGCGAGGTCGACCGCCGCGTTCGTTCGAACGGTGTCGGCGATCGCGTCGCCCTGAATGCCTGCCCACGAGTTGGGCCCTGGCACCTCTGGGCAGCGGGGGCCGCCGGCAGGGAGACCGGGGGGCCGCGTGATATCCCACCACTCGCTCGCGTCGGACGTGTCTTCCCAGTACCAGAGCTCGTCGCAGATGTTGGTGAAGTGGCTGCACGGTGTCGGCACGCGGGCAGCCGGTGGGCCGATGGTGACTGGGCAGTACCAGGCGCCGTCTTCCCAGGCAGCGGTGTCGACCTGCTGGAAGATGCCTTGAGGGGTGAGCGAGCCGCTGGTGAGCGCCACGGCTTCTTCGAAGCGGTCGGCAACCTCGAGCGGGGCCGTCGCAAAGAACGAGATCTCGCGCTCGTAGGTCGCTGTGGGGCGTGCCGCCAACGAGAGCGGCACGTCCACGGTACCGCCGGAGCCAGTCAGACGCAGGGTCGCTGAGGTCGTTGCGACGATTGTTGGGAGCTCACCGAGATCGATCACCACTCGGTCGGCATCGGTGTCGCCACTGTCGCTCGGCCCGAGCGTGAGGAACTCAGCCGCTGTGGACGGAGCACCGGCGATCAAGAGCTCGGCGGTGACGCTGTCGCGGTCGCGTCCGAGATCGCGAACGGTCAGCTCCACGAGCGCGTTCGGCGCGACCACGGCGGGCGACGCGCTGAGGAGCGCAGGTGCTCCCAGGATGCGCAGCAGACGGGCCGTCGTGCCAGGGGGAGCGTCTTGCATCGACACGGCGACATCCCCAGGAGGTTGGAACACAGGCGAGACGGTGATGACCGCACGGCGTGGACCCACCGTGTCGGGCAACGAAAACGCCTGGCTGCCAATCTGCACGACCTGACCAGGAGCAAAGCCATCGCCGTAGAGCGTCAGCGGTCGAGGCACTGAGTCCTTGGGCATCACGGCCGGGTCGATCCGCATCAGCCGAGGCGCGATGGTGAAGCCATCGGCACGGGTTGAGCCGCCGCGGTGGCGAAGCTCGACCGCTACGTCGCCGCTCAAGCCTGTCGGAACCTGTAGCGTGAGCGAGGTCGCCGAAGCGGCGCTGGTCGCGGCGCGGACGATCTCACCTTCACGCCCGATGAACGTCGCGATGAGGTTGCTGGCACCCAGCCGGCGCCCGGCGACACGGTCACGCGCTTGGCTGGGTCGATCGCGCTGCCGGCAGCGGTGTCGACGTGTGGGGCGAACGGGGTCACGCCATCCCCCGGAGCCACGATCAGCGCGCCTTGAGTGGGGAGCTCCGATGGCGGATGCAGAAGGTAGCGAAGACGCTGGTCGTAGGGCGCGAACCGATAGTCGGAAGGGTCGGCAAGCGCGGTCAGCTCGGTCAGCAGCCCCCACGCGAGCGCATCGAAGCCGTCGGCTGCGCTGGCGCCACAGTCGCGCGCACCGTTGAGCAGCGCGACGAGCCCGTCGTGTGCGGCGCGCGGCCCCTGATCGTTGGCCACGGCGGACGCCAACGACGATGTCTCGGAGCGCCAGACGGCAACCGCCCCCGTCAGGCAGGTCGCCGATGGCTCCACACCGGCCGTCGCGAGTCGCTCACGCGCGGCGAACGCAAGGTTGAGCGAGAGCCCGCGGTTCGCCGTCGAGGGCGCCTTGGACCAGCGCTCGAGCGCGCCTTCGCCCGCCACCGCGCCGCTGTGAGCAACCACGTGGTAGAGGCGCTCGTCGAGCGCGACGTGGGCGCTCGCGGTGGTGCCGAGCGACGCGGTCACGGGGCCTCGCACAGCTGCGGCCGCGCGGGGAAAGAGGTTGGCGGGTTGCGAGGGACCCTCGGAGACAAAGTCGTAGAGCGTGGCGCCCTCCTCCAGGGCGTCGAGGTCAGCGCGCGCGGCAAGCGTCCGAGATCCATCGGGACCGGTGACGACACCGTCGGCGAGCACGGGGCTCGCGTCGATGGCGAGGGCGAGCGGGTAGGACGGAGCCGTCACAAACGACACGTCCGGTCCAGCGCGCTCAGCCTCAAAGAGTCCGCGCTGGTCGAGCGGGTGCACCCAAAGATCCCGGCGCGGGACCGGGCCAGCCAAGTGCACGGCGTCCTGGAACGGCGAGGCGATGCGGGTGCCGAGGTCCGCTGCTGCGGCCGCGACGGCACCGCGGAGTGCAGGGTCCTCGAGGACGCTCTGCCCCCCTTGCCAAGCGCTTGTGACGGCGCCTTCGACAGCGACGACCTTGTCGGACGCAGCTGCTGCGTCCAGCGCGTGCTCGACGTGCCATGGGTCGCGCGATGCCAGCGCAGGGTGGAGGACCGTCAACGCGAGTGCCGTCGTGCGGCTCGTGATGACGGGCTCGGCGCGCGGGGTCTCGTCATCGGGCTCGTAGGTCGTCAGCAGCGCGAGCGTGCCTTTGGCCGGGTCGCGCGATGGCGGCCAAGCGAGGGTCAGCGTCATCCCGTCGTTGTCGAAAGGCAGCGTGAACTCGCCGAGGGCGTTGCTGGAGGTTCGGCCGTAGCGATTGACGACGGTCCACCCCTCGACCGAGCCGCCGGCCGGATCGACGATGCGGGCGCCTGTGGGCTCTGGCGGCGCCGTGTCGATCTCGTTGTCGGTGTCGGTGTCGCTGGCGTCGGTGTCGCCGGTGTCGGTGTCGCCCGCGTCGGTGTCGCTCGTGTCTGAGGCGGTGTCGACGCCGACATCGTCGCGGCTCTCATCGTGGCCGCAGGCGGCGACAACGCCAGCCAGCAGCAGAAACAGGGATCGACGCCACATCGTTGTTCCTCCCGACCCGGGGCCGCGCTGGGGGCCACGCGGTAACTGGCAGAGTGCGGGATTGCGGCCGTCAATGGAAGGGGACGCCTCGGTCGTGGGGGCGATCTCTGGAACCCAATGGGTCCGAGTGTCCTCGACAGAGTTGGAGAGACTGCGGGCCGCGGGGACGCGCCCTCCGCGGGCGCCGACCTCGACGGTAGCGAAGCCGAAGCCGAGGCCGAGCGGCGCTCGCCGCGGCGCGGTCGGGGTCGCCGGGGTAGACCGGCAGGTGACGGTTAGGTAAACGCTGCTCATGCGAAGCCTCGTCTTTTCCTTGCTGCTATGGACGTTCACGCCGGCATGCGCAGTTGCGCCGCCGGGGGCCTCCCACGATGTGGGTGTGAACGGGTCGAGAGGATCGACGCTCTACGTCGGTCCGATATTTACCCCGCTCGCTCAGATGCGTTCGGGAGGGCCCGACATTGTTGCGGTGGAAGTGAACGCTGCTGGACGCGTGATGCAGCTCCACCAGCGGCTTCCCGCTGAGTCGCCAGGGGTCACGCAGGTTCGGTTACCAGGGGCTTGGGCGGCCCCTGGCCTGCGCGATGCGCATGTCCATCTCGCCTGGTTGGGCCGCTCGAGCGAGAACGTCGGGCTTCGCGGAGCCACCTCCGTCGAGGAAGTTCGCCAGCGGATCGACAGCTGGTTGACGGCCCGCGGTGGCAACGTCGGACGCGTGGTGGGCAGCGGCTGGGATCATACCCTGATGCCGGGTGCGACGTTTCCAAGGGCAAGTGACCTGCCGAAGACGCCAGAGATCGTGCTCTCACGGGTTGATGGCCATGCGATCTGGGTCAACGAGGCGCTGCTGCCGCTCGTGGCCGCCCACCTGCAGAGCGGCACCAAGCCTCCAGGCGAGCGCGTGCTCGTCGACGCAAGCGGTGCGCCGACAGGCGTGATCGTCGATGCGTCCGAGGCGCTGTGGGCCCGACTAAAGAGCGCCCCGTCGCCCAGCGCTACTCGCGACCTTGAGCGTCAGCTGCGAGCGGGACTCAGAGCCTGCGCCAACGCCGGCCTCGTCGGCGTCCACGACATGGCGACCAGCGTGGCCGAGCTCGACGCGCTGAGCCGCATACGGACGGCGGACGGCGGCCTGCCGGTGGATGTGGTCGTCTACCTCGACCACTCCGACGCGAGCTTTGCTTGGCTGGAGCGCCACCGCGGGCCAGCGCGGGTGCTAGGCCCAGATCTGCGCGTTGTCGGCGTGAAGCTCTTCGCGGATGGCGCGCTCGGCAGCCGCGGCGCCGCGCTGAAAGCCCCCTACTCGGACGAACCGGCACACCACGGACAGCCTGCAGACACCAACCGGCTGAGCTCACACGCCAAGCGCACCCACGAGCTGGGCGGTCAGCTCGCCATCCATGCGATCGGCGACCTCGGCAACGCCAACGCGCTGGACGCCATCGAAGCGGCCCAGGGCACTGAGCGCTCGCGCCGACACCGGGTCGAGCATGCCCAGATCGTCGACCTCGCCGATCTTCAGCGCTTCCGCAGCTTGGCGGTCGTCGCGTCGATGCAGCCAACCCACGCCACCAGCGACATGCGCTGGGCAGAAGCGCGGGTCGGACCCGAGCGCATCGCGGGCGCCTACGCGTGGCAGACCCTCGCCCAGCTTGGGGTTCCGCTGGCCCTTGGCTCGGACACACCGGTGGAGAGTCACCGACCAGCGCTTGGGATCTACGCAGCGCTCACCCGGACCGACGCAGACGGTCAGCCCAGCGGTGGCTGGCGCCCCCATGAGCGACTCAGCCTCGCGGAGGCGCTCGCCGGCTTTAGTGACGGCGTCGCATTTGCGGCTGGTCTCGAGCAGAGCCGCGGCGACATCGCCATCGGCAAGCGTTTCGCGGTCACGCTCTTCGCGCAAGACCTCCGTGACGCTGGGCCCGAGGCCTGGCGCGACGTCTCCCCCCTCGGCACGGTCCGCGACACCACGGTCCGTCCGCGCCGTGCGAGCCCGTCGAAGTGAGCCAGCTAGAGCCTAGGCTCAATGGCCCTTAGAGGCAGGCGGGAAGCCAACCGAACGCTGCTAGCAGCGCCGGCCATCCGAACGGGTGCGGACTTGCGTTGGCCACCAAGGCGCGGTGAGGGAGCTTATCGGGATAAGTGACCGAGGAGCACTTTAGGCGGTCAGGAGCTTCGGTGGCGCGCCGGCAAGTGCATCGAAGAACTCCTGCGACTGCGCCCACTTCAGCCCGTGGTGGACACGCCAAACCACGGCCGGGTGGGTGCGATTGCTGTCGGTCAGCATCTCCATGAGCGCC
>CALHXW010000424.1 GCA_938040325.1 uncultured bacterium | reverse complement strand
GTGTCGTCCTTGTCCCGCCCAGAGTTACTTCGGCACGGCTTGGAGCAGTAGCGGACCTCGTCCCAGACCTTTGCCCACTTCTTGCGCCAGGCGAAAGGCCGGCCGCATGTCGCCCTCTTCTGGCTCGGACCCGGGCATGCTGGGTGCGGTGGCTGCGCGCCTTGAAGACACGCGCGCAGTCCGCCCGTAGGCGAGTCAGCAGCGCACCGACGTCAAGGGCGAAGCCACCGACTTCGGCTAAGGCCCGCGTGTTTGTTATTCGCGGGCGAGCCGTCGGTCGATCCACGACAGGGCCACCGACGCGAAACCCTGCCATGGTGAGCCGTCCGCAGGTGCGAACTCGCTTCTCATCCGCTGGAGCTGGCTTGTAGACAGCCGTCCTGATGAACGGTTCGCGAGCTTCTTTAGACGCATCAACACTCTCTTTCGCTGTTCGATGAGCCCAATGGCGTTGAGGTTGAGCGTGGTGTCGAGCTGGTGGCGGATCGCATCGCAGCTTTCGACGTCATCGCGCACCGATACTCGACCTGATCTTGTATAAACCAAGGCCGTCTCAGGACGTGGCGGTGGCTTGCTCGGATTGAGGGGCATCTTGAGGTTGCCGCGGCTTCTGTCGCAGGTCTGCAGGTCACCAGCTCGGCCTGGACACACCAGCACAAGATTGGCCCAATCGAGGATGTGTTGGTCACCCCATGTGCTTGCGTCGACTCCCTTTGGAGGGTTGCGCGACTTCACATGCTCGATGCGACACCACTCCCCAGTGTCGGACCGACGGACGCGCCGGCAGCAGTATGCACATAGGTGGTGCTGTTCTTCGAGCAGTGCCTCGATCGCGGCGTCTCTCATCGGCTTCGAGATGTCTTGCCACCGGTGCTGGTCTGCGCGTCGCATGGCGGTCACGCCATTGGCCCAGACGGGTGGTGGTGGCCCCTTCGTGATGGATAACACGCTTGCTACTTCCCAGCTGCAAGCTCGAGCTCAACGTCGATACCCACGAGATCGGGATCGTCAGGGGCTTTTTCCCGAAGTTCTTCCGCAATCCGGTGGGCCGTCTCACGGTCACCACCGTCAATGGCTCTGTCGAGCCTTGCAAACAGCTCTTCGACCGCTGAGTCACGGCCAGTATCGCCCATCGTGGTCCGAAGGATGAAGGTCGAATCACGTCCCAACGTGTGTGCATCGGGTTCGCGTCCACCATCCGCCGACAGGCTGACCACGCAGCTCTTGTCGACCGAGCCAACGACCTGAGGAGAGTGGGTCGTGACGATGAACTGAAGGCTTGGGAACGTTGCCCGAAGCCTTGGGAGCACAGTCCGCTGCCACTTCGGATGAAGGTGCAGCTCCAGCTCGTCAATGACAACAACACCGGGCGTCTTGGCGAGTGCGTCGTCGCCAAGGTTGGGATTGAGGTGGATAGTGCGCCACGCAATGTCGGCGGCGAGGGCGGCGACGGCTTGCTGCCCAGATGAGAGGTAGCTGAACGGCAGCGCATGGGGCTGGCCATCGAACTTGAGCTCGAGCTCTTCGCCATCGACCGTGTATTCGACGTCGCTGGCTCCTGTTACACCACGGACACCGGCATATGCTGCGTGAAGCAATGCGTTGCGGGCTGACTCTGCGGATTGATTGGACTTTAGGGCTCTCTGAAGCTCGGCCAGCTCCCCCCGTTGCTGAAGATCAAACCAGTGCGACAGGTTCGCGGTCTCGATGAAGCCAGGATTCGACTGACACGCCTCAAGCCTACTGCCCCGCAGGCTCGGTAGGTCTCTCTCTGGCGGTGCTTCCAACCGGCGAGCGCCAAAGCTCAGGAACAGGGGCAGCGTTTGCCTAGGTTTTTCTGCGATGTTGGTGTGGGCCCCCTTCATCGCCGGACTCGCCGTGACACGCACCTGGCCCAGGTTCGTCGGAAAATCGGCGTGAATGGCTTCGGGCTCTGCGGACTGGTGCAACGCGACCCCAAAACTGTGTGACGGTTCCACTCGTACGCCACCACCAATTGACGTTGGGACCAGCCGTCGGCAGTGGTCCCATTCCAGGTGCGCCAACGCAAGGTCCCAATGGACCGCCTGCACAGCCAATTTGGTGGTGAGAGCCGCCCATTTCGGAAGCAACGACAACGCCTCGACAATCGTGCTCTTGCCGCTCCCGTTGGGCCCGATAAACACGGTGCAGTCGGGGTTCAGCTTGAACTCCTGCTCTTCGAACATCCGAAAGTTCGTGAGCTTTAAGCTGGTCACTGCAAATGGGTTCACGTTGGGCCTCGGCGCGGTTTGGGAGACAGTACAAGATCGACCGCCGCAACGGCAACGCCGGTACTGACCGGTCACCGTGGCGACTTGCACCAACAGATCTGTTGCCAACAAATCTGTTAGTGTTGTTGACCTCGCACGACGTCGACCCGGGTCGGCAGGGCCTCAACCAGCAGTTCTGCTAGCGCTCGCCCTCTCGGTCAGTGGCGATGCGGGCGCGGTCGTCGAGTCTCGGTTGCCGCGGCACCGCTTGGAGCAGTAGCGGACCTCGTCCCAGACCTTTGCCCACTTCTTGCGCCAGGCGAAAGGCCGGCCGCATGTGGCACAGATCTTCTGCGGAAAGTCCGACTTCTTACGCGTCTTGGGCATCTGCGCTGCTCACCCGCCGCGCTCAGCGAGGCGCTTTCTAAACTCGCTGACGTGCTCCGGCTGGAGCTGTCGCCAGCGGCGCTTGTCGGTCTTGCGGTCGGCCTCTCCGGGGTCGAGGAGCCAGCTGGTGACGTGCTTGCCGGCCTTGTTGAACGCGTGGGCGCGGCTGCGCGGGCCGAGGACCACGATGGTGTCGCGGTGGGTGTCGATGAAGAGCTTGGTCTCGGC
Organism: uncultured bacterium; assembly: GCA_938040325.1. GTDB lineage: Bacteria > Myxococcota_A > UBA9042 > PHBI01 > PHBI01 > CALHXW01. The sequence goes on along the minus strand of CALHXW010000424.1, from coordinate 9,247 downwards.
GGCTGCGTCGGCGTCGGTCAGCGCATAGCTCGTCGGTCGGTCGCCCTCTTCGGCTCGGACCCGGGCGTGCTGGGTGCGGTGACTGCGCGCCTTGAAGACACGCACGCAGTCCGCGCGTAGGCGAGTCAGCAGGGCGTCGACCTCGCGAGGCATGTCGAGCGGCGCGCCATCCCGCTGTGCCTGGCGGGCCTTGCGACCGAGGACATCGAGGCGCTGGCGCGTGGTCTGGAGCACCCGACGGAACGCCTCGCCGGGGCCGCGCTCGTGGCCCTCCGCCGCTGCCACCGCGATCTCGAGCGGTGTCATGCCGAGCACATTGAGCCGCAGCCGATGCGAGCCTGTGCGGAGGGTCGTGCGTGCCACCTGCAGCGTCAACGCGACGCGCTCAGCGCTCTGGTCTTTCGGGTTGAGGGTCAGGGGCACAAAGCCAACGACCACCTGCCCGAGCAGCTCATACGCAAGACTGCCCCGGCCAAAGTAGGGCAGCAGGCCCTCGCTCAGCTCGTCGGCACGCTGCATCAACGCGACCACCTGCGCCCTCGGGCCATAGAGGCGGTCAACGTCCACCACACCACGCTCGAGGCACAGGTTTGCAAGCGAGACCCACGAGGGCTTGCCGTTGGATGTGTAGCCCGCAAAGACGTCGTTGGGAGTAGGCGGTGACGAGTAGGCCGACTCGGACGCGTCCGTGAAGAAGCAGTACACGTGGCCCTCCGCAAAGGAGGTGACGCCGCGGACGACCTCGGCGACCCGCTCGCGAAGCTGGGTCACGAGCGCGGATGCGGATGCGGCAGCAGCCTTGTCGTTGCCACCGCGCATCGGGATCGACAGCCGAAGATCGACCTCGTCCACCACGAACCCGCCGCCACGCGGTGCGCCAAGCTCGGCCCCTAGGTCACGCAGCAGCCCACGCATGTCCGCGAGGATGCGTGCCGCCTTCACCTCCGGCGATGCCGGCGGCTTCTTGCGCCGCTTCTGCTTGTGCCTGGGTTTGGACGTGGGCCGCTCCTGAGGACCGGCCTGCTTCGGTTTGTCTGCCACACAACGAGTCTACCAGTGCGTACGCGACTCTGTCTCCACCAGCCTCAGCGTGACCGTACCGCCCGGCAGCGCCGCTCAACGCAGACCGCCTTGTGGGCCGCGCACTTCTTCTTGTACGGGCAGTCGCCGTGAGTCCGGTCCCGCTCGCTGCACACGCGCCGCACGGCCACGTCGGTGGCGTGACCGACCGCATCGGGCGAGCATGTCCCGCAGCACCGGCCGTTGCCGTCGAGCGTGTGCCAGTTCAGCACGCAGTCATCGTCGCTCTCGCAGGCGCGGTCGATGGGGACCAGCTCCCCCCAAAGCTCCGCGCCAGCGGCCGCCTCAGGCGCGTCCACGGCGGCGACCGGCTCGGAAGCCTCGCTCGCTGGCTCGGCCGGCACGGTCGACTGGCGCGGGGTGCAGGCCGCAACGCAGCCCAGCACGAGCAACGCGCAGACAGCTTGGGCGCCGCGCCGCCTATGGTGAGCCCTCATCATGGGTCGATCGGGAACTCGTAGTAGGCGAAGCCGCCAACACCGAGGTCGTTGACCAGCCACGGGATGTTGCCGGACACGTCAACGAACGAGACCCACGTCGCGGTGCTTGCCGCCGCCGTCGTGATGATGACCGTTGAACCGCTCACCACAACGCTGCTGATCGCCGCGCCGTCCGAGAGGCTGAAGTAGGCCTCCGCGCCCGCTTGAAGGGTCATTCCCCCGCCGGTGGCGCCGTAGTCGATCACCAGAGTCGTCGGCGAGGTCCAGGCGGCCGACACCGGGTTGGGGGCGTCGATGTTGCCAGGTGGCGTGACCCCATAGATGTCCCGGCTGACGATGCGCGCCATGCGGTCGCCCCACTCCGCGTAGGCGACGGCGAGGAAGTGGCAACCATCGTGGCCGTCGACGCCTGCAGTGCTCATGCTGGCGAGCACCCTCGGGAGCAGGGCCGGCAGATCGCGCTGCACGTTACGGTTCCAGGTCGGGTTGCCGCAGCCCGCGCGGATCTGGAACGGGAAGACGCCTTCAACGTTGGGATAGTCCTCGACCCACGCGTTATACATCGCCGTCCAGAGCGTCAGGTACTCGGCATAGGCCATCCCACCGTTGGACTCGCCCTGGTGCCAGAAGATGGCGCGGACGGCGTCCTCCACCCCTGCTTGCCGCACACGCCACAAGAGTCGGCCATAGATCGTGTCGAGGTTCTCTGGGTTGGTGGCGTCACGCTGGTGCAGCTCGACCCGCGTGCCTCCGACCGCGCCATTGATGACGAGGATCGGGATCCCGTGCTCGTCCTTGAGGTTGTTGGCGAGCCGCATGCCCCACTGACCGATGGAACCGACCGTGTTTCCGGCCTCGGCGATCGCAACGTTGAAGCCGGTCGTGTTTGCGGTTGTTGAGTTGGCGACGCTCGAGCCCCAGCTGCGCACGAACGTGTTGATCGCCGCGTCGGCGCTGCCGCCAACCGGGTCAAAGTTGCGGGCGACCGCGTTGGACTGGCCATCGATGAGGATGACGTCGCCGCAGACGATATCATTGACCTCACGCACAAAACGCCAGAAGCCGTTGCCGTCGCTCCACTCGACCACGGCGTCGTAGAGCACGAGGTCGGCGTCGATGGGCAGCGTCAGCGTGTAGGCAGCGGATGTGCTCGTGGCCGTGCCGAACGCCACATCGTCGCCCAGCACGCGCATTCGGACCTCGGTCGCCGCGCCAACCAGCGCTCCCGTCACCGTGAGGTCGCAGGTGTCGGTGGCCGTGTCTCTGGGCAGGAAGTGGAGGTTTTCGGGCGCCGTTGCGATGGTCGCGTCGCCGAACGCACAGCCCTCGTCGTACATGCCGTCGCAGTCGTCATCGAGCCCGTTGCAGACCTCGGTCCCGTCCGGGTTGACGTCGGCGTCGGTGTCGTTGCAGTCGCCCGCATCCGTGCCGTAGCCAGGCGGTGCCGCGCAAGCCAGCAGACCCGCCTCGACTCCGGCAGGAGCGTCGTTCCGGACCCACAAGGCCACGCGGGGAGAGGGCGGCAAGTAGGCTGGAATCCCGGGCGGATCGCTCCACGCGACTTGCGAGCCGATTGAGTAGAACCAGTTGCTCGATCCGATCGACCCGTCGATGAACGTCGACGCGCTTGTCGACGGCTCCAGCCCGCCCCAGAACTGCTGGGCGTAGTCCACCGAGACCGGCATATAGCCAGCAACCCCGTCGGTCGTGGGATTGCTCGTCTGGCGCCAGATGTTGCGGCCCGTGATCGTCGTGGCGGGCCAGTCGATGCGGAACTCGAAGGTGCCGTCGCTCGAACGGAAGGCCTCCACGTCCGAGAGCGCCGAGTAGAGCGTCGCCATAGGCGTCAGCAGCGCTCGCTCAAGGGCGTCGGCGTCGCTGGCGAAGTAGCCGCCTGCGACATCGTGGTAAAACACGCGGGTCCAGCCGCCCCCATCGGTGGTCATATCGCAGTAGACCGGCAGCGCGTCACCGCCGCTGCCGTCCGGGTAGACCACGTAGTATCCGTCCGTCGTGATACCGGCTGCAAACAAGGCCGAGCAGCTCTGCGCCACGTCAAGACCGTAGCCGTCACCATCCGCATCCGCATAGAACGTGCTCAGAGCGAGCCCGTCGTCGATCACTCCATCGCAGTCCTCGTCGATGCCGTCACAGGTCTCCGGCATGCCGGGGGCGATGGCTGCGTCGTCTGGCGCACAGTCGCCGCCCGTGCTGGCGTGGTCAGCAGGGGCCGCGCAGCTCACGATCGGGTTGCCAGCGATCGCCTCGTAGCGGTGATCGGGTCGCACCCACAGCGCGACGGTCTGGCTCGACGTGGGGTTGTCCCACCCGGGAATGCCTCCTGGTGTGCCCCAGCCAGCGGACACGCCAACGGCATAGAACCAGTTGCTGGTGCCCACCGTGCCGTCGATCAGCGTCCGCGTGTTGAACGTATTGAGCTCAAGCCCGCCCCAGCCTTGCTCGGTGTGGTCGATGCTCACGGCTTGGTAGCCAGCAATGGCGTCGGTCGTGGGGTTGCTGGTCTGACGCCAGATGTTGCGGCCCGCGAGGCCTCCGGGCCCCGGCCAGTGGATGCGCATCTCGAACCCGCCGTTGCTCGAGCGGAACTGGTCGAGCTTCGACAAGATCGAGTAGAGGTCGGCGCTTGGGTCGCCGACACTGCCCTCAATGGCCTCCGCCGCCGACGGCCAGTAGCCACCGTCCGTGTCGTGGAAGAACACGCGCGTCCAGCCGCCACCGTCAGTGGTCATGTCGCAGGTGACGTCGATGGGGTCGTCGCCGCCGGGCCCGTCGGGGTCGATGGTGTAGATGCCGTCCGCCGTGACGCCGCCGTCGAGCAGCGCAGCACAGCTCTTCTGCCCGTCGGCCGGGCGGCCCTCATAGAAGCCGTCGCCGTCGGCGTCGGGGTAGTAGGTCTCGAGCGGGAAGCCGTTGTCGATGACGAAGTCGCAGTCCTCGTCGACCGCGTCGCAGGTCTCGGTGACGCCAGGGTGGATGCCGGCATCGCTGGGCGCGCAGTCGCCCCCAGTGTTCGCGTAGCCCGCAGGCGCCTCACAGCTGACGACCGGGGTCCCGACCGCGCCCGTTGCCGGATGGTCGGTGCGAACCCAGAGCGCCACGCGGGCTGCTGGTGTCGACCCGTAAGCTGGGATCCCCTGCACGGTTGTGTTGTTGGGCCAGGGGTTGACCGACGCAATGGCATAGAACCAGTTGCCGGTGCCCACCGTGCCGTCGATGAAGGACGCGGTGTTGAAGGTATTGCGCTCCAAACCACCCCAGCCGTTCGTGGTGTGGTCGATGTCGACGGGCTGGTAGCCGGCGATCGCTTCGCTGGTGGGGTTGCTGGTCTGGCGCCAGATGTTACGGCCGGTCGAGGCCGTGGAGGGCCACTCGATCTTGAACTCGAAGGTGCCGTCGGTGCGGCGGAACGACTCGAGCTGGCCGAGCATCGAGTAGACGCGGCTCGTCGTGTTGCCGAGATCGTTTTCCAGCGGGTCCAGACTGCCCCAGTAGCCAGCGGCGACGTCGTGATAGAAGACGCGGGTCCAGCCGCCGCCGTCAGTCGTGAAGTCGCACAAGACCTCGTGGGGAGCGATCGGACCAGGACCGTCGGGGTCGATGGTGTAGCTGTCGTTGTCGGTCGACACGCCAGCGGCCTGTAGGGCTGAGCAGCTGCGCGCAATGCCCTGGCCCTCGTAGTAGCCGTCGCCGTCGCCGTCGGGGTAGTAGACGTCGACCGGAAAGCCGTTGTCGAGCTGGCCGTCGCAGTCGTTGTCGACGCGGTCACACACCTCGTCGGCACCCGGCGAGACGTCGGCGTTGTCGCTGTCGCAGTCGCCGCCGAGCGCGGCGTAGCCAGTGGGCGCAGCGCACGCCATGAGGGCGCCTGCAGCAGCGGGCTCGAAGCGGTCATCGGGACGCACCCAGAGCGCGACACGCTCCACGGACGTTCGGTAGCCGGGAATGCCTGGCGGGTTGCTCCATGGGACCTTGCTGCCGATCGAGTAGAACCAGTTGCTGTGGTTGACGGACCCATCGATGAACGTGGCCGCGGTGGCCGTGGTGCGCTCGAGGCCGCCCCAGCGTCGGTCGAAGTAGTCGATGTCAACGGCGACGTAGCCGGCCACGGGGTCGGTCGTGGGGTTGCTCGTCTGACGCCAGATGTTGGCGCCTGGCTCGGAGCCTGGCCAGTTGATGCGGAAGTCGATGGCGCCGTCGCTCGAGCGCAGCGTCTCAAGCTTCGACAGGATCGAGTAGCGCAGGGCTTCCGGGTCCGCGACGTTGTTCTCAAGGGCCTCGGCGTCGTCGGCCCAGTAGCCGTCCGCGATGTCGTGGAAGAACACGCGGGTCCAGCCACCGCCGTCGGTCGTCATGTCGCAGAAGACCTCGATGGCGTCATCGCCGCCCTCGCCATCGGGGTCGATCATGTACAAGCCATCGGTCACCGCGCCGCCGTCGAGCAGTGCACGGCAGCTGCGCTGAGCGGGCGCACCGGCCGAGCCCACGAAGTAGCCGTCGCCGTCGGTGTCGGGGTAGTAGGTGTTGATGGTGAAGCCCTCGTCGAGCTCGCCGTCACAGTCCTCGTCGACGCCGTCGCAGGTCTCGGTCGCTCCCGGGTAGATGTCGGAGTCGTCGGGGGCGCAGTCGCCGCCTTGGTCGCTGTGTCCTGCAGGTGCCTCACACCCCGTTGCAGCGGCGCCCAGCGGGGTCGGCGCCACGGCAGTGTCGTCAGGCCGCACCCAGAGCGCGACGCGCGACACGGGCCTGCTGTTGGACGGGATGCCTGGCGGGTTCGACCACGCGCCGCTCTGACCGATCGCGTAGAACCAGTTGCCCGTGCCGACGGTGCCGTCGATGAGCGAGCGAGTGTTGAAGGTGTTGCGCTCGAGGCCGCCCCAGCCGTTGTCGGTGTAGTCGATCGCGATCGGGACGTAGCCCGCAACCGCATCGGTGGTGGGGTTGCTCGTCTGGGTCCAGACGTTGCTCCCCGTGACCGCCGTGTCCGGCCAGTTGATGCGAAGCTCGAGCTCGCCGCCGGACGACCTGAAGTCTTCAAGCTGCGCCAAGATCGAGTAGCGCAGCTCGCCGGGGTAGGCCGTGTTGCGCTCAAGTGCGGTGGTCACGTCCCCCCAGTAGCCGTCGCTCGTGTCGTGGAAGAAGACGCGGGTCCAGCCGCCGCCGTCGGTGGTCATGTCGCAGTACACGCTGAGGCTGGGCGCAGGTCCTGTGCCGTCGGGGTCGATGCGGTAGAAGCCGTCGGCCGTCTCGCCAGCGTCCAAGAGCGCCGCGCAGCTGGGCTGTAGCTCGAGCGACGCGTGGAAGCCGTCACCATCGGTGTCGGGGTAGTAGGTGTTGACCGGCAAGCCCTCATCGATGTCGCCGTCGCCGTCGTTGTCGAGCCCGTCGCACTCCTCGACGTCGGCGTTGTCACCGATGCCGTCGTTGTCGCTGTCGCCCCACTCGTTGGGGTCGGTTGGGAAGACGTCGTCGTCGTTATCAACACCGTCGCCGTCGAGGTCGTCGTCGCAGACGTCGCCCTGATCGTCGCCGTCGAGGTTGGCCTGGTCGTCGTTGGCGATCAGCGGGCAGTTGTCCGTGGCGTCGATGATCCCGTCGCCGTCATCATCGTCGTCGCAGACGTCGCCCAGGTTGTCGCTGTCGAGGTCGGCTTGGTCGGCGTTGTCGATCAGCGGGCAGTTGTCGGCGTCATCGTCAACACCGTCGCCGTCGTCATCGTCATCGCAAGCGTCGCCAGCACCGTCACCGTCGGTGTCGATCTGACTGGGATCGGCCGTCAATGGGCAGCCATCAACGCCGTCGTCGACGCCGTCGCCGTCATCGTCGTCGTCGCAGGCATCGCCAACGTTGTCGCCATCGGTATCCAGCTGGTCGGCATTGGCGACCGCCGGGCAGTTGTCGGCGTCGTCGCCGACGCCGTCGCCGTCCGCATCACCATCGCAAGCGTCGCCAGCACCGTCATCGTCTGTGTCCAGCTGGTCGGCGTTGCTCACCAGCGGGCAGTTGTCGGTGCCGTCATTGACCCCGTCGCCGTCGTCGTCGACGTCGCAGGCGTCTCCGTCGGCATCACCGTCCACATTGGACTGGTCAGCGTTTGCAATCCCGGGGCAGTTGTCGTCGTCATCGCCGACGCCGTCGCCGTCTGCATCGCCATCGCAGGCGTCCCCATCGCCGTCGCCGTCATTGTCGGCCTGGCCGGCGTTGCTCACCAGCGGACAGTTGTCGTCGAGGTCGACGACCCCATCGTTGTCATCGTCATCGTCGCACACGTCGCCGGCATCATCAGCGTCAGCATCGGCCTGGTCGGGGTTGGCGTCGCTGGGGCAGTTGTCGGCGTCATCGTCGACGTCGTCGTTGTCGTCGTCGCTGTCGCAAGCGTCGCCGTCGCCGTCCCCATCGGTGTCGGTCTGGTCGGCGTTGGCCGCGGTCGGGCAGTTGTCGGCGTCATCGTCGGCCCCGTCGCCATCATCGTCGCTGTCGCAGGCGTCGCCAACATCGTCAGCATCGGTGTCGAGCTGGTCTTCGTTGGCAACGGTAGAGCAGTTGTCTTCGTCGTCATCGACGCCATCGCCATCGTCATCGCCGTCACATGCGTCGCCCGCGTCGTCGCCATCGGTGTCGAGCTGGTCGGCGTTGCTCGCGTTGGGGCAGTTGTCTGCGTCGTCGTCGACGCCGTCACCGTCATCATCGTCGTCGCAGGCGTCGCCCACGTCGTCACCGTCGCCGTCGAGCTGATCGGGATTGGCGACGGTCGCGCAGTTGTCGTCGCCGTCGCTAACCCCGTCGTCGTCGTCATCAGTGTCGCACGCGTCGCCGTCGCCATCGCCGTCGGAGTCGAGCTGGTCGGCGTTGCTCTCATCGGGGCAGTTGTCGGAGTCGTCGTCCACGCCGTCACCGTCGCTGTCGCCGGGTCCGTCTTCGCAGGCATCGCCAACGCCGTCGCCGTCGCTGTCAGCCTGGTCGGGGTTGTCGACCAGCGGGCAGTTGTCTGCGTCGTCGTCGGTGCCATCGCCATCGTCGTCATCGTCACAAGCGTCGCCGATGCCGTCGCCGTCCGTGTCGAGCTGATCGGCGTTGCTGACGGTGGGGCAGTTGTCGTCGCTGTCGTCGAAGCCGTCCTGGTCATCGTCGGTGTCGATGCAGTCTGCGTCGCCATCGCCATCGATGTCGTCGAAGCCCTCGTCTACGACGCTGTTGCCGTTGTCGTCAACGCCGTTGCAGAGCTCTTCAGCAGGGCCGTCGCGGTCGTCGTGGCAAGCGCTGACGCCGAAAACAAGAGACGCGGTGATGAGCATCGTGGTGAGACGCATGGAACCCCCTGAGCGTGTAGGGGGTCACTATACCCAGGCCAGGCAATGTCGCAATTCGGCCCGCGTCGAAGTGGTTGAATACAGGCACTTTCCAGCACTAGTCCCAAATCAAGCGCTCTTTCCGGCTGCGGCCTTGGCGATGCACTCGCCAGCGACGTCCGTGCGTTCGCTTCGCTCACCTGAACTCGACGATGCACGCATCGCCTTCGTCCAGCGGACGCCGCTGGCAAGCACATCGACTTCGCCTCGCTCGAAAGTTGCGCTTAATTTGGGACTAGCAGCGTTGCCGGGAAATGCGGATTCTGGGACGCAGCGAGGTGTGCCGCTGGTGTGATGAACGAGAGGAAACCACAGCGCGCAGGGGCGCAGCTCCTGAGTGATCTCGAGATCAACAGGAGC
>CALHXW010000423.1 GCA_938040325.1 uncultured bacterium | reverse complement strand
ACCCATGTTCCCGGTCTGTCCTGTTACCCATGTGCCCGGTTTGGACCCGGGCCTGCTGGGTATGGGTGATGCGTATGGGTGATGCGTATGGGTGATGGGTATGCGTATGGGTATGGGTATGCGTAGGCGTAGGCGTATGGGTATGCGTATGCGTATGCGTATGCATAGGCGTAGGCGTATGGGTATGCGTATGCGTATGCGTAGGCGTATGGGTATGCGTATGCGTATGCGTATGCGTATGCGTATGCGTATGCGTATGCGTAGGCGTATGGGTACGGGCAGGCGTGCGGGTATGCGTAGGCGTAGGCGTATGGATATGGGTATGCGTACGGGTAAGCGTAAGCGTAGGCGTAGGCGTGCGGGTATGGGTAGGCGTAGGCGTTTGGCGTATGGGCCGGCGTTAGGCTTACCGGTAAGCGTCGACTTGAGCCCAAACGAAAGCGGCGGCTCCTCTTCGAGAGAGGGGCCGCCGCGCTCTTTATCTAGCCTGCTGCATCATCAGGGAGGAGGGGGGCTGCACCAGCCTGGCTCGCTGTAGCAGGAGCCTTTGACGCAGTGGTTGTCGCAGTCTGCGTCGGTCTGGCAGGCATCGCGGAGGCAGCCACCTGCGTCGCAGCGGAAGTTGGGTGGGCAGTCGCCGGCCATGGTGCAGCTGGCGTTGGTGCAGTGACCGTCTGCGCCGCAGACTTCGCCTTCGCCGCAGCCGGTCGAGGTGCAGTCCGCAACGCAGAGGCTCTGACCGCTGCAGGTGCACTGGGAGACGTCGTAAGCGCAGATCTGGGCGGCGCCGCAGTCGGAGTCGGCCTGGCAGCTCTCGCTCGGGTCCGGATCAAAGCAGATTCCACACGGCAGCGACTCACCGGGGGCCCAGCAGAGGTCGAAGCTGTTGGGGCAGTCCGCGCTCGTACCGCAGCCCTCCGGACACGCTGCATCGGTGCAGGCCACGCCGGTCTCGGTGCAGCTGCAGCTGTTGCAGCCATCACCCGCCGGGAACTGGTCACCAGCCACATAGGTCGTGCCGTTGTAGTCGCACGTCGCTACGCAAGCGATCTTGGTGCAGGCCGCCACGCCGTCGGCCCCGCACGTGCAGGTGTTGCAGCCGTCGCCCGCGGGGAAGGACTCGCCCTCGCTGTAGGTCTCGCCCTCGTATTCACAGGTCACCGGGCACTCAGCCTCGGTGCAGGACACGCCGCCGTCGGCCCCGCAGACACAGCTGTTGCAGCCGTCGCCTGCTGGGAAGCTCTCGCCCGGCTCATAAACCGCGCCTTCGTATGCACAGCCCGTCGGGCAGGCGATCTTGGTGCAGGCCGCGATGCCGTCAGGCCCGCAGGTGCAGGTGTTGCAGCCGTCTCCCGCAGGGAACGACTCGCCGACGTTGTAGGTGTCACCAAGGTAGTCGCAGGTGATGCAGGCAATCTCAGTGCAGCCGACGCTGCCGTCGTCACTACATACGCAGGTGTTGCAGCCGTCGGACGCCGGGAAGCTCTCGCCGGCCATGTAGGTCGTTCCCTCGTAGTCGCAGGTCTCAACACAGGCGAGCAGCGTGCAGACGACGCCTTCGTCGGTGCATCCGCAGGTGTTGCAACCATCCGTCGAGTCGAACGAGTCGCCGATCGCATAGCTCTCACCGTTGTAGTCGCAGCCGGTTGGGCAGGCGATCTCCGTGCAGCCCACGCTGCCGTCGATGTCGCATGTGCAGGTGTTGCACCCGTCAGCGGCGGGGAACGTGTCGCCAGCCGCGTAGGTCTCACCTTCGTACTCGCACGGCGTCGCGCAAGCGATCTTGGTGCAGCCGACCTCGCCGAGGTTGGTGCACGTGCAGGTGTTGCAGCCATCGGCGGCGGGGAAGCTCTCGCCCACGTCGTAGACCTCGCCTTCGTAGCTGCACTCGGTCGCACACGCGATCTCGGTGCACGAGACGAAGCCGTCGTCACAGAAGCAGTTGTTGCAGCCGTCACTGGCAGGGAATGACGTGTCGTGCGGGTGGAACTGCCCCTCAAAGTTGCAGCCTTCTTCCGACGGGTTGCAGTCCGGCGCAAGGAAGGGGGTCACCAGCGCAAACGCGGCGACCGCGACAAACCCTGACCGCACGATGCGCTGGGCAAGACTCACTCTGCGAATGGCGGGCTGCCGCTCGTTAGAAAGCGCAGACTTCATGGGACTCCTCCGTGGTTGGCATCGCCATCATGCCAAGCCGCAGGAGTCTATGAAACCCTTAAGTTTCGGCGGAGTCAGCCCTTGCCAATCACCTCGGCCAGCGACATCGGCGATAGCTCTCCCTGTTGGAGACGAGCGATCGCTTCGCACCCGGCGCTCAGACCCGCGAGGGTCGTGTAGCAGGTGACCCGCGCTTTCTTAGCGGCGACTCGCAGCGCGCGGGAGCCGCGGCCTGACGCCAAGACCATGGCGACGCCACCGAGCGCGTCGGCGTCGAGCGCCGTTGCTGGTGCGATCTCGACGCCGGCGTTGGCCAGCAGCGCGGCGGTCTCCGGTGTCGCATCCACGCTAAAGCCTAGCTCGCGCAGGCGCGTGACCGTCACCTTGAGCTCGTCCACCTCGCGCGCGGCTGCCTTCACCACCACCCGGCCAGATGTGGGCAAGGTCACGCCGGCCGCGAGCTGTGCCTTGGCATAGGCCTCGGCAAACGTCGCGCCAGAGCCCATCGCCTCGCCGGTCGACTTCATCTCTGGGCCGAGCATGACGTCGACGCCGGGGAACTTCCTAAACGGGAAGACCGCTTCTTTCACCGACACGCAGTGAGGCACAGGGCCCTTCGTGATGCCTTGGTCGGACAGGCTGCGTCCCGCCATGCAGCGTGCGGCGATCTTGGCCAGGGGCATGCCCGTGGCCTTCGACACAAAGGGGACCGTGCGTGACGCGCGCGGGTTGACCTCGAGAATAAAGACGGTCTCGCCTTGGACAGCGAACTGAACGTTCATCAGCCCGACCACCCCGAGGGCCTTCGCAAGGGCCTGTGACTGGCGCGCCAGCTCGTTGAGGACGTTGTCTGAGAGCGTCCGGGCCGGCAGCGAGCAGGCCGAGTCGCCCGAGTGGACCCCCGCCAGCTCGATGTGCTCCATCACGCCGCCAATGATCGCCAGCTCACCGTCGCTGACGACGTCCACGTCGACCTCGACAGCACCCTCGAGGTATTGGTCGAGAAGGACGGGCTGCTCACCGCTGGCGGCAAAGGCATCGGCGAGGTAGCCGTCGAGCGAGTCGGCGTCCCAGCAGATCTCCATCGCGCGCCCACCCAGCACGTAGCTGGGTCGGACAACAAGCGGGAACCCGACGGCGCCCGCTCGCTCCACCGCCTCCGACGGCGTGTTGGCGATGGCGTTGTCTGGCTGGCGGAGACCGAGCTCATCGAGCAGCGCCTTGAAGCGCTCTCGGTCCTCGGCGAGGTCGATCGTGTCTGGCGTTGTGCCAAGGATCGGCACGCCAGCTGCTTGCAGGGCGTTCGCCAGCTTCAGCGGCGTCTGACCGCCAAGCTGCAGGATGACTCCCCGTGGCTTCTCAAGCTCGCAGATGGCGAACACATCCTCGAACGTCAGCGGCTCGAAGTAGAGGCGGTCAGAGGTGTCGTAGTCGGTCGAGACGGTCTCGGGGTTGCAGTTGACCATCACGGTCTCGACGCCGTCCTCACGAAGGGCGAGGGCGGCGTGCACGCAGCAGTAGTCGAACTCGATTCCCTGGCCAATGCGGTTGGGGCCGGCGCCGAGGATCATGACCTTGTCGCGGTCGGAGGGTCGTGCCTCACACTCCTCTTCCCACGTCGAGTACAGGTAGGGCGTCTGCGCTTCAAACTCTGCCGCGCACGTGTCGACACGCTTGTACGTCGGGCGAAGGTCGAAGGACACGCGACGTGCGCGTACGGTCGCCTCGTCGGTGCCGATAAGCGTCGCGATCCGCGCGTCAGAGAAGCCTTGGCGCTTGAGCCGCCACACGCTGCGTGCATCGAGCGCGTTGAACGCGTCGACGCCGCCCGCAGCGAGCTCGGTCTCCGACGCGATAATCTCGGCCACCTGGGCGACGAACCACGGGTCGACCTTGCAGACATCGTGGACGCGCTCCTCGCTCCACCCGCGTCGCAGCGCGTCGGCAAGGTAGCGGAGCCTGTCCGGACCTGGCTCGACGAGCTCCCGTGTGAGGGCCGCTTCGTCGGTGTCGGCGTCGACGACGGGATCGAGGCCCGTGAGCCCGGTCTCCAGACCGCGCAGGGCCTTCTGAAGCGACTCCTGGAAGGTGCGGCCGATCGCCATCACCTCGCCGACCGACTTCATCTGGGTGCCAAGCCGGGGAGCAGCGCCCTTGAACTTCTCAAAGGTGAAGCGCGGAATCTTGGTCACGACGTAGTCGATGGTAGGCTCAAAGCTTGCCGGCGTGGCGCCCGTGATGTCGTTATCGAGCTCGTCGAGGGTGTAGCCAACGGCGAGCTTGGCCGCGATCTTGGCGATGGGAAACCCGGTCGCCTTGGACGCCAGCGCTGAGCTCCGAGACACCCGTGGGTTCATCTCGATGACGATCAGCCGGCCGTCGGCGGGGTTGAGCGCGAACTGAACGTTGCTGCCGCCGGTCTCGACGCCAATCTCGCGGATCACGTCGAACGAGGCGTCACGCATCCGCTGGTACTCTTTATCGGTCAGCGTCTGGGTCGGTGCGACCGTGATGGAGTCCCCAGTGTGCACGCCCATCGGGTCGAGGTTCTCGATGGCACAGATAATGATGCAGTTGTCTGCACGGTCCCGCACCACCTCCATCTCGAACTCTTTCCACCCGAGGATCGACTCCTCGATGAGGACCTCGCTGGTCGGGCTGGCTTCGATGCCGCGGCCCGCAATGTCGCGCAGTGCGGCCTCGTCGTGGGCAATGCCGCCACCGGTGCCGCCGAGCGTGAACGACGGCCGGACGATCGCGGGGTAGCCCTGCGTGCTCGCGATCGCAATCGCTTCTTCGACGGTATGGGCAAAGGCAGAGCGCGGCATCTCCAGGCCGATGTCGGCCATCGCGACCTTAAAGCGCTCGCGACTCTCGGCCTTGTCGATCGCGTCGATGTCGGCGCCGATCATCGTGACCCCGTGCTCTTCAAGCACGCCCTCACGAGCGAGGTCGAGCGCCACGTTCAGAGCGGTCTGACCGCCCATCGTCGGCAGCAGCGCGTCCGGCTTCTCGCGCGCGATGATGTCTCGAACGGCGCGCCACTCGACCGGCTCGATGTAGATGACGTCCGCCATCTCCGGGTCGGTCATGATGGTCGCAGGGTTCGAGTTGACGAGGATAACGCGGTAGCCCTCTTCGCGGAGCGCCTTGCACGCCTGGGCGCCCGAGTAGTCGAACTCACAGGCCTGACCGATGACGATGGGGCCTGCGCCGATGAGCAGGATGCTCTTGATGTCTTCGCGCTTTGGCATCAGACGTCTCCCGGCGCGGTGTCGTGGGCCGACCGACGCGCTGCCATAGCAGCGGCGAACCGGTCAAAGAGCGTGTCGAGCTCGCGCGGACCTGGGCTCGCTTCGGGGTGCCCCTGAAACGAGAAGGCCGGTGCGCTGGTGTGAGCGACGCCCTGGAGGCTTCCATCGAAGAGGGACGTGTGGGTCACGCGGAGGGCGTCCGGCAGCGTCTCGGCATCGATTGCAAAGCCATGGTTTTGGCTCGAGATGAAGACCTGCCCCGTGTCGTGGTCTTTGACGGGGTGGTTGGCACCGTGGTGGCCAAACTTCATCTTGGTCGACGTGGCGCCGAGCGCCAGACAGAGGAGCTGGTGACCGAGGCAGATCCCGAAGGTCGGTACATGCGCGTCGACGAGCTCGCGGATCGCTGCCTGAGCGGCCACAACAGGCTCGGGGTCCCCGGGACCATTCGACAAGAAGACCCCGTCGGGCTCCAGGGCGAGCACCTCACGAGCGGGGGTCGTCGCCGGCACGAGCGTGACGTCGCAGCCTCGGTCGACCAGCATCCTGGCGATGTTGTGCTTGATCCCGAAGTCGTAGGCCACGACCCGGTAGGGCGGGGCGACGATGTTGGGCACCGTACCGTCGGTCTCGGCGACCGCTTTGAGCCACTCGATGGAGCCGTCGCGCCAGCTCTCGGGCTCCGAGACGGTCACGACCTCGGCGAGGTTTGCGCCCGCAAGCCCCGCAAAGTCTCTGGCCGCCGCAATGCACGCTGCGACGGTCGCGTCGTCGTCCACGAGATCGTCGCCGCCTGCGATGCAGGCGCCTTGGGCACCCCCGTCGCGCAGGATGCGGACCAGTCGACGGGTGTCGATCTCGGCGATGCCAACAACCCCGTGAGCGGCCAACCAGCTGCCGAGCGTGCCGTCGTGGGCCTTCGGACCCGAGTCAGCGGCCATCCGCCACGAGGACGGTCGGTTCGGCACATCGCGCACGACGAGTCCGGCGATCTGCGGCGCGTCGGACTCACCGTCCTCGCCGTTGATGCCGGTGTTGCCGATGTGGGGATAGGTAAGAGCCACGATCTGCTTGGTGTAGCTCTTGTCTGTGATGATCTCTTGGTAGCCGGTCATCGCCGTGTTGAACACGACCTCACCGACCGCGCGTCCGGCGGCGCCGACGGACACCCCGCGGAAGACGGTGCCGTCCGCGAGCGCGAGTATGCCGAGCGTGGCTCGAGCCAATGTAGACCTCGTTGGTCGGACCCAGTTCCGGCCCGTAGTTATGACGACGAGAGGCAAAAATAAACCACAATCGCGCGCGCGAGCCTGCGGCCGCTGCTGGATTCCGGCGAGAAGTGTCGGCCGAAACTTCGGAGCCGCGCTATGCTCTTGGGGATGTATCGACCCACCGACGCCTGCTGGACTGAGCTTCGACCCGAGCTGCTGCGGAGGCCGCGCGCCGACGGAGGACTGGAGCTACTCGATCCGATCGCGCAGCGGATCGTGGAGGTCACGGCAGCGGTCGTGGCCGGGTTCCAGGACGGCGATCCCCAAGCGCGGCTGACGCTGTCGCTGCAGATGGTGCTCGACGACGAGACCGCTGAGCAGCTGCGCGACAACGCCTGGGCCGCCAAGAGCCAGCTCCGGGTTCCGCCGGCGGCCATCGGGCCCGGCCACGACGCTGCGCCACATCTCGACGACGTGAACTTCGACGACGCAGCGCAGCTCCCGCGGCTGGTGTCGGCTTGGTGGCGCGATGGTGAGCAGCTACGACGTCTTACAGAGGAACGGCGCGCGGGTCGGCGCTACCATGTGCTACGCGGTTTTTTCGACATGGACGCGGCACGCTCGATCCGGGACGCCGTCAGCGCGCTGGCGTTCTCTCGGATGGAGACCGACCTGCTGACGTGCGAGCGTCACCTAGTCGCTGGTGACGAGCTGAGCGAGCTGGTGGGACTGATGCAGAGCGATCTGCTCAGGCGTCTCCTCAGTCCGATCGTCGGTCGCGTGCTGCCTGCCGGCACGGTCGTGAACGCGTGGCGCCTCAGCCAGGGCGACAGCTTCGGGATCCACCCGGACGGTCCGCGCTATCAAGGGACCTTCAGCGTCGGCCTCTGCGACCGCTGGACGGCCCGTGACGGCGGCGCGATCGCGTTCGGTGAGCCGACCTCAGAGCACGGCTTCATCGTGGCCGAGCGCTGGCTGCCACAGCTCGGCGATCTCCTGGTCTTCGCGCCCGACCACGACACATGGCACGCCGTCGAGCCGGTCATGGGCGACCGCACACGGCTGACCCTCACCGGCTTTTGGACCGGTGAGTCGTAGCGGCCTGAGTTCGGTCCCATCGCGCGGCGCTCGACATCGGCCGTCCGCTTTTGCGCGTTGTCAGGCGAGACTGAACGCTAACAGCCGCCGACAAGCTGACAGATCAGCTGGATCGCTTCGGACTCTTCCGGGTCGATGCGGCCGTCGGCCTCGATGACCTTGCGGAACGCCGCAACGAACTCTGTGCGGTGAGCGGTGGGGATGTCGTAGGGGTCAAACTCCGGTGGTGGGCGCTTGAGCCACGTCTTCACCTCGTCGAGGTCGTCCTCGTCGAGAGCCATCTCCATCGCCAAGCCCATGACGACCTCACGCTCGGACTCAGCGAGATCCATGTCCGACCAGGCGGCGACACACGCGAGCTGCACGAGCTTCTTGCGTGTTTGTGCGTTCATCCCCTGAAGTGCGCTTGCTGCAACCATCATCCCTCCCGTGACCTTGCTTGCGCCTGTCATACCGCGAAGATCGCGCGCCTGAAAGGCAGGAGCGTGAACCGCGCGCCGGACCCCGACGCTGTGCTCCTCGGTGCGGTGCTCAGTCGACCGTCATGCCGTCGCCCTTGCCTGCAGCGAGTAGTTTCTTGAACCGGCGCTCAAGCCGGACGAGGCGGCTCCCGGCACCAATGACTCGCGAGACGTACTTGCCGTCGCGGTCGAAGAGCAAAAATGACGGGTAGCCCTTGGTCTTGCGCGTGCTGCGCGCCCACTCGAAGCCGGGATCGCGCCGGATGTCGGCGGCAAGCTTGAGGAACTTCTTGTAGCGCGCGAGGCGCTTGGGGTGCTCATCGCTGACGGCGACGACTGCCAAGCCTTCATCTCCATGGTCGCGCACCCAGCGATTCATGCGGCGTACGGCGTGCTTGCAGCCCTCACACCAGGTCTGCATGACCTCGACCACCACCACTTTGCCCTCGTAGTCCGACAGCTTGAAGTCGGCCGGCAGCGGCGTCTCGGCGTCGTCGCTCGCGACGTCGGCGGAACCGGCGTGGGGCAGGCTGACGAGGGACAGGGTGATGACGACAGCGAGTGCGGCTGACAACCAAACTGAGAGACGCATGACGCTCCGGTGACCAGGAGTGGAGCCTCCACTATCGGCGCCATCACGCTTCGAGTCGAGGGCATGGCCGCGTCGTCGTTATCCAGCGGCGCCCGGGCCCGGTCGTCGCACCCTGGTCGCCTGGGATCGATGCCCGTCCGTTGCTGTGTGGCTCGAGGGCGATTGGGTCTGGCCAGACTGCACGAGCAACCGGTCACACAAGCACCCACAAACGACGAGAGGCGCCCCTCGTGAAGGGGCGCCTCGCATCAAACAGAGCGACTCAGGGCCTTAGAACGGGCCGCCGTACTGCTCCATGCAGGCGACGAACGCTGCATTCGGCTGCCACCCGCACTGACCGGCGGCGTCCGAGCCGCACTCGGCGAGCTGGTAGCACTGGTAGTAGTCAGCCCACTCGCAGGTCGATGCCATCGGCTCCGGCGCGCAGATGTGAGCGCTGCAGCCGGTCACCACGCACTCGGTCGGCTCCGGGGCGTCCGGCACGCACTGGGACTCGCAGGTCTGAGTGCAGGGCGGGCACGGGGCGCCAGGCATGCAGCCGGGGCAGGCCTCGAAGCAGGTCTCTTCGCAGTGGTAGCCGTCGGCGCAGATGCTGTCGTCGTCTCCGCAGCCGCCGCCGGGGACGTCGACGCAGAAGTTCGGGCAGCTATCGAGGTCGCAGTCCGCGTCGTTGGGGTTGCAGTAGCAGGGCGTGGCAACGCACTCTTGATTGGGGCCGCAGTCGCTGTTGGTGTTGCACTCGCCGTTCGGCGGGCAGGCCATCTCGGTGCAGCCGACAAAGCCGTCGTCGCTGCAGAAGCAGGTGTTGCAGCCGTCGTCAGCCGGGAACGACGCACCGGGCGGGTAGAGCTGGCCGTCGTAGTGGCAGACACCGGGCTCGTTGTCGACGCAGATGCCCTCGCAGGCCGGCATGATGCAGTCAGCGTCGTCGGCGTCACAGTAGAAGGGCACCGCGCAGTCGGGCTGGAGGCAGTGCTGGCCGTCTCCGCATTGGTCGTCGCTGGTGCAGCCGCTCGGGGGGGCGACCACGCAGACGCCGGGACAGCCCACGTCGTTGCCATTGCAGTCATCGCTGCCTGGCTCGCACGGGAAGGTCGGCATGGTGCAGTCCGAGGGCTGGCAGACCTGGTGGGAGCCACAGTCGCTGTCTTGCCAGCAGGACGTCGTCGGCGGAACGCACTGGCCGTAGCAGGGCTCGGGGTTCGGAATCGCGCAGTCGCCGTGTTCCGAGTCACACATCGGCTCGGCCCAGCACTCTTGGATCTCGCAGACATAGTCGCCGCCGCAGTCGGCGTTGCTGGTGCAGTGGTTGGGCTGGACGTTGGGGGCGCAGAAGCCCGTGCACTCCGGCGGAATCATGCAGTTGGGGTGCTGGTCGGGGTCGCAGTCGGGCTCGGCCGCGCCGAAGCACTCGGTGAACTCGCAGTACTCGTTGTCGCCGCACTGTCCGTCGTAGCTGCAGGGCTGAGCGACGAGCAGGCACTCACCGCCCTCGCAGATGTGGCCGCCGGGGCACTCCGTGTCGAAGATGCAGCCTTCGTTCTTGGGCAGGCACTGGGGCTCGCAGGCGATGAGGCCGTTGGCGAAGCCGGCGCAGCCGCAGTATTGGTCCTCGCCGCAGTCGGCGTCGCTGCTGCAGCCGCCGGGAAGGTCCTCGCAGATACCGGGGCAGTACTCGTCGGCGGGGAAGGCAGCGTCGTTGCCATCGGGGTCCGTGGGCTCGGTCGGGCTGCCCCAGCAGGGACCCGCCTGGAAGTTGCAGAACTGACCTGGGCCGCACTCGTTGTCGCTGTCGCACGTGGGCTCTTCGACCGGCTCGCAGACGCCAGGGCAGTAGAGCTCGGCGGCCGGCGCGTCTCCATCGTGGAATCCGCCAGGGCCTGGGAAGCAGTTATCGAAGCTGCAGTACTCGCCGGCGCCGCACTGAGCGTCGTTGTCGCACTCGGAGGTGTTGGGCACGCACTGGCCCATGCAGACCGCAGGGACGCCGCAGGGCTCGTCGCCGGTGCAGTCGCCTGGGTCGAAGCCGAAGCAGTCGCCGTCCGACGTCGAGCAGTGCATGCCGGGGCCGCACTCGCCGTCGCCCATACACTGTTGAGCGTCGGGCTGACACTCGCCGTTGCTACAGGTGAAGCCGGGGGCGCAGTCGACGGTCGCGCAGGGGTCGATCACGGGCATGCACTGGCCGTCGATGCACTGGTTGCCTTCTTCGCAGAGAACGTCTGCGCACGGGTCGGAGCCGCACTGGAAGAGGCACTGGCCTTCCGCACCACACGTCCAGTCGCCCACGCAGTCGATGTTGGGCTCGAGACCTTCGCAGTCGCTGACTTCTTCACAGGTGCCGTCGGGCTCGTCGCCGCCACCGCAGTCATTGTTGTCGCCGGGACCCATGGCGATCGCCATGACACCGAACAGGAAGAGTCCCTGCTTGAGGCTCTGTTTGATGTTCTTTCCGCTGTAGCTCGTCATCGTGTTGTCTCCGAAAGGTCTGGACGGATGGACTGCGTTGCCCTGACTCTTAGCAAGGTCCGTGCCAACCTCTTCGGTGAGCTCGTAACACACCGTGATGGCGGAGTTGTGAGGGCGGTCGGCTGTGGGGTCGCTGCCAAATCCCCACACACAGAGGACGTCCAACTGTGATCGCTTTGCCGCAGTGTGTAAAAATACAACACGTGGGGTGCGTCGTGCGTCGTGCGTCGTGCGCCGACGCTGACGCAATCACTCCGCGGTCGCATGCGCGACGCATCACCTGACGGCTCACGACCTCCGTGGTAGTCAGCGGACATGTTTGAGTGGTGGAGAAATCGTCGTCGCGCACGGATCAAGGCACGCCCGTTCCCGGACGCGTGGCGCACGATCATGGACACGAACGTCCCGTACTCGGGGCGTCTAACGCCCAGCGAACGCGCCGAGCTCGAGGGACACGTCCAGGTCTTTATCCACGAGAAGACGTTCATCGGGCAGGGCGGGCTCGAGATCGACGACGAGATCCGAGTCACGGTCGCGGCTCAAGCGTGTCTGCTGCTGCTCAACCGTGACACGAGCTACTATCCCTACCTGAAGACGATCGTGATGTATCCGAGCGCCTACGTTGCGACCACGCGGCGCCAGGATCCGGCCACCGGCGCCATCGTCGAAGAAGAGGTCGTTCGGCTCGGCGAGAGCTGGCTGCGGGGGCAGGTCGTGTTGGCGTGGGACTCATCGCTCCACGGCGCTTCCGACATCACCGACGGCAAAAACCTTGTGCTGCACGAGTTCGCTCATCAGCTCGACCAGCGCGATGGCCACTCCGACGGCGCGCCCGTTCTAGAGCACGCCAGCCACTATGTCGCATGGGCCCGCGTGCTCTCTGAGGAGTACCTCGCGCTGGCCGAGGACGTGGCTGACAACGACCCGACGTTTCTCGATCGGTACGGAGCGACCAATGCAGCCGAGTTCTTTGCGGTGGCGACCGAGTTCTTCTTCGAGCGACCCGCCAAGTTCGAGACGCTTCACCCAGAGCTCTACGAGGAGCTGAAGGGCTTCTACCGTCAGGATCCCATCGCCCGCTATCGATCGGACCGTCCGCAGCCTGCCCCCGTCAGTCCGCGTGAGCGGCGCGCGCGTAGGCGTGCCCACCGACGGCGCCTCAAGAAGAAGCGCGGGTGACCCTGATGAGACACGAGCTGTGCGTGTGGCTCGCGGCAGCCGTCGCTGTCGTTGTCACCGGCTGCGACGACACGGACCCCTGCCTAAGCCAGTGCGAGCTGGCGGCGGCAGAGTGCGTCGAGCGTCCCATGGAGGATTTCCCTGACCTAGCGGAGGTCCGGGCGGACTGGCTTGAGATGTCGGGGACGGCTGCCTGCGACGGCCGATTTCCCCTCGCGCGTGAGGGCACCTGTGGAGACGGTACGCGCTTTGTGACCGTCAGCTCCGGCTTCGTCACCGAGACGTCGTTTTTCACAGCGGACGGTGTGTTTGTGGGGCTGTCGCACTCCACGGATGTGGTCGATGAGATCTGCCAAGGCAACGGCTACTGGCCCGAGCCACAGAGCTGCGAGACACCCCAGGTCGACGCCATACTTTGTGGGCGGCTCTAGCCTCCACGTTAGCCATTTTGAGAACCCGAGGCTTCGCTGCCCCACGTGCACTCTCTTTTTGGCCGAGACGCGGGTCATCAACGGGTCGACGAGAATGGATTGCTCATCCGATGCCGGTACCGCGGGGGGATACGCCGATTGTTGTGATGCTGGCAAAGCACACGAAGATTCGATGCCGAGTGCTCTCCGCCGAGTGCAAAGGGGTGGATGTGGTCGAGTTGCAGCCTATGCGTCGCCACACACCGCTGCGAGGTCTGTGGGTCACGATACGTGCATCGCTCTCCGTCGCGTTCAAAGACGGTACGGACAACGTCTGCTGGGACGTGGCGCGAGCGCGCTCCTGCGACGGTCCCCGGGGATCGTGCTTGTGCGTCGTCGCAGGTTTGCGGCTTCGCGGCGTCATTGACTGGGGCCGCGTTGGTCTGCTTGGGCCGCTTCACGTCGGCTCGATGGCGACGCCTGAGGTCTTTCCGAAGGAGTGTGAGCGCCTCGTGCAGCAGCGCTCGAACGCTGCGTTTGGCTGTCTGGCGGTGGCGAGTTGTAGAAGTCGGAAGTTCGTTCCTATCTCCTCGACGGTCCATCGCCGATCTCTTCGGTCCGAAATCTTTCCGGGTCCCGACACACCTCGCCGGCCGAGGCGGCGGCGTCCGGACCTAAATACATCGTCGGATCTCGACCTCGACGACGGCCTGTCGGGACC
>CALHXW010000422.1 GCA_938040325.1 uncultured bacterium | reverse complement strand
CAACAACGCCACGCCGAACACCAACGCACCGTCCACGACGGCAGCTTTGATCCGCCGGCCGGCAGACGGGTACTCATGAGGCTTGGCCTTGGCTGTCATATGGGGCTCGTGGACTGAGGGACCACAACCGTCCCACCAAAGGCGCTTCTTCGCAAGTCGCCGCGGGCGCCCTCAGTGCGCCGGGAGCGCTCAGGGTTCGGCGAAGGCAGGACTGTAGCTCCCGACGACCCTGCGCCCGCAGCTGGTGGCGCACTCCACGTCGGTGGTGCACGGCTCGAGGGTCCCTTGGCAAACCCGCGCCGGTGTCACTGTGCCGGAGGGCCAAGCGATCGTGCCCACCGTCCACATATCACGGTTGGTCAGCTCGACGTCGCTCTCTTCATAGGCGAGCACGCCGGCGACGTACACGCGCACCGTCGCGAAGCTCTCGCCATAGCCGTGGTCGTGCCAGTAGTGCGCGCCCATCATGTAGCTGACCCCGTCCTCGGAGCCGTTAGAGGTGAGGATCTCCGGGCCCGCGCCGTCGGTGTCATCACGGACGAGGTGCGGGTCGTCGTCATCGGACGGGTCCAGCGAGCCCCAGTTCGGCGACCGGTTGAGCCAGTAGGCATCAAACGCCGTGTCGAAGAAGCCATCGGGTTCGCCATCGCCATCGCCGTCCGGTCCGACGGCGAGCGGATGGACAAAGTGGAGGTCGAGATCGGCGCCCGCGGACTCACCCACATCGGTCTGGTGGATGTCACCGGGCGTGTCCCAGAGCAGCTCGATGTGGAGGGAGTCGCTCGGCGTGACGACGACGACACCCGTGGCGATCGACCAGACCCCAAACATGTCTTGCATAGACACCGTGAAGTGGTAGGTGCCAACGACGTTTGCCTCAAAGGTGGGATTCGCGGCAGCCGCACTCGGGATGAACAGCGATGTCGAGCCCTCGGGCTGCCTCACATGCCAGCGGTACGTCTCAGCGCGCGGTACGGTGTCGCGGACCGACATGGTCAGTTTCGTCAGTGGCGGCACCAGCGAGCCCTCGAGCGCGATGACGTCCCACTGGTCTCCGCAAGCCGAGCTGACGGCACCGCCACAGACCCCGCCCACGCAGTAGTCACCGGTTGTGCACGCGAACCCGTCGTCACAGTCGGTGGCGGCGCTCAGAGCACTGCCACAGGCACCATCGCGGCAGACCGAGACACTGCAAGGGCTCGTCGGTGCCGGGCAGTCGCTGTCGGTGGCACAGGGGTCGCCGGTGCAGGCGCCCTTGTCGCAGCTGACCTCACACGGTGTCACCTCTGCGTCGTAAGTGCAGCGACCCGCATCACATCCGTTGCTCACGAGACGCTCCACGCCGTCACCGCGGCAGACCGGCGGGCTCGTGAGCGTGCAGTCGAGTGCGACACCGCGGCACTCGCCGTTGACCGTCCGGTCGTTGACGGTGCAGGGATCCCCATCATCACAGACCTCAACGGCGGTCTGGCCCTGAACCGCTGGCAAGCAGGCGCCAGCGTCACAGCCATGCTCGCAGTCGGCAACGATGCTGCGGTAGTCGCAGGCGCCATCCACGCAGCTGCCACCGGTGTAGACGATCAGGTCACCGGTACCCGAACAGGTCGCCGCCGGCGGCGTGTCACAGGCACGTTCACACCCGACCTCCACCGTCGCTGAGCCCTCGCGAGACCCTTCTCGAGCAGTGTCGGCCAGGCATGCCGGCCCCACGGCAAGCATGAGAGCCAGCCACGTCGACCGCTTCCAAGCGGGTTGCAACCAAGCTTGCGCGCGCATCCACGTCATCCCGCCCTCCCTTCGACTGAGCAGCACCTTGGTTTGTCGACGCTCGATCGGATCCATCACATGAAGTCGCAAACCACTGAAGTTGCGGCTCAGTTCGGAAAGAACGGGTGTTCGTACGGTCCGACAATTCGCCGCCCGCACCCGAGCTCGCACTCGGCATCTTCGGTGCACGGGTCGAGCGACCCTTGGCAAACCCGCGCGGGCGTGACCGTGCCCGATGGCCAGTCGACGGTACCCACTGTCCACATGTCGTGGTTTGTCAGCTCCACATCGCTCTCTTCGTACACGAGCTGGCCGTAGATGAAGACACGCACGGTCGCGAAGCTCGGGCCGTAGCCATGGTCGTTCCAGTAGTGCACGCCGATCGTATAGCTCAGGCCGACCTCGGGCCCGTTCAGGTTCATGTTCTCGGGACCCGCGCCGTCGGTGTCGTCGCGGTCGAGACCGGGGTCGTCATCGATGTTGGCATCGAACGTGCCCCAGTTCGGCTGATCGTTGAACCAGAAGCAGTCGAAGGTGTGGTCAAAGAAGCCGTCGCCCACACCGTCGTTGTCAATGTCTTCGCTGGCCGCTAGCGGATGAACAAAGTGCAGGTCGACATCGGCACCTGCGACCGGACCCTCGTCGGTCTCGTCGTCGTCATTCGGCGTCGACCACAGCAGCTCGACGTGAATCGCATCGACAGGCAGCGCGACGACGACCAGGTTGGCCGTCGTCGTCTGGCCGCTGCTGCTCGTCGTCGTGAGCGTGAAGCGATAGGTCCCGGCCACGTTGACCTCAAACGTGGGATGCTTCACCGCGGCGCTCGGGATAAACAACGACATGGAGCCCACGGGCTGCACCACGGTCCACGCGTAGCTCTCGCCGACTGGAAGCGCCGGGTTGGGACCCAGCTTCAGCTTCGTCTGTGGCGGAACAACCGTGCCCTGCTGCGACACGATGTCGCCATCGCCAGGGCCGCAGCTCGTGCTGGTCGCGCCACCGCAGACGCCGCCCACGCAGTGGTCGCCGAGCGTACACGGATCGCCGTCGTCACACGGCCCAACGCTGGCAGGCACGGTCCCGCAGACGCCCTCGTCACACGCGGCCACGCTGCACGGACCGGCAGGTTCTGGACAGTCGCTGGCCTGCTCGCAGGTCAGCGCGACGCAGGCCCCGTCCTCGCAGCCTCCCGCACAGGCCGTCACGGCGGTCTCGTAGGCGCACTCTCCCTGCCGGCAGCCGAGGCTGGTTGTCGTCTCCACCCCGCCGTCGACGCACTGCGGTGCTGCTGCCGCACTGCAAACCACCGGCGTGCCTTGGCAGGCTCCGCCGACGCAGAAGTCGCCGGTCGTACACGCGTTGCCGTCATCACACGGTTCGCCGGTTGGACACGCGTCGGGCAAGCACGCACCGGCCTCGCAGCCATGGTCGCAAGCCTCGGTCGTGGTCGCGTACTGACAGTCGCCACCGACGCACTCGCCCGCCCCGAAGACGGTCAACACCCCGTCGGTGCACACAGCCTGCGGCGGAGCGTCACACAGAGCGCGGCAGTCGCCGCCCTCGTCTTCTTCAGGCGGATCGATGGCCTCCGGCGCGTTGTCGCCAAGACACGCTGACAAGAACAAGGCGGCAACGCCAAAGACGAGCGCTCGAAGGGTGGCGAAGGTGACTCTGCGCATGGGATCTCCCTAGATGGTGCGATATCGAAACGTCCCGACGTTTAGGCATACGATTGTGGCAGCCAAGACCTTACCGTCACACACAATGTCTGCCAGCATGACGTCTCGACGCCCTCACGTCACACAAGCGGCCAGACAGCCGATTTGCGAGCGCCGCTCACGATTGCTCAACAGCGCGTTGAAGGTTAGCATCCGCGCCTACCCCGTCAGTTTCTAAGGCTCTGCCCCAAGAGGTCCGTGTGTCTCCATTCGACGCAACCCGCCATCGTGTGTTCCGATCTTGCCTCGCCACTGCTGCCGCGCTTGCCCTGCTCTGGGCACCTTCGGCCGCCGCCCAACAGAGCGTGCCTGACGACGTGGATCCGAACTGCGCCCTCAACGGCGACGGCTGGCCCTGGAAGGCAACGACCCCGCGTGCGGTCGCGGCGTTTCCGTCCGCGGTCGTTCCCCGCGCAGATGGCTCGATCCTCCTCTGCGGTGGTGACAAGACCGTCGGCGGCACCACCAAGGTCTGCGAGAACTGGGACCCGACGGCCGAAGCGTGGTCGCTCTTCCCCACCGACATGCCCGGCGGGCTCGCTGGACCCATCGGTCTTGAGCTCAGCGACGGCCGGGTGCTGGTCTGTCAGGGCAGCGACACCAACACAGACGGCGTCCCCACCGTGTGCTACCTGCTCGACGACGGCGGCACCCCCGCCGACGGCACCGACGACGTGTGGATGACGCTGGCTGGACCTCCGGGGCTCAACAGCCTCGCGCGCAACGACTACCGACTGGACGAGCTGGCTGACGGCCGGATCCTGATCCGCTCGGACTTCCGCGATTGGAATAGCTTCGAGTGTCGTGCTGGCGTGTTCGACATCGCCACCAACACGTGGTTCGTCGACAGCTGCAACAACAACGCCCAAGCCCCGATCTTGCTCGCCGATGGGTCGCTGGTCGTGCCTCCGACTCGGCCGGGCTCCGACCGCCTCGGCGAGTCCTTCGACACCGCATCCGGCTGGGGCAACATCGCCGCGCCTCTGAACTTCCGCGACGACCCGCTCGCGGTCCCATCGGCCGGCAACCAGCTCTTGGTCGCTGGCGGCAAGATTCAGATCTGGGATGCGACCATCCACACGCGCACCACCGAGGTCTACGACCCCGCCCTCGACACCTGGGAAGCAGGCCTGCCAGTCCCGCGCTTCATCGACCTCCGCTACGCGAAGAACGCCGCGCTCGGCGGCGACCGGTCGCTGGTTTGGTACCAGGGCTCAAGCGCTGGTGGCGCCAACTCGTTCACCGGTCAGTTCCTCGTCTACCACGGCGACACCCAGAACTGGGGCTTCACCTGCAGCCTCGGCGAGTACCTCTTTAACGAGAACGACAACTACGGCGACGGCTGGCAGACCTACTCGAGCCCGCCCGACAGTGGCTACCGAAGCAGCTATCAACGGGGTCCTGACGGCCGACTCTACATGCTCGACTACGAGTTTCAGCAAGACAACTACAACCCCTTCGGTGAAGAGCGGCAGCTGCAGGTCTACATCTACGACCCCAGCGTCGTGGATGCCGACGGCGACTCGGTGCCCGACTGCTGCGACAACTGCCCGGCCATTCCGAACCCGCTCCAGGACGACAGCAACAGCAACGGCCTCGGCGATCTCTGCGAGGTCTGCGGCGACAAGAACCTCGCTCAGCCCCCCTCGCCGACCACCGAGCTGCTCGACCTTGTCGCGCTCGAGTTCAGGCGCACGTACCCGCCGCTGGCACGGATCGGCAGCACGGTTGAGATCACGCTCGAGGTCCAGACCAACACGTTCGTCAACGCCATCGAGATCGTCGAAGCGATTCCCGCCGGCGCGACCCTTGTCAGCGCACCTGGCAGCAATGAGCTCACGATGACGAACGTGCCTGCCAGCACGACCCTGACCATCACATACGAGATCACGGTTCCCGCGACTCAGGGCCTCATCGGGGGTCAAGCGGACGTCACGGTCGAGCCCCTCGAGCTTGGCGAGGAGAGCTTCGGCATTCCGCTGTCGATCCTCGTCTTCCGCGCAGAGTCATGCGACGACGGCAACACCATCGACGGCGACGGCTGCAGCGCCACCTGCCAGGTCGAGACGGGCTGGACCTGTCCGATCGACACCGACGACGAGACCAACGCCCGCTGGACGCCGGGCTGTCTGCCGCTCTGTGGCGACGGGCTCTTGGTTGGCGACGAGACCTGTGACGACGGCAACAACGAGGCCTTCGACGGGTGCTCGGGACGTGCCACCGAGACCGACGACTACCCTCAGGAGAGCTGCGGCCTCCAGTATCCCGACAACCTCACCGGCCAGTGCATCGGCTGCCAGGTCGAACAGGGCTGGGAGTGCGACACGCCAGGCGAGCCCTGCACCACCGAGTGCGGTGACGAGCTCACGCTCGGCGACGAGGAATGCGACGACGGCAACACCGACAACGGCGATGGGTGCGACAGCATGTGTCAGCTCGAAGACGGCTGGAACTGCTTCGGCGACTACGACTGCCTCCGCAATGCCGACAACGACGTCATCCGCTACTACGGCGCCAGCGTTGGCTACCGTCAGGCCTGTGGCGAGTTCTTCGAGAAGTCGTGCATGCCCGTCTGTGGTGACGGCATGACCGTTGGCGACGAGGAGTGCGACGACAGCAACAACAGCTCGCAAGACGGCTGTGCCGGGCGCAACGTCGGCCAGTACTGCGCCCAGCAGTACGCCAGCGACATGCTCACCACCGACTGCACGGGCTGCTACCTCGAGCCTGGCTTCGAGTGCGACGACACCGGCTGCGCAGGCGTCTGCGGCGATGGCGTGGTCGTCGGCGACGAGACTTGCGACGACGCCAACGACGACGCGACCGATGGCTGCGACGCGTGTGCTGTGACCGACGGCTGGTACTGCGGCAACGGCACGACCTGCGACGACGAAGGGCGTTGCTCGCGGTCCACGATCTGGTGCTACCCGGTCTGCGGCGATGGCGAGGTGCTGGGTGACGAAGAGTGCGACGACGGCAACAACGAGAGCGGCGACGGCTGCTCGCGCCGCGTCCTGAGCGAGTGGTGCGCAGAGGAGCTCGCTCAGGCGGACGCTGGCGACATCACGCTCGACGACGTGAACCCGAGCTGCCGCGGCTGCCGTGTCGAGACAGGCTATGGCTGCGACGCCACGGGCTGCAGCCCCGTCTGCGGTGATGGCCTGATCGTTGGCGACGAGACCTGCGACGACGGCAACACGGTCGGCAACGACGGCTGCGTCGACTGCGAGCGCGAGGACGGATGGTTCTGCCCGGCGGACTTCACCTGCGACGAGTTCGGCTGCTTCTCATCAACCATCTTCTGCTACCCGCAGTGCGGCGACGGCCTGGTCGTGGGCGACGAGACCTGCGACGACAGCAACCTCGACTGGAACGACGGCTGCAGCGGCCGCATCATGAGCGACTGGTGCGCGCGGTCGTTCGCGCAGCTGGCGGCAGGCGAGATCACCGCCGACGACGTCTCGAGCGGCTGCTACGGCTGCACGGACGAGGTCTGCGGCGACGGCTTCCGACAGGACAATGAGGCCTGCGACGACGGCAACACCGCCGACGGCGACGGCTGCGCGTCCGACTGCACAAGCGTCGAAGACGGCTTTGACTGCTTCGACACCCAAGACGGCAGCCAGTGTCGACCGGAGTGCGGCGACGGCCTGTTGGTCGGGGCTGAGACCTGCGACGACGGCAACGACAACGGGGGCGACGGCTGCGACAGCGACTGTAAGCCCGAGTTCGGCTTTGTCTGTGACACGGTGGGCGCGCCTTGCGAGGCCATCTGCGGCGACGGCTACTGGGTCGGCGAAGAGCAGTGCGACGACGGCAACACCGAGGACGGCGACGGCTGCCCCAGCGACTGCGGCAGCTGGGAGGATGGCTGGACCTGTCAGCCGACCGAGGGCTCCTATGGCGCGCAGGGCTGCTGCTCAACGGAGACCAACGACTTCGAGAGCTGCGAGCTACTCGACGACGGGATGGACTGCCCCGATGCCTGCAGCGATGCGGCTCCGGGCGATGTCTGCCAGTGGCTCTTCATCCCGGGCGGCCAGCACGTGTGCACGCCGATCTGCGGCGACGGCCAGGTCGTTGACCCCGCTCAGGAGGCGTGCGACGACGGCAACCTCACCCAAGGCGACGGCTGCACGGCAGGCTGTCAGGTCGAACCCGGCTGGGAGTGCGGCGCGACTGGCACGGCCTGTCAGCCCGACTGTGGCGACGGCATGCTGGTGGTCGGCGAGTTCTGCGACGACGGCGACACCGACAGCGGCGACGGGTGCTCGAGCCAGTGCCTGCCGGAGCCAGGCTGGGTCTGCGATGTCGCCGGCGAAGACTGCACAGCGGTCTGCGGAGACGGCTTGGTCCGGGGTGCGGAGACATGCGACGACAACAACGTCGAGGCGGGTGACGGCTGCAGCGCGAGCTGCGACGTGGAGCCAGGCGCGAGCTGCCCGCCCGGCGGCGGCGGCTGCGTGAGCTTGTGCGGCAACGGCGAGCTCGACGTCGGCATGGGGATGGACGAGCTCTGCGACGATGGCAACAAGACCAACGGCGACGGCTGCTCGGTCGCGTGCGAGGTCGAGGACGGCTGGGAGTGCCCAGCGGCCGGCGCCGTGTGCGTGACGGTCTGCGGTGACGGCATCGTCGCTGGCGCCGAGTTCTGTGACGACGGCGACGCCGACAGCGGCGACGGCTGCAGCTCAAGCTGCCTGCCCGAGGCTGGCTGGAGCTGCGTGACGCCGGGTGCTGACTGTGCGGCGGTGTGCGGCGACGGCTTGGTGCGCGGGGCCGAGCTCTGCGACGACGGCAACACGGCGGATGCTGACGGCTGCTCGGCGGGGTGCACGGTTGAGGACGGCTGGCAGTGCCCAAGCGGGGGCGGCGCGTGCATGCTGATGTGCGGCAATGGCGTCGTCGATGACGGCGAGGACTGCGACGACGGCGACGCCAACAGCGGTGATGGCTGCAGCGGCGCATGCGAGGTCGAGGCCGGCTGGGCCTGTCCGGCGGGCGGTGGCGTGTGCGCTCAGACCTGCGGCAACGGCGCGGTCGACGCGGCCGAGGACTGCGACGACGGCAACACGACGGCGGGTGACGGCTGCTCGGCAGGGTGCGTGCTTGAGGAAGGCTACGCCTGCCCAACGGCGGGCGCGGCTTGCACCACGGTCTGTGGCGACGGGGTGCGCGTGTTGCCCGAACACTGTGACGACGCCAACACCGACGATGGCGACGGTTGCTCGGCGACCTGCCAGGTCGAAGCGGGCTGGAGCTGCCCGCCGGAGCTAGACACTGCGTGCACCCCGATCTGCGGCGACGGCGCGGCCAAGGGCGACGAGGGCTGCGACGACGGCGGGACCGAGAGCGGTGACGGCTGTGACGCGGACTGCCAGCCCGAGGACGGCTGGGCCTGTCCGGCAGGCGGTGGCGCGTGTGTGGCGAGCTGCGGCGACGGAGCACTCGACGCGTTCGAGGGCTGCGACGACGGCAACCTCACCGGCGGCGACGGTTGCTCAACGGCGTGTCAGACCGAGCCTGGGTTTGTCTGCGCGGAGGCAGGTGTCGCCTGCGTCACGGTCTGCGGAGACGGCGTGCCGGTGCTGCCCGAGCACTGCGACGACGGCAACACCGACGACGGCGACGGTTGCTCGGCCACGTGCCAGGTCGAAGCTGGCTGGGACTGTCCGCTAGCAGAAGAAGACGCCGAGGACGTGACGAGCGTGTGTGCGCCGCGCTGTGGCGACAGCTACGTGATCGGCGGCGAGACGTGCGACGACGGCAACACCGACGATGGCGATGGCTGCTCGGCCGCATGTGTGCCGGAAGAGGGCTGGACCTGTGGCGCGCCCGGCGTGGCCTGCGTCCAGGACCCGGTCTGCGGCAACGGTGAGGTCGAGGACGGCGAGGGCTGCGACGACGGCAACACCGATGACGGCGACGGGTGCTCGGCCGCTTGCACCGTAGAGGTTGCCGAGCCGGAGTGTGGCAACGACGTGCTTGAGAACGACGAGCAGTGCGACGACGGCAACACCGACGACGGCGACGGCTGCTCGGCGGCCTGTGAGGTCGAGCCGGCGTGCGGCGACGGCACGGTCGACGAGGGCGAGGACTGCGACGACGGCAACACCGACGACGGCGACGGCTGCTCGGCGGCCTGTGAGCTCGAACCGGCGTGCGGCGACGGCACGGTCGACGACGGCGAGGACTGCGACGACGGCAACACCGACGACGGCGACGGCTGCTCGGCCACCTGCGAAGACGAAGTGCCGGCGCCGACCTGCGGCAACGGCGAGGTCGAAGAAGGCGAGGACTGCGACGATGGCAACCTCACCGACTTCGATGGGTGCTCACGCGACTGTCAGGGTGAGCAGCCGCCAGAGTGCGGCAACAGCGTTGTCGAGGGCGGCGATGGCGGCGAGGAATGCGACGACGGCAACACCGACGATGGCGATGGCTGCTCCGCGACCTGCACCAACGAGCCCATCTGCGGCAACGGCGAGGTCGAGGTCGGCGAGAGCTGCGATGACGGCGACACCGTTAGCGGCGATGGCTGCTCGGCCGAGTGCGTGGACGAGGGCGCCTTGTTCGGCGATCTGACGGCCAAGGGCGGCTCGGACGGCTGCGCGGGCGGTAGCTCGGGCGCTCCATGGTGGCTCGTGCTCGCGTTGGCGGGCGTGGCTTCGGTCTGGCGGCGCTCGCGGCGCTCGCTGGCGGCGAGGTAGCCGCGCGACGACCGAGAGTCCGCGCGCTACACTCGTCGCGCGCGTGACCTCGGAGGTGCCCCATGTGCAGATACAAGGCGCGATCTGCCAAGCGCGTCGGACCCGGCTGAGGCGGCGGGCAACAATCCGCTTGCGACACAAAGTGCGAGCGTCGTGCTCTCAACCCGCGTGGATGACGCCTTCGTGTGCTCTGTGAACATCACAACAGACACCGTGTCCCGCAACGGTACCGGCATCGGACGAGCAATCCATTCTCGACGACCCGTTCATGACCCAAGTCTCGAAAAATGGGGGAGTGCACCTGGAGACAGCGAAGCCTCGGATTCTAAAAATGGCTAAAGTCGAGGCTAGCAGCGTTGCCGGGAAGTGCGGTTTCTGGGACGCGAGAGGTGTGCCGCTAGTCCTAAAACAAGCGCTAGTTTCGAGCGAGGCGAACGAGGTGCGCATCAGAGCGGCGTCGGGCGGACGACGGCGATGCGTGCATCGTCGAGTCCGAGTGAGCGCAGCGAGCGCCCCGACGCCGCTGTGGTGCGTAGATCGGATGCCGCAGCCGGAAGTAGCGCTTGAGTTGGGACTAACGCTCGCGCCTATAGCCGCGGAAGGCGCGTGCCTGCGCCCGTGGCTCCTACTGAGGTAGCGTGACGGAGCGCTCCTTCACGATGAGCTCCACGCGGTTGTTCTTCGCGCGCTCATAAGGGCTCGCATTGTTGGCGATCGGTCGCTCCTCGCCATACCCAACGGCGATGACGCGCCCGGCGTCAACGCCCTGCGCAACGAGGAACGCGCGAATAGCGTCCGCTCTACGCTGGGTCACGCCTCGGTTTTGAGCGGTCGTGCCCTCGCTGTCGGTGTGACTCGCGACTTCGAGCGACGCGATCGAGGGCGTCCCTTTGAGGTAGGCAGCGACCTGAGACAGCACAGCCCGGTGGTCGTCGTTCAGCTGGCTCGTGCGGCCCTTGAAGCTGAGGCTCTTTGAGAGCTTGAGCCGATCGCCTTGGTCATCGATGCCCTGCACTGCGACATCCGGGCATCCGTCTTCATCGTCGACCCCGTTGATGGTCTCGGCCTTGAGAGGGCAGCTGTCCTCGGTGTCGAGCACGCCATCGCCGTCGTTGTCACGGTCAGGGCAGCCATCCGCATCGTTGAAGCCGTCGACGTCCTCGGGCTCGTTCGGACACCGGTCTGCGGAGTCGGTCACGCCGTCTTGGTCACCGTCGACGTCCGGGCATCCATCACCGTCGGCGTCGCCATCGTTGTCTTCAGGCCGCGTTGGGCACAGGTCGACCACATCGGGGACGCCATCTCGATCATTGTCCGCGTCGGGGCAACCATCTTCGTCGTCGAAGCCGTCTGGGTCTTCGGCGCTCTGAGGGCAGCTGTCGAGCGCATCGGGAATGCCATCGCCGTCGTCGTCCAGCTCCGGGCACCCGTCCTCGTCGAGGTACCCATCGAGGTCCTCCGCGGTGTTCGGGCAGTCGTCGACGACATCGGCGATGCCGTCTCCATCGGCGTCGGCCTCCTCGAAGGGCGTCCACCCGAGGGTCACATAGGCTCGCAGGTCGGGTGTCCCGACGCCACGTACAACTGGTAAGCCGACACCAGCGCTCGCCACAAACCCTTCTGCAGCAAGTATCTCGAAGCCAGCCAGAACCTCTACCGGGGTCCCGACCTCGCGTGTGAGCCCTTGACTCGGGTCCTGTGGGTCCACCGATGAGCCCGTCTGATACGAGCCGAATCCCGTCGCGACCAACGCGAGCTCACGCACCAGCGGGATACGAACTCCAACCGACCAGCGAATCGTGTCGTCGCTGATATAAGTATGAGAAGGCCGAGCAGGCCGGACCTCATAGCCAGCGTTGAGACCAAGCCACAGTCCCGATGCAGAGCGCCAATCCATGCCAAGGGTTGGCGTGACGCGAAGCTCACCGTCGCTGAGAAAGGCCTCGCGGTCGCCGGTTGGGATCGCCAACGGCACGACGAGGTGGAGGCCAAATCCCCCAAAGCTCGCAGGGTCGAGCAGCCGAAGCTGTGTGACCACACGCAAGTCCCCTAGCGACTGCCCGTCCAGCCGGTCGCCAGCGAGGCCGACGCGCTCAAGCGGATCGCCTGTCTGATACGCGGCAGCCGGCATCACGACGCCAACGCTGGCCCAGTCGAAGAGGGCGAAGCTCAGCATCAACTCGCCGATGAGCTGCGAGTCCACGATGCGCTCAAACACCTCATCGGTGTCGACGTCGATGGTCGTCACCGGGTCGTCGGCATAGTGAAAGAAGATGCCGGCCGAGAAGCTAAACTGCGTCAGCGTGTCGCTTGTGGACATGTTGAGGCGGTTGAGCCCCTGAGCGGGGAGCGGCTCGAAGAGCTGCGCGTTGAACCCGCCGCTACCGGGCAGCGCTGGCGGGGCAGATGCTGCCTGCTGCGGATACCCAGCGACCACCATGCAGCCAATCAAGGTGGCCAGGACAGCGATCTGCAAGCGGTGACTGCGACTGGGGCTAGCCCCAGAACAAGCGCTACTTCCGGCTGCGGCGTCCCATCTACGCACCACAGCGGCGTCGGGGCGGTCGCTGCGCTCACTCGGACTCTCGCGAACCTCGAAGTGTCGCGACACTTCCGCGCTCCGCTCCGCTCCGTGCACGCCCATCGAACCGGGTCCAGGAGCGCAGCTCGTGCCTCCTCGTCCTCGCTCGAATTCTTGGCATGAAGACCGGGCTAGCATGCTTCGCTCCACGGACAACAGTGCGGCTCCCACATGGGTGCGAGCATCGGCCACGACGCCCCCTAACACAAGCTCTTCCGCCGATGAGGTAGGGCGGCCGAACGCCGCTCCGAACGATTGACGCGCCGCGTCGAATTTATTTGCAATCGCGTCTCGCCATCACATAGGGTCCGCGCGATTTCATCGACCCCTCGGTAAAAACCGTTATTTTCGAGGGGATTGCAGAGACCAGAAGGGCATCATGACGCGCTCCGTACTCACACTCTCACGCCTCATCGTTGCCGGACTCGCAGTTGTTGCGACGGGTTCGGTTGCCTTCGGCCAAGCCAACGTATGCCCACCGCAGTCGTTGACCGACGAGTTCATTTGCTTCGAGACCGGCACCATCGATGCCGCCACGAACCGGACCTCGCTTGTCTACACGCCGACTACCCCCTTCGTTGCGGGCTCTGAGATCTGTGTCTCTTATGATGTCACGTCCGAGATCGAGCAGGGCGGCTGGGACCAAGTGTTCCTCCGCTTCACCGAGGGCGGCGTTGCCACCGGACCAACCTTTCAAGACGTCTGCCTTGCCGGCGAGAGCCCAGGCGTCTGCGAGGCGAACGCGTCGCCAGGCTGCGAGGCCAGCGCCACCGCGACTTGGGAAGCCGCTGGAGCCCAGTGCTTTCAGCCAACTCCTGGCACGACAAGCGTGACGGTCTCGGTCTACGTCCGGACCCTCGACGGCCAGTTCCAATGCGGCGACTGCGGAGTCAACGCCGGTAGCCCGGGCGTGACCGTCAACTCGCTGTCGGTGACCGGCTGCAATGGCTTTCCGACCGCCAGCGCCTGTGGCGACGGCGTCGTCGATCCTGGCGAGCAGTGCGACGACCAAAACACCAACAGTGAAGATGGCTGCGACGCGACCTGCCAGATCGAGACCGGCGCCATCTGCAACGCGGCCGGTACGGAGTGCGCGGGCAAGGACGACTGCCGCGGCGTCACGCCGAGCTCACTTGCGACCACGTACTGCTACGCCAACGGCGACCAGCTCGCCGAATCCCCGCTCAGCTTCACTTGGAAGGTCCGTGGCGACGGTGCTCCGCTCTTCATGAGCTGGGACCTCTCTGGCGGTCTTGAACTCGGCTTCATCGACGACGGAACGACCGTGTCCGTCTTCGACATTCTCGCCGTGACCTGGACCGACAACACGGGCGGCGGCGCAACTGCGCCCATCGTTCTCAACGATGGCTCTGCGGTCTCTCCGAGTGCGTTTGAGGTCTGGAGCAAGGCGACCTCCGAGATCGTGCCGTCGGTCGGCGCGACCGAGGTCACCGTCACCTTCTTCGTCGACGCCGACAACACCATCAGCTGCGACCAGATCGGCGACCCAGCGCAACCGCTGAAGCTCAACCAGCTTCAGATGACGTCGTGCACGACCGAAGCCGAGCCCTACTCGGACTTCAGCGCCTTCGCCGACGCCATGGGTGGCTGCTTCTTGGTCTACGACTTCAACTCGCTGCCCGACGGCGCTGCGGCCCCGATCAGCGGCGACGGATTCAGCATCGACAGCGACTCCGGTCAGACGATCACACTCACGGTCGAGGACGCGCCCTACCCCTCCACCTTCGCTGAGGGTGACGGCACGCCGGCGCTCGACCCGCAGATCCCAGGCTCGTACCAGTCCAACAGCCGCCTTCGCATTTCGTTCTTGCCCGACGCCGCGACGGCCATCGGAATGACCTTCATCGATGTCGGCGACATCAACGGCATCATGTCGGTCGAAGCCTTCCGTGACGGCGAGCTGGTCCACTTCATCGAGGACTTTGGCGTTGGCGCACCCGACAACAACAACGTCAGCTGGCGTGGCCTCGTGTTTGACCAGCCTGTCGATGAGGTTGTCTTCTCGATGCTCTGGCCCAACGACCACTTCAACCTCGACAACCTCGTGGTCATCCCCCAGGCCGATCTCGACAACGACGGCGTGCCCGATATCTGCGACTGTGCGCCGCTCAATGAAGACATCGCCGCCCAGTTCCCAGAGAAGTGCGATGACGGGATCGACAACGACTGCGACGGATTCATCGACGCGGCTGACCCCGACTGCGGCGGCACCGGCACCGCAAGCTGCGAGACCTACGCCAACGTCGACCTCAACGCCGACAACGGCGGGTGGCTGGTCAACGGCGATGCCGCCTGGACCTGGAGCCCGACCCTGGGCGCGTGGACCGCTGCGAGCGCAAACAACCTCTCGGCCACGCTTGAGACGGCTCCGATCGCGATTCCAGCGGGCGCCTGCCCCGGTGACTTCAAGGTCGAGCTCGAGCTTGGCGGCACCGTGTCGGCTGACGGCGACTTCCTGGAGCTGAGCTGGTCGCGCAACGGCGGTGCGTTCACCGCCATCTCGCCGCTCCAAATCGGCACCCTCGCCCCTGGCACCCTCGACCTCACCGGTGAAGTGAGCCCAGGCGACACGCTCAGCTTCCGGTTCTCGTACGTCACCAACGGCAGCGGCTTCGCCGCGGGCCCGACGGTCGGCAGCCTCCGCGTGTTCTCTGACGAAGACAGCGACGGCGACCTTGTCTGCGACGCTTGCGACTGCGCCCCCACCAACGCCGACTTCGGTGTCACCTGTGACGCAGACGGCGACGGCTGGTGTGCTTCGACGACCGGCCCACTCAACCAAAACCCAACCTTTGCTGGCTGCAGCAACGAGTTTGGCGGCGGAAACCCGCTGGTCGGCGGCAGCGACTGCAACGACGGCGCCTCGAGCGCCAACCCCGGCAACACGGACGAGGCGGCCTTCTGCGGCGACGGTCTCGACAATGACTGCGACGGTCCGATCGACGGGATGGACCCCGACTGCACGGTCGTGTCATGCACCGACAACGACGGTGACGGGTATGGCGTCGGCGGCAGCTGCCTCGGCGTCGACTGCGACGACAACCGCAACCAGTGCACCACGGACTGCACCGACTCCGACAATGACTTGGTCCCAGACTGCGACGACCCGTGCATTGACGGCGACTCCGACGGCTACGGCGTTGGCCCAGGCTGCAACGGCCCCGACTGCGACGACGCTGCCCCCTCCTGTGCGGTGGACTGCACGACCGACCTCGACAGCGACCTCGTGCCGGACTGCGCTGAGACCTGCGTGGACGCTGACGGTGACAACTACGGCATCGGGCCCAGCTGCACGGGCATCGACTGCGACGACTCGTCGACCCAGTGCACTACCACGTGCCTCGACTCGGACTTCGACCAGATCTTCGACTGCAAAGACACCTGCCTCGACAGCGACGGCGACGGATTCGGAAACGGCACCACCTGCGCCGGCGCAGACTGCGACGACGGCCGAGCTCTCTGCACGACGGACTGCACCGATGCCAACGGCAACGGCGTCCCGGACTGCGGTGAGGCCTGCACCGACAACGACGGCGACGGATATGGCATCGGCCCCCTCTGCAATGGCCCCGACTGCGACGACACGGTCAGTGCCTGTAACGAAGTCTGCGTCGACAGCGACAGCGACGGAATCTTCGACTGCGACCCCGCCGACAGCTGCCTCGACAAGGATGGTGACAACTTCGGTCAGGGCATCGGCTGTAGCGGTCCCGACTGCGACGACACGGTCTTTGCCTGCACGTCGGTCTGCGTCGACAGCGACAACGACAGCCGCAATGACTGCGACCCGCTCGACACCTGCCTCGACGCCGACGGCGACAGCTACGGCGAGGGCCCTGGCTGCACCGGCCCCGACTGCAACGACCAGGTCGCCACCTGCGCCGTGGACTGCACCACCGACAACGACGCCAACAACGTGCCCGACTGCGAGCAAACGTGCCTCGATGAGGACGGCGACGGCTTCGGTGTCGGTCCGGGCTGCGCCGGACTCGACTGCGACGACGCGGTACCTGCCTGCACGACCGACTGCAGCGACAGCGACAACGACCAGATCCCGGACTGCGCTGACACATGCTTGGACGCAGACGGCGACGGCTTTGGCGAGGGTGCCGGCTGTACCGCACCTGACTGCGACGACAGCCGCCAAGCGTGCACGACCGACTGCAGCGACAACAACAACAATGCGACACCGGACTGTGCCGAGAACTGCGTTGATGCGGACGGCGACGGCTATGGTGTCGGCTCCACCTGCGTCGGCGCGGACTGCGATGACACAGCGGCCAGCTGCACCACGACCTGCGTCGACCAAGACACCGACGGCGTCTTCGACTGCGCTGACCCCTGCGTCGACATCGACCGAGATGGCTACGGCATCGGTGGCGGCTGCACTGGACCTGACTGCGACGATCAAGTCGCGATCTGCAACCTCTCGTGCGCCGACACCAACGGCAACGGCAAGCCCGACTGCAATGAAGGCTGCCGCGACGAAGACGGCGACGGACTCGGCGTCGGCGAAGACTGCACGGCCGTCGACTGCGACGACCGCTACAGCGAGTGCACAACCCAGTGCGTCCACTCCGACGACGATGGCGTCCCAGACTGCGCGGACGACGACGACGACGGCGACAACATTCCCGACGCTGACGAAGCCACGTACAACACCAACCCGCTCAACCCCGACACCGACGGCGACGGACTGCGCGACGGTGACGAGGTCCAGATCTACGGCTCGAACCCGACCAACCCCGACACCGATGGCGACGGACTGCGTGACGGTGACGAAGTGGCGCTCTATGCGACCCTGCCGACCAACCCCGACACCGATGGTGGCGGCGTCAACGACGGCGATGAGATCGCAGCCCAGACCAACCCGCTCGATCCGGTCGACGACGCGACGGGCGAGTTCAAGGGCAATGGCTGCGCCGGCGGCGGCGCACCAGCGACGAGCAGCCTGCTCGTGCTCCTGTTGATCGCCGCTTGGACGCGCCGAAAGCAGCTCGCGCTCCGGGCCTGATTCCCCGTTAGACAACGAACGCCGCGGTGCCTAAGGCATCGCGGCGTTTGTCGTTGGGCGAGCGCGCGCCGTCAGACAAAGCGCGTGCAAACAAAAAAAAGCCGACGGTCGCTCCGGGGGAACAGCGGAGAACGACCATCGGCGGATAAGGTAGCCAGCGCCAAATTCGGGGGAACAGCGAATGGAGGCGCAGGCTGTGTAAGCAGAGCCGAGGACCATTTCGGGGGAACAGCGAAGGTGGTCATCGGCTCGATCGGAAGATTGTCGGCTGCTGCCGTGGACGCTATTTGCGCCACAACGACGACGCCTAGATGAAACGCTCCGGTTGACGGGTTGTGTTCGGTCTAAGCGTGCCCTCTGCCGTACGTGGCACAGCGGCGTCGTCTCTCTTCCAACCTTCGCCTCCGCGAGCGGGGGCAAGGTCTGGGCGTTCCGAGCGCTTCGTCCCACCACCACCGATACCCAAGTCGGGTAGCTCGAAGCGGTCGGTTGTGAAGCGGTAACTCATGGGTCTCCTCGGTTGCATCTAAGCCAACGGCTCGTTGCTGGTGCCGCTTGAGAAGTTTTTCGCCGTCCTGACCGAAATTGTGTCCCGCGGCGGGGTGACCCGCATCACGAGCGGCTCGAAGCGGCCTTCTAGAGTGTCGCCTGGCGATCCCCCAGCCTCGTCAAACGGGGAAAAACCCCGTAAGGACTTCGCACGCGAGCGCAGAAGCTGAGGTACGGCCGTGACGAAACGCATCAACAAGCCCTTTCTCGACGCCCTTGCCAGCGGCCCGTTGGTCTCTGATGGCGCAAACGGCACGGTGCTGTACGAGCGCGGCATGTTCATCAACAAGGCCCTCGAAGAGGCAGCCCTCTCAAAGCCGAACCTGCTCCGCCAAGTCCACGAGGAGTACATCGAAGCTGGCGCTCAGCTGATCCAGACCCACACCTTCGGTGCCAACAAGCTCAAGCTTGCTCGCTACGACGCAGCCGACCGCTTCGAGGCGATCAACGCGCGCGCGACCGAGATTGCGCTAGAAGCCGCAGCGGGACGCGCCTACGTTGGCGGCAGCATCGGGCCAACCGGGACCATGCCCGGCGTCGTCACAGACGACGAGCTCAAGGACCTCCGCGACCTCTTTGCCGAGCAAGCAACCATCCTTGTCGACCACGGCGTGCACGTGGTTGTCCTCGAGACGTTCCGCCTGCTCTCAGAGATGCGTGTCGCTATCGAGGCCGTCAAGAGCGTCACGGACCGCCCGATCATCGCTCAGATGGCGTTCGATGCCGAGCAGCGGACAGCGGACGGCGCCGACCCTGGCCGAGCCGTCGACATGCTCAAGAGCTGGGGCGCATCGGTGGTCGGTGCCAACTGCGTCGAAGGCCCAGACGGGCTGTTCAAGGTCGTCGAGCAGATGGTCGGCAGGGGGCTTCCGGTCAGCGCCCAACCGAACGCAGGTTACCCGCGCAAGCAGGACGACCGGCTGATCTACATGGCGACGCCCGAGTACTTCGGCGTCTATGCCCGGCGCTTCCTCAAGGCAGGCGTTTCACTCGTCGGCGGGTGCTGCGGTACCCGCCCCGACCACATTCGCCGGGTGGCCATGGCCGCGCGGATGATGGGTGGCGGACCGACGACACTCGTCGAGGTTGCACCCACGGCGCCCGTGGACGAAGAAGCCGCAGGACTGGAGCCGATTCCCCTCGCGAACAAGAGCAAACTCGCCGCCAAGATCGACCGGGTCTACCGCGAGCGCGTGAAGGGTGATGCGCCCCTGACGCCCGATAACTTCGTCGTCAGTGTTGAGGTCAATCCCCCGCCAGGCCTCAATCCGGCAGCGGCGTTGGAGGCCGCGAAGATGCTCCGCGACCATGGCGTGGACGTCATCAACATCGCTGACGGCCCGCGAGCCAGCGTCCGGATGTCGAACCAAGCGTTGGGACTGCTCGTCCAGAGTCGACTCGACATGGAGGTCATCCTTCATGTGTGCTGTCGGGACCGGAACCTGCTCGGACTTCAGTCGGACCTGTTGGCCAACCACGTCTTGGGGCTGTCGAACCTCGTCATCATCACCGGCGACCCACCGAAGCTCGGAGACTACCCGCACGCGACAGCCGTCTTCGACCTCGACAGCATCGAGCTGTTGCGCCTCGCCAATGGGCTCAACCGCGGCATCGATCCAGCCGGCAAGATGGTCGGTGAAGCGACCAGCTTTGTGCTCGCGTGCGGCGCAGAGCCGGCGGCCCTCGACTACAACCGGGAGCTGCGACGGCTCGAGAAGAAGATGGAGGCGGGGGCGGAGCTCATCATGACCCAGCCTGTGTACGACGCGAACCTGCTCAATCGCTTCCTCGACGACATCGCCTACCTCGACTTGCCGGTGCTTGTGGGCCTCTTGCCGCTCGCAAGCGCACGCAACGCGGAGTTCCTCCACAACGAGGTCCCCGGGATGCAGGTTCCGGAGCACATCCGCGAGCGCATGCGCGAGGCCGACAAGGGTCCGCGCGCACGTGCCGAGGGCATCAAGATTGCCCAGGAGACGCTGATGAGCGTGGCCGACCGAGTCGTTGGCGCCTACATCATGCCGCCCTTTGGTCGCTACGCCGCCGCCCTATCGATCCTTGAGTGCGTTGGCTACGACGCGCCGAAGACCACGACCAAGCGCAAAAAGAAACGCCCGGCAAAGGCATCCAAAGCCAAGTAGCGTGTCAGCGTAGCGCGAGTCCTAAGACAAGCGCTCGTTTTCGAGCGAGGCGAACGAGGTGCGCATCACAGCGGCGTCGGGCGGACGACGGCGATGCGTGCATCGTCGAGTCCGAGTGAGCGCAGCGACCGCCCCGACGCCGCTGGCGAGGGCATCGCCAAAGCCGCAGCCGGAAAGAGCGCTTGTTTTGGGGCTAGGGCTAGTCCGTGACCGCGCCACGCTCGGCACCCGAGACGAGCCGGGCGTACTTCGCGAGAACACCGCGTGTGTAGCGTGGCGATGGCGCCGTCCACTGGGCGCGCCGG
Source organism: uncultured bacterium (assembly GCA_938040325.1). GTDB lineage: Bacteria > Myxococcota_A > UBA9042 > PHBI01 > PHBI01 > CALHXW01. The sequence goes on along the minus strand of CALHXW010000422.1, from coordinate 10,721 downwards.
CGCGCGAGCTCGTCGGCGCTCACGGCCAGCTCGAGGGTTCCGCTCTCGGCGTCCAGGGTCACGGTGTCGCCGTCGGCAACCAGCGCGATGGGGCCACCCACGTGAGCCTCTGGAGCCACATGCCCGACGACAAGCCCGTAGGTGGCACCCGAGAAGCGCCCGTCCGTCACAAGCGCGACGTCATCGCCTAGACCACGTCCGATCAGCGCGCTCGTTGGCCCGAGCATCTCACGCATGCCAGGCCCGCCTCGCGGCCCCTCATAGCGAATCACAAGGACTTCGCCGCCGGTGACCGCCCCAGACAAGATCGCCGCCAGGCAAGCCTCCTCGGAGTCAAAGCACAATGCCGGACCAGAGAAGCGCGTGTGACGAACCCCACTGACCTTGGCGACCGCCCCTTCGGGCGCAAGCGAACCTCGAAGGACGACGAGATGTCCTTGGGGGTATTTGGGTGCGCTCAAGGGAAGCACAACGTCCTGGTCGGCAGCGGGTGTACCCGAAACGGACGCCAAGTTTTCCGCCACGGTCTTTCCGGTCACCGTCAAGCAGCCGCCTTCGACGAGTCCGGCGGAGAGCAGCGCCTTCATCACGAGCGGCACGCCGCCAACTCGGTGAAGGTCGGTGGTCACGTAGCGGCCTGCGGGCTTGAGGTCGGCGAGATGCGGCGTTCGCTCGCGGACGGCCACAAAGTCATCAAGCCCCAGCTCGATATCGGCCGAGTGGGCGATGGCGAGCAGATGGAGCACCGCATTCGTCGAACCGCCGACCGCCATGGCCAATGCGATTCCGTTGAGGAAGCTCTCGCGAGTCAAGAGATCGCGCGCCCGAACGCCGCGATGAACCAGGTCCATGAGCGCTGTCCCGCTCGCCGCCGCGCTCGCGAGCTTCTCGCCCTCCACCGCTGCCATGGTCGATGAGCCAGGCAGGCTCATTCCCATGGCTTCAAAGATCGTCGACATGGTGTTGGCGGTGTACATCCCGCCGCATGAGCCCGCGCCTGGACAGGCCCGGCGCTCGATCGCGTCGAAGCGACCACGGTCGATGCGCCCTGCCCGCAGCTGACCGACCGCTTCGAAGGCGCTCGCAATGTTGAGGTCTTCGCCGCCGAGGCGCCCTGGCTTGATCGTGCCGCCGTACACGAACACCGCGGGGATGTTGAGGCGGGCCATCGCAATCATTGCGCCGGGCATGTTCTTGTCACACCCGCCGACCGCCAACACCCCATCGAGGCTCTGCCCGCGACACACCGTCTCGATCGAGTCAGCGATCACCTCACGGCTGACGAGCGAGCAGCGCATCCCCTCGGTCCCCATCGAGATGCCATCGCTCACGGTGATGGTGCCAAACATTTGCGGCATGCCGCCAGCCTTGCGGACGGCGCCCTCTGCGGCATCTGCGAGTGGGCCGAGTCCCGCGTTGCATGGCGTCACCGTGCTCTGAGCGTTCGCGATGCCGACGATGGCTTTGCCAAAGTCAGCATCTTTGAAGCCAACGGCGCGCAGCATCGCGCGGTTCGGAGCTCGGTGATCGCCCTCGGTGACCTCTGCACTGACCCGGTTCGGTTTGTCTTCACTCATGGCGCAACGCTGGCATCGCCCGGCACGCGTGTCCACAGCAACCCGCCACAACGCGTCCCGGCGTGCTGGGCGCCTCGCCTGAGCGCGGCGGCGTCGCCGGACGAATCCGAGGCTATGGCCACACCGAGGTGCTCAGCGGGCACTCGGGTAAGAGGTCCGCAGCGCAGGTCGGGTCATCGGGCGGGCACGGAAGCTCCGGCGGGCACCAGTCGGGCTGCTCGCAGCCGCACCCGCACGCATTGCTAAAGGCCCAAGCCCCGTCCGGGCAACCGAAGTCGATGAGCTGGCATGTCTGCGGGTCGCCGTAGTACTGGCGCCAGTACTCGTCTTGCGGATCGCAGCTCGGCGGCTCCGGCTCACACGCAACCTCGGTACAGATGACATCGCCGCTCGGCGAACACAGACACTGGTTGCAGCCGTCCACCGCCTCAAAGACCTCACCGGCCGAGAAGCACTCGCCGTTGTACCCACAGCCCTGGCAGTCGCCCTCACACTGAACCTGTCCGTCGGGACCGCAGAAGCAGATCTGGCCGTCTTGGCTCGGAAACCACTCACCGGCTGGGACAAACTGCCCTTCGTACGTGCACCCCCCTTGGCACCCGATCTGCGTGCAGACAACGGTGCCGTCATCGAGGCAGGTGCAGGCGTTGCAGCCGTCGGTTGCCGCGAACGAGTCGCCCGGCGAGTACCACGCGTCGTCGTACTCGCACCCGCACGTCCCGTCATCACAGACCCACTGGTTGGGACCGACACAGACGCATTCGTTGCAGCCGTCGCTCCATGGGGCCCCCTCGGGAACGAAGATGCCGTCGACGTAGCAGCCATCGCACTGACCGGGGCCGTCGCAGTAGAGCTCGGCGTCCTCACAGAAGCAGTCTTTGCAGCCGTCGAAATAGTGCTCGCCCTCAGGGATGAAGGTGTCGCCTTGCCAGCAGCCTTCCTCGCAGGTGCTGTCGGTGCACGACACCTGACCGTCGAAGCCGCACCAGCACTCGTTGCACCCGTCGTCGGACCACCACCACTCGCCTGGCGGCACCGGGTTGCCGTCATTGTCGCACCACTCGCACTCGTCATTGCCGCAAACGAGCTGGCCGTCGCCGGCACAGAAACACTCCTGGCACCCGTTGCTCCATGCGGCACCTGGCGGCAGGAACTGGCCATCGATCCAACAGCCGGGCTCGCAGCCAGGCTCTGACTCGCACTCGATCTTGCCGTTGCCCATGCAGGTACACGACGCGCACCCGTCGAGGCTCAGGAACGTATCGCCCGGCCAGTAGTAGGCGCCATCGTCGCCGTAGCAGCCGCCGCATTCCGGGCTTGGCTCGCAGATGAGCTGGCCGTCCCAGTCGCACCAGCAGACGCCGCAGCCAGAGGGGTCCTCAACCTCTTCGCCAGCGGGGATGTGGTTGCCGAAGACGTCGGTGCAGCCTGGCTCGCAACCGTCGAGGGCATCACAGATAAGCTCCCCGCCGAACCCGCAGAAACACGACTCGCAGGCGCTCGGCTGAAAGCCCTGGCCGGCCGCGTAGTAGTTCCCATCAGGCCCCTCGCAGAAGCCAGGGCAGTCGAAGGTTGCCGGGCACTCAAGCTCGCCGCCGTCGCCGCAGGTGCAGACATGGCAGCCGCTGTCGCTGGGCACGCTCTGGCCGTAGCCGATCCACCCGTAGTCGGTCTCGCATCCTTCGCAGCCGCCTTCCTCGTAGCACTCGAACTCGCCGTCGTCGGTACAGTAGCACTCGACACAACCGCCGAGGTCGGCCCACTGCCCGGGGGCGTACCACGCACCATCGTAGAAGCAGCCTGGACCGCCGCAGTCGGTGTCGTCACAGATCACCTCGCCGTTGGGTCCGCAGCGGCACACTAGGCACTCCGCTGGGTCGTTCCACTGGTCGCCCGGCCCGTAGCTCATGCCGTTGTAGGTGCAGCCAGGGCCGCAGGGCACGTCTTGGCAGCTGACCTGGTCAGGCCCAGTGCACTCGCAGATCTCACAGTCGCCACCAGCGACTTGGCCGCCCACCGGCACAAAGCTGTCGCCCTCGCCGCAGCCCACGCAGGGGAGCTCCGGACACACAACCTCGCCGCTCGGCTGGCACACGCAGTCGCCGCAGGGCGTCGTCCCGGTCACGTCGCCTACATTCCAGACGATGTCGTCGGTGACGCACGTGACGGCGCAGTCCATCGCCGTGCAGCTCACCACGCTCTCGTCGCAGCTGCACTGGTTGCAGCCGTCCGTTGCGGGGAAGCTCGCGCCCGAGGCGTAGACCTTGCCGTCGTAATCGCACGCGCTCTCGCACGGCAGCGTCGTGCACGAGACCTGTCCGTCGGTTTGGCACTGACACTGGTTGCAGCCGTCCGCGGCCGGGAACGTTGCCCCCGCAAAGAACGTCTCGTCGTTGAAGTCGCAGCTCACGGGATCTGCAGACCCACAGTCACTCGCGCCGCCCAGGACGATAGCTGCTGAACACACCAGCGCGATTCTCAATACTGCCGATTGCATCTCTGTCTCTCCTGCTGCCAGCCATGGGTGCACCTGACGAGTCGGCGCCGCGAGGGAGCCGATGCATAGACTGTGCCAGTCGACGCCGGCTGTCACGTTTGCCCGTGCCACACGGAGATAGCGCGATCCGCGCTCGACCAAGGCCAAGTGCGGGCTGTGTAAAATCACCCCAACGCACGCGTATGCTGCACACCTTGTGGTCGGTCCGTTCCGCGCGCTGGTTACGCCCACGGCGTCCAACCGCTGGGGTCTCTTCACCCCAGCTTGGGGTCTCGTGTCGCCAGCAACCTGTCGCAACCTGCGGGACAGATCGTCGCACGCCGATGGACCGTCGGCGCGTTGTCGCGGGCAGGCTCGACACTCTCAACAACCTCCTCCGCTTGGACACGGGTGGCACGCCGATTGCTCATGCAGGCGCGACGCCGGCCGTTGGGCCCAAGCGTTTTCCAGCCACACCCTTAGGAGCCGCCATGAGAGCACTGCTCGTCGTACTCGCCTGTCTTCAGCTCAACGCCTGCACTGACCTGACCGTCCCGACGGCGGACGGCGAGGCTTCCCTCACGTGGATCGGACTCAACGGCCGCCGCCTCGTCCACGGAGATACCTATCACCTGCCACTAGACCAAGCCGACCACATCGCTGCCCCCGGAGAGATCGTCCGCGAAGCCTTGCGACTCGACAACACCGGCCCAGGTCCGGCGGTGATCCACGGTGCGACCTTCCTCCCGAGCCCCGAAGCTCAGCCGCGGGAGTTCTCGCTCCTCACCACGCGCCCGCTGGACCGAACGCCACCCACGTTTCCCCTTCGGCTCGACCCTGGTGAGTCCGTGGACCTCGACGTCGCCTGGACCGCGCCACGCGAGCCGTCGCCAGAGCGCACCACACGGCTTGCGCGACTGCGTTTGTGGTTCAACGAGGCGCCGCCTCTCGACGTGGTCTTTCAAGCAAAGGTACGTCAGACCACCTCAGGCTCGCTCCACGAACCTATCGGCTGGCCGCTCCAAGACCCGAGCACCGGGGCTCTGTCGCTGCTGACCACCCATGGCGCTACCTGGTGGGCAGCCAGCGCCGCCGACCCCGACTCGGACGCTCGTTCCCAGCTGTGGCTGCTCACCTCTAGCGGTCACCGCGCTGCGTGGACCAGCAACGCGCCAGGCGTTGCGTGTGTCGATGACGGTAGCGTTGTGTGGCTTGGTGCCGAGACGGATGGGCTCACGGTCTCCCGCTTTCATGCGTCCGGGGAGATGGCCGCCGCCACGCTGCACTGGCCAACAGCGTTTAAGCCCACGGCGTGCCGTGTTGACGCGAGTCGGCTGCTGGTCGCGGGCTCCTATCACGAGCGACCCGCACTCGCGACGCTCTCGCAGTCAGGTGTGGGCGCGAGCCTTAGCGTCCTAGCGGGTGACGAGCTTGCGACGGAGGCGACCGACGTCGTCGTGGCGGGTGACCGCGTCCTTATGGGGTGGCGCGCTGGTGCACGCGGAGCGGTCGCCGTGTTCGACCGCGCAACGCTGCGAGCGCGCACGCGGCTGCAGATCGATGCCCCAGTCGAGCAGCTCACAGAGCTCTCAGACGGCTCGACGGCAGCGCTCCTCGACATCGGAGGGCTCTACGACGTCGCACGCATCGACCTCTCGTCAGAGCTCGTCTGGCGCGTGGCTGTCGACACGGACTGGGCGGGACGCCCTTTGCTCTCCGCCGGCCGTGACGGCGAGGTCGTCGTGCGCGACAGCCGACGGCTCTGGACCCTGGCGCCGGACGGAACGGGCAAGTCCCACTACACCTTGCTGCCGGCCAGCGCGACCTTCGTTGCCGGAGCGTCCCGCGACACAGCCTGGATCGCGGCAGACCGTGACGATGTTGCCTGGCGTTGGGAGGTGACGGACGCTCAGACGAGCGTGCTCGATGACGCCTACGACCCGGCAGACCTCCGTCTTGAGCCCGTCGAGACTGTCGGGCTCGACGAGCTCCTTGAGTCACCGTGGCAGGCTGTGGCGCCACCTAGAGCCGAGGGGCGCTGGTATCACGTGCCGCACCCGTCACTCGACTGAGCCTTTTCCGGCGCGCTACTGGGCGCGAACCGTGCCGAGCAGGAGCTCGCTGTAGGTCTCGGGATCGGCGCGATCAAACGCCCGCTCTGCGTGCTTCATCAGCGCAACACGGCCACGGCCAAGTCCACCGTCAAGCCCGACGAGCGTGAAGCTGCCGCTCTCCTCGCGCAGAGGAAGCAGTGACTGCCGATGCAGCAGCACCATGTGGAAGGCCGTGCGAAGCGCGATGGCGCTCTCTCCGAGATGCGTCCTCTGCACGCGTCGGCCATCCTCAAAGTCAAACGCAGCGAGCTTGGCCCCGGCCCGGTCATAGCGCCGCACCGAGCTCTTGCTGGTCACGACGACATCGTCCGCGGTGATGTAGACATCGGCCGCCTCACCTGCGGGAAAGACGGCCACGGTCTTTCCGTCCTCAAGGCTCACCAAACGCAGAGCGCGACTGCCGGAGAGCGCCCCGTGCCAGGCGACCGTTGAGTCAGCGAGGACGTACGCATCGGGCGCGTGGATGGCCCAAGCGGCGCGTCCGTCGGCGAACCTCAGCAGCTTCACCATGTCTCCGTCACCGACAATGAGGCCACGCGCTGTCGGCTCCACCTGGGCAGAGCCACGGCCCGATACCTTGAGCTTTGTCCGCCAGAGCACATCGCCGCTGCTGCAGTCGACAACCACGAGGCTGCCGTCGTGGCCGCCGAGCCAGCAATGTCCTGCTTGGCTTCCGCTGTACGTTGCGGACGCCCGCACCGCGCTCAGCTTGTCGGTCGTCCAGCGCGTCGGCTGCTTACCTGCTTGCCAAGCGGTGTGTTGAAGCTTCGGAAAGAACGCATCCTTGCCTTTGCCCTCTGGCGCTGTCGCGAGCGCGTAGATCTGAGTCTCGCCGCCGGTGAGCGTCTCGCCTGGCACGCCTGGGCACTCCGTCGTGTAGCCGCCGCCGTCAAAGCGCCTGACCTCGATGCGGGAGAGCTTCGACGTCTCGGCAAGCGGCTTGAGTGTTGCGCAGCTCAGGGCCGTGAAACGGCACGAGCAACGGACACCGCAGGCGACTCGAGCCCCGGTGCCGGCGGTCTGAAAGGCGCAGCCGCGGGCGCCAACAGTCGCAAACATCCCGACCTTGCGCGTGGCGATGACGCGGCCATCCGTCGGCGCGATCAGCGTCGCGGTATCGCCAGCAAGCACCAGGAGGTTGCCGGCCAGCTCGCGGAGCTCCTGTGCGCCGACGGGGCTACTAAGCTTCACACGCCAGCGCCGAGCACCGGTCTTCGGGTCCAGGCCGACCACGGCGCCGAAGTCAGGCGCAAACGCGGCCACGGTCTCGCCAACAAGCACGCTGTCGCCCGCCGGGATGATGCGCTGCTCGGCGTGAACAGGGGCTGCCGACATCACAAACCAGCTGGCCCAAAAGCCGATGGCCGCAAGCCCCGCCTGATGCACGCGTCGTCTCATAGCTCGCACTCGACCTCCATGCCGACGCGGAGCTCGCCGGTTCCCGAGTGCACAAGGTTGTGACCAAAGAGAATCTTCCCGTCGATGCGACGAAATGTTGCGAGCGTCCGCAGCGGCTCGACCGTTTTCCGACCGTCCTTGACCGTCGTCATCGAGCAGCGCTCGCAAGGCTTGTTGAGCGCGAAGCGCATGCCGTTGATCCGAATCGCAGTCCAGCGGTCTTCTTCAAAGGGCTGGCAACCGGAGACCACGACGTTGGGCCGAAACCGCGACATCGGAACGGCCGCGGCTCCAGCATCGACAAGTCGTCGGTTCAGCTCGTCAAGCGAGGCGGTCGACGTCAGCAGAAGCGAGAACCCATCGGCGAACGAGACCTGGTCGCCGGCCCCCGCGTAGCGCGGATCGACCGGTCGGCCCAAGTGCGCTGGCTGAAAGACCAGGCGGACCTCGCGATCCAAGCGCTCGCTGAGCCAAACGCTCGCAGCCGGTGGCGCCTCTGTCGCCCGTGCGCTCTCTCCCCAGATCGCGACGTCGATCTCAGGACCGCTGGCGGCTTCGCCTCTTGAGACAACGTGGGTGTCGCCGCTGCGGTCGGCGAGGCGAAGCGCGTCACCCGAGAGGGAGGCCGACAGCAGCGCCATCTGTGGCAGCTCACGTTGCGTCAAAAACCGGCCGCTTGGTTCGACGACCATGAACCTCCGGTCGTCCACCAGGCCGCGGCGGTCGACCGTCGCCCGCCGCACCTGCAGTCCGCCGAGCGACTTCACCGGATGCAGCCACAGCTCCGATAGGGTTAGCGTCAACTGCAGCGCTCGCAGCTTGGTCGCCGGTTGCGAAGGGTGTTGGCGTCGCTCACTTAAACCTCACCGTTGCGCGCGTTGCATATCTCCTCAGGCAGCGCGCCGATTGCGCGCCTCGAATGTGCGCTCGCGCGCAAGGCTGGCTACGCGCTCTTGAGCGTCTGGTCGACCAGCTTCTCTTGGAGGTCTTGGGCGATCTCGTCTTCGGCAATGTCGGAGTGACATGCGGCCTTCTGGCCGACATCGGCACCCACCGCCTCGCTCGTCTTGGACGCGAGCCGGTGGAGCTCGCTCGGCGAGAGCACGCCACGCTGCTCAAGCACCCGCCGCTGCTCCTCGGTGAGCGCCGGCGACTTCAGCACGCGCTCGCGCTCGAAGCCCTCGGCCTTGCCGCTCATGAAGCCTTGGATCTCTTTGGAGATTCGGACCGAGCACCAGTCGTGACCGCACATGGCGCAGAAGTCGGTGTCGACGTCGAGGTCCTCGTCGTGGAGCGCGCGTGCAAAGTCGGTGTCAAACGCAAGCTCGAAGTGTCGCTCCCAGTTCAGCGCGGCCCGCGCCTTCGTCAGGTCATCATCCCAGTCGCGCGTTCCGGGAATTCCAAGCGCCACGTCCGCTGCGTGCGCCGCGATCTTATAGGCGACGCAGCCCTGCTTCACGTCGTCTTGCTTGGGCAGGCCCAAGTGCTCTTTCGGCGTCACGTAACAGAGCATGCTGGCGCCGTGATAGGCCGCCGACGTCGCACCGATGCAGCTCGTGATGTGGTCGTAGCCGGGGAAGACGTCGGTCACGAGCGGCCCGAGGACATAGAACGGTGCGCCGTGGCACAGCGTCCGCTGCAGCTTCATGTTGAACTCGATCTGGTCGAACGGCACGTGGCCGGGTCCCTCCACCATGACCTGCACGCCCTTCTTCCAAGCGCGCTCGGTCAGCTCGCCCAGGACCGAGAGCTCCGCGAGCTGCGCCGGATCGCTGGCGTCAGCAAGCCCGCCAGGCCGGAGCCCGTCGCCAAGCGAAAACGAGACATCGTAGCGGCGCATGACGTCGCAGATGTCCTCGAAGATGGTGTACATCGGGTTCTCAGCTCGATGATGCAGCATCCACTTGGCTAGGAGCGAGCCACCGCGCGACACGATACCGATGAGTCGCTCGCGGACGAGCGGTAGGTGGTCGCGAAGGACGCCGGCGTGGATGGTGAAGTAGTCAACGCCCTGCTGCGCTTGGTGCAAGAGCGTCTTGAGGATGCCCTCGTAGCCGAGATCTTCGATCTTGGTGCCGATGATCATCGAGTAAATGGGCACGGTACCGATCGGCACCGTGCTGTTGGTGATGATCGCCTCACGCGTGGCGTCGAGGTCCCCACCCGTCGACAGATCCATGACGGTATCAGCGCCCCATCGCTCGGCCCACTCGAGCTTATCGACCTCCTCGGAGGTGCCCGATGAGACCGGCGATGCGCCCATGTTCGCGTTGACCTTCGTGAGGCTCGCGCGGCCGATCGCCATCGGGTCGAGCTTGTGGGCGAGGTGGACCTTGTTGGCCGGAATGATCATGCGGCCGGCGGCCACCTCGTCGCGGACTTGCTCGGCGCTGAGGTGGGCCTCGCGCTCGGCGACCCGAGCCATCTCGGGCGTGATACGTCCCAGACGCGCGTGCTCAAGCTGCGTGATCGGCTCGAACCCGGCAGGGGCTTCCCAGCGCCCGTCCACCTGAGTCCAGTCGTCCGGCATGAAGTCCCAGGCGGTCTTCGTGCTTGGCTGCGGCATGCCCGGTGTGTCGGGTGAGGAGAACGTCAGCGGCCCTCCGATGTCGGCAGGGTTGGCGAAGGAGCCTGGTGTCGTGCCCTCGCGCTTGCTGGACGGGTTATGGGCCCCACGCACGGGCAGCTGGAAACGCGACTTGGACATGTCCTCTCCTCGATGAAAGATCGGGCGGACCATAGCGTGCGCGCGGGCAGACTTCACGACGAAAGCTCCAAGGCCGAGCCCAAACGTTACAAAACGTCGGTAGAGCCCCTTCGATGCTGAGGTCGCGTCACCGACGTGCCTTCCCGGAAGCGACCTGAAGCGACCGGAAGCGACCGGACGCGATCACGCGTGATCCCACTCCCTGCTGCCCGTACGCTGTGAGACCCGCGACGGACACCAACACCCATGAACCACAGCGCGACGCTTACGGGGCCGATTGGCCGAGCTATCCTCGCCGCAGCCTGCTTGGCAGCGTCGACGAGCGCACTGGCTTGGGACGCCTACTCGGCAGGCTCCGGCGCCCACTGCCACCACGCGCGCAGCCCTGTGGTCTGGCACCTCGCCGACCGTGCGCCTGTCGAGCTGGATCCCAACAGTGTCGTGCCGCT